>JAZRAG010000046.1:0-27509 GCA_045634445.1 Candidatus Spyradenecus sp. | reverse complement strand
CAAAAATACCGAAACTTGGGCACATTGTGAAAATGAGATTGATACTAGACCTTTGGTCACAAAACATAAAGGTTAAGGCTTTAAATCTCAACTGTTAAAAATGAAGCATTAAACCTTATAGAGTGCCCAACCGTAGGTGTTTTTCTCGGGGGAAGTGGGATGAATAATCTTGCTTCCCCCGAGTTTTTTTGTTTTTACAACAAGGGGTTGACTTTACATGGCAAAAGTCTGTTGCTCAAGCATTTGAAGTGTTTTTTGAAGGTAAGTTTGAAGGACTTTTGACCCGATTTTGAAAAAGGCTTGTTTTGATCTTCAAAAAGGGTTATTTTGATTTTCAATAAGGCTTGTTTTGAAGTTGAAAAAGGGTTGTTTTAAAAAGGAGGGAAATTGTTACATGTTGGAAGAAGGGTGCGTAGGTGAAATGATAGGATGCTACTTGGGGTTTAGGTGATGTTTTTTCTTTGAAAAAGGGGGCGCTACTCTTTTATATATGTTATACTTTTTGTTTGTACGTGCTGCTCACATACAGCGTGTTAAAGTTTGATTCAGTTGGTCGCACAATCGGAGAAGTGAAGATGGCGAAAGGCGTAACGGACGCATTTAATGGTTGGAATACTGTTAAAAGTGCTGAATTGTACGGTGTGGACGCATGGGGAAGTGGTTATTTTGGCGTCTCGTCGGATGGCTTTGCTACGGTTTGCTTGAAGCATGGGGCTACGAATACTGCAGTGAAATTGCAGGATATCGTGCATGAATTGCGTGATCGTGGGATGAGTTTGCCGGTATTGTTGCGTTTTAGTGACATTTTGGCTTCGCGTATTGAACGCATTAATGAGGCATTTGCGAAGGCAATTAAGGATTATGCGTATCAGGGTGTGTATCGTGGCGTTTATCCCATTAAGGTGAACCAACAGCAGCAGGCTGTCCAGGATGTGGTGACGTATGGTCGCAAGTATCACCATGGTTTGGAGGCTGGCTCTAAGGCTGAGCTGATTGCGGCTTTGGCTTACATGCATGATCCTGATGCGTACATTGTCTGTAATGGTTATAAGGACGAGGAATTTGTTTCGTTGGCGCTCTCTTCTTTGAAGATGGGCATTCAGACGATGTTGGTCTTAGAGAGCTTGGAAGAGCTTGAGATTATTTTGAAGACTGCGCGTCGTTTGGATGTGCGTCCGCGCATTGGTGTGCGTGTGAAGTTGAGCAGTAAGGTTGGCGGTAAGTGGAGTGAGAGCGGCGGGGACCGTTCGGTTTTCGGCTTGACCTCGGGGCAGTTGATTCAGTTGATTGACCGTTTACGCGCTGAGAATTCCTTAGATTGCTTGGAGATGTTGCATTATCATCTCGGATCGCAGGTGCCGAATATTCGCGATATTCGTGACACGATTAAGGAAGCTTCGCGTTTTTATGTGGGGCTTGTGAAAGAGGGTGCTCCTATGGGCATCTTTGATATCGGTGGCGGTTTGGCAATCGACTACGATGGAAGTCACACGAATTTCGAAAGCAGCGCAAATTACGATATTTCTGAATACTGCGCAGACGTGGTGGAAGGCATCATGAATGCGTGTGATCATGCAGGCGTGAAGCATCCGACGATTATTAGTGAATCGGGACGCGCTTTGATTGGTTATTACTCGGTTTTGCTCGTGGATGTGCTTGCTACAGCTGGCTTTGAAGTGAATGACGAAGAGCATGATTCTGTTTTAGATGACGCTTCGCTTCCAGAGTGCATTGCCAATCTCTTAGACGTGTCCAAGCATTTGCGCACGAAGAACCTGCCAGAATACTTTAACGATGCGCTTTACTATCGTGAAGAAGTGCATAAAGCCTTTAAGCAGGGCTTGATTACACTCCGCCAACATGCTGCAGCTGACCGCGTTTTCTGGTCAATCTTGACGCGTATTCGCGCCGAAGTGCCGAAGTTGAAGTATGTTCCAGAAGATTTGCGTGGTTTGGATGAAGCGATGGCAGATATCTACTACTGCAATTTCTCCGTCTTCCAGTCGTTGCCAGACTCTTGGGCGATTGATCAGCTTTTCCCCATCATGCCAATCCATCGTCTCTGCGAACGTCCTACGCGCTCTGCGCATCTCTCGGACATTACCTGCGACTGCGATGGCAAGATTGATAAGTTTATTGACTTGCACGATGTGAAACGTGCGCTGCCCTTGCATGTGCTGAAGAAGGAGGAATCCTACATTTTGGGAGCCTTCTTGGTGGGTGCTTACCAAGAAACCTTGGGCGACTTGCACAATCTTTTCGGCGATACCAATGTTGTTTCGATTCGCCTAGACGATGATGGGGAGCTTGAATTCTCTGAAGAAGTAGAAGGTGACTCGGTGGGTGACGTGCTTTCCTATGTGGAATATGACACCTCCGACCTTGTTTCGCGCTTCCGTCGTTTGACAGATCGAGCCTTGAAAAAGCGTACCATTACCGCAGAAGAACGTCGTGAAATCCTAACGGCTTACGCCAATGGTTTGCGTGGGTACACCTACTTCGAAGCGTAAAACCTGCGTTTAAAGCGCGTTTAAACGAAGTTTCAGCACCTTTGCCAAGCAGATTATGCAATTTGGAGCGGTTGTAACTTGCGACTTTTTGGGCAGTAACTGCGATGCGACTTGTGCGAAGAAACATTCGTTGATTGACTGTGGGTAAGCCATGACAGAGCCAACATTAACTGAAAAGCAACCTCATCTCGCCCATCTCGTGGCGGGATGTTGGGCAAATGGTGGCGGTCTTTCAGAATTGGTTGCCGCCACTGCGCTCGCGCAGGCTCAGCAAGGTATTCGAGTCTCACTCTTCTTTTTAGGTGGCCAACGTGAACATCCGCTCGTGGAAACTTGCCGAAAGGTAGGCGTTCAGGTCCGGATTTTTAAGCGTAGCCAACCGCATGTACTCTATTTTTCATGGGAAATGTGGCGGGATTTGCCGCACGCATTGCGCGATGTAACGCATCTGTACATCTATTCCTGTTGGACCTTCCCTGTGTGGTGGGGCGCGGCTTGCGCGCGAAAGTACGGTATTCCTTACAGCGTCGCACCACAAGGGTGTTTAGACCCTGTGCGTCGCGCTTATGGCAAAGGACGCAAATGGCTTGCATGGCAGTGCTTTGATCGCGCGCTTTTACGTCGGGCCGCGTGGTTGCACGCGACAGCCCAACAAGAGGCTGCATGGATGAAAGACGCGCTTGGAAAGGCGTGTCCACCTATTCGCATCATTCCCAATGGCGTAGATGACGTCGCTTTTGACGCAGTACCTGAGCAGCCGCGCACCAAGACAGTACTCTATCTCGGTCGCTTGCACCCTTTAAAAGGCCTTGATTTGCTCTTAGACGCGTGGCAGCAACTCAACCCTCCTGCAGATTGGGAACTTCTCATTGCGGGCCCTGCAGACGGCTACACCGTGCCAGAAGTGCCTCAAGTGCGCGTTCTTCCGCCGTATTATGGCGCAGAAAAGGTTAAACTGCTCAAGTCGGCCGCCATTTTTATTCTTCCAACGCGAAGTGAAAACTTCGGTATTGTTGTCGCAGAGGCGCTTTGGTGTCGTACGCCTGTGATTTGTACAAAGGGCGCGCCGTGGGAGGTCTTGGGTGATTATTGGACCGAAATCTCTGTACCTGCGCTCGCAAAAGCGCTTCAATCTTTGATTTCGCTCACGCCAGAGGCGCGTGAAACACACTTTTCACCGTTGTTTGATACGGCGAAAACAACCTACAATTGGCAGACCATCGCCCGCAATCTCTTGCCCTAATCAGGGCTTTCAGTATCCTTTTTATTCTATGCGTCATGCTCCCTTTATCGCGTGACGTCTTTTTACATGACCAGGAGTCTCACCCCAATTGACTCAATCTAAGGGTGTATTGTAAAAAGACTTAGAGATATTGTTATAGATAGACGGACGTTCCTATAAAAACAAGCGAGCGCCCCAAAAGAGCGCTCGCTTGTTTGATAAGACTGTAACGAATTAGTTCATTTCATCATCTTCGTTGGTGTCGTAAACGGAGAACATATTGTTGTCATCATTGACATATTCGTCTTCAGAGTAGGTTTCCTCAGGAGATTTCAAGTCAGAGAGTGCTTCAGGATCTTCACGCATTTCTTCTTCAGGGATTTCAACGCTATCGGTAGAGATACCGTTTTCATCCTTCTTGCCGTAGATACGTTCCATTTCTTCAGCGCTAATGGGCGTACCGCAAGTGGCCAACTTTACATAACGGTGCATCGGGAAGCCCGTGCCGCCAGGGATGAGGTGACCGAGGATGACATTTTCCTTGAAGCCGCGGAGTTCGTCCACGCGACCCATGGTGGAAGCTTCCGTCAAGACGCGCGTAGTATCCTGGAAGGATGCTGCGGAGATGAAGGAGTCCGTTTCGAGCGAAGCCTTGGTGATGCCGAGGAGGGCCGGCTTGCCTTCAGCAGGGCGACGACCTTCTTCAGCCATACGGTCATTGACTTCCTTGAAGATGTGGTGAGAAACCTGTTCGCCATAGAGGAAGTCGGTGTCACCAGGATTGTCAATGCGCACCTTGCGCAACATCTGACGAATGATGATTTCGATGTGCTTGTCGTTAATCTGCACTTCCTGCAAACGATAGACCTGCTGCACTTCGTTCACCAAGTACTTCTGGAGTTCAGAAGCACCGCAAACGCGCAAGATTTCCTGAGGCGAGTTGGAGCCTTCGGTGAGCGGCTGGCCACGCTTGACCTGGTCGCCCTTGAAGACAACAATCTGCTTTGCCATCGGGATGAGATGCTTTTCGGAGAGACCTGTAGCTTCGTCCTTGATGATCAAGACGCGCTTGCCGCGTTCATTGTCAGCGAAGTCAACAACGCCGTCGATTTCTGCGATTTCAGCCACATCCTTGGGCGTACGAGCTTCGAAGAGTTCTGCCACGCGAGGCAAACCACCGGTAATATCGCGCGTCTTAGTTTCACCACGAGCGGTCTTCGCGAGAGCGTCACCGACCTTGACAATTTCACCATCGGAGACGAGCACGTTAGCGCCAGCAGGGATGGAGTAAACGCCGAGGGTCGGAAGCTTAGCGATATCGCTTGCAGAGAGCAATTCGACGTTGACATCAGGCAACTGCTTGATGATGATACGCGGATAGAGGTTGGAGCGAGCATCCATGATGGTGCGCTTGCGTGCACCCGTCGTGGCATCGATTTCGGTATTAATGGTGATACCTTCTTCGAAGTCTTCTTCAACCACGAGACCCTTTGCATCAGTGATAATCGGTACTGCGTGCGGATCCCATTCAGCAATCTTGGTACCTGCAGCCACGGTGCCATTGTCTTCCACGAAGAGCGTTGCACCCATCTGAATCGGATAGGTTTCGAATTCAACGTTTTCTTCGTCGGTGAGGACAATCGTACCATTCTTGTTGAGAACGATGATCTGGCCTTCTTCCGTGGTCACCGTACGCAAGCCGCGGTAACGCACCGTACCACCTGTCTTGAGGATGATATCGGAGGTTGCAGCCACCGTCGATGCCGTACCACCCACGTGGAACGTACGCATCGTCAACTGGGTACCAGGTTCACCGATAGACTGAGCAGCGATAATACCCACAGCCGTACCGATTTCAACGGTCTTACCCGTGGAGAGGTCGCGGCCATAGCACATTGCGCACATACCATGCTTGCAAGCGCAGGTCAAACCAGAGCGGATCCAAACCTTTTCGATTTCAGCGTCTTCAACAGCCTTGGCGTAGTCTTCGGTGATTTCCACGTTTTCAGGGACAATCACTTCGCCCGTACGAGGATGACGGATTTCGTAGAGGGAGGTGCGGCCAATGATGCGCTTGGAGAGCGGCAACTTGACTTCAGAACCTTCAACCACAGCTTCCACCTCAATACCGGACATGGTGTTACAGTCCTGCTGGGTGATGATCACATCCTGAGCCACGTCCACGAGCTTACGGGTCATGTAACCTGCGTCTGCCGTCTTCAATGCGGTATCTGCCAAGCCCTTACGTGCACCGTGAGAGGAGATGAAGTATTCGAGCACCGAGAGACCTTCACGGAAGGATGCAGTAATCGGCGTTTCGATAATTTCACCATTCGGCTTAGCCATCAAACCACGCATACCAGCGAGCTGACGGATCTGCGTACGAGAACCACGAGCCTTAGAGTCAGCCATCATGTAGATCGGGTTGATGTCAGACGGGTTCTTGTTTTCAGGCGAGATGTTCTGTTCAATGGTCTTGTACAAGGAGTCTGCAATACGTTCGGTAGCAGAAGACCAAATGTCGGTGATCTTACTCTTACGTTCTGCTTCGGTGATGACACCCTGACTGTACTGCTTCTGGACCTTCTGCACTTCCTTTTCGGAAGTTTCAACGATCTTGCTCTTATCAGCGGGGCGAATCATATCCTTAATACCCATGGAGGCACCGGACTGACATGCCCATTCAAAGCCGAGCGCCTTGAGCTGGTCAAGCATCGTGATGGTGGCGTTGTGACCGATTGCCTGGTGGCAGGCAAGAATCAACTTGCCGAGCGTGGACTTGGTGACCTTGTCATTCCAGAAGCCCATTTCAGCTGGCCAAACTTCGTTGAAGATCACGCGACCAACGGTGGTGATGATCACCTTGGAGGTGGCATCGCCATTCTTGCGGTCTGCCATGCCATAGTCAGGATTGCGGAACCAAATACGATCGTGCACGGAGAGTGCGCCATCGTTGAAGGCAAGCATGACTTCGTCAGCGGAGCCGAAGAGGGGGAGGCGGTCATTCACGGGATCAGGCTGTGCGCCCTTACCCAAAGGCTTGTTCGCATTCTTGTCAGCCTGAGAAGGTGCCGTCAAGAAGTAGCAACCCAATGCAATATCCTGGGTCGGGGTCTTGTTGGAGTCACCGCTAGCAGGCGAGAAGATGGAGTTGGTCGAGAGCATCAAGAGGCGGCTTTCGAGCTGTGCTTCCACCGAGAGGGGGACGTGCACTGCCATCTGGTCACCGTCGAAGTCTGCGTTGAAGGGCGTACACACCATCGGGTGGAGACGGATTGCTTCACCTTCAATGAGTACGGGTTCGAAGGACTGAATGGAGAGACGGTGAAGCGTCGGAGCGCGGTTCAACATCACAGTCTTACCACGGGTCACTTCTTCCAAGATATCCCACACTTCAGGCTTCTGCTGTTCGATCATCTTCTTAGCCGTACGAACGGTATGGCAGAGACCGAGTTCCTTCAGGCGACGAATGATGAAGGGTTCAAACAAGGTGAGCGCCATCTTCTTCGGCAAACCGCACTGGTGGAGCTTCAAATTCGGGCCCACCACGATTACAGAACGACCAGAGTAGTCTACGCGCTTACCGAGCAAGTTCTGACGGAAACGGCCAGTCTTACCCTTGAGCATATCGCTGAGAGACTTGAGTGCGCGACCGCCTGCACCTGCCACAGGGCGACCATGACGACCGTTATCAAAGACGGCGTCCACAGCTTCTTGGAGCATGCGCTTTTCGTTGCGAATAATCACGTCAGGCGTCTTGAGTTGGAGCAAGTTGCGCAAACGGTTGTTACGGTTGATAACACGACGATAGAGGTCGTTCAAGTCGGAGGTTGCAAAGCGGCCACCTTCCAACGGCACGAGCGGACGCAATTCCGGCGGAATCACAGGAAGCACTTCAAGAATCATCCATTCGGGCTTAGCACCAGAGAGGCGGAAGCCTTCGACAATCTTCATGCGCTTGGTGATTTTCTTACGGGTCTGCTTCGAACGCGTATTTTCGATTTCTTCTTCGAGCTTGGCCTTGATTTCGTCAAGGTCAAGGCGACGCAAGCAGGTGCGAATCACGCTAGCACCCATGCCTGCTTCGAAAGCGTCAGGACCATACTTATCAATTGCATCGTTGTATTCGGTTTCCGTCAACAACTGATGTTCCTTCAAAGGCGTTTCGCCCGGGTCGGTCACGAGGTAGTCTTCGTAATAGAGGACGCGTTCCAACACGGAGGAGGGGAGATCCAACATCGCACCGATGCGGCTAGGGTTACACTTGAAGAACCAAATGTGGCTAACCGGCACTGCGAGCTCGATGTGGCCCATGCGTTCACGACGAACGCGAGCCTGGGTCACTTCCACGCCGCAGCGGTCACAAATGATACCCTTGTGCTTGATGCGCTTGTACTTACCGCAGTTACATTCCCAGTCCTTGGTAGGGCCGAAGATGCGTTCGCAGAAGAGACCATCGCGCTCAGGGCGGTAGGTGCGGTAGTTAATGGTTTCGGGGTTCTTAACCTCGCCGTGCGACCATGCGCGGATGGTGTCGGGCGAAGCGAGCACGATGCTCACTGCATCGTATTGAGAGCTCGCCGAGAGGTTAAAAATATCCTTGGATGTAGCATAAGCCATGAGAGATCCTCCGGGAAATTAAGATAAAGTGGGGGTGACAACAGCAGGTGCAGCGGATGCATCAACGACTTCCGCTTCCTCTTCTGTTTCGCCGCCGAGGAGCTTCATATCCAAGCAGAGACCGCGCAATTCGCTGCGGAGCACTGCGAAGGATTCAGGCGTGCCGGCTTCGAGCGTGTTGGTGCCCTTCACGATGGTTTCGTAAATGCGGGTACGACCAGTCACGTCGTCGGACTTAACGGTGAGAAGTTCCTGCAAGGCATAGGCTACGCCGTAAGCTTCCAATGCCCACACTTCCATTTCACCCATACGCTGACCACCAGCCTGAGCCTTACCACCGAGCGGCTGCTGGGTGACCAAGGAGTAGGGGCCAGTTGCACGTGCGTGAATCTTGTCAGTGACCAAGTGGTGGAGCTTCAACATATAGATGGTACCCACAACCACGCGCTGACCGAAGGGTTCGCCAGTCAAACCGTCGAAGAGCTGAGTCTTACCATCAGGGCTGATCCACGGTACAGAGCCCGGCAATGCGGATTCTTCTTGGTGCTGACGAGCCTTAGCCAAGAGTTCGTCGATTTCGCTTTCCTGGCAACCATCGAACACAGGCGTCTTCACGTGCATGTCGAGTTCGGAGCAAGCGCCACCGAGAACCGTTTCAAAGAGCTGACCGAGGTTCATTCGAGAAGGCACGCCGAGCGGGTTGAGTACGATGTCGACCGAGCGACCATCGGGCAAGAAGGGCATATCGCAGTCAGGGAGGATACGGGAGACCACACCCTTGTTACCGTGACGACCTGCGAGCTTGTCACCCACCGAGAGGTTCTTCTTTTCGGCGATGAACACGCGCACCTGCTTCACAACGCGATCCTCGTCCACCAAGCCATCTTCGCCCAAACCTTCAATGCCAATCATATCCAATTCTGCAAAGCGCGGAATGAAGAGATTCTTCACGTCCTGGATGAAGGCCTGAATTTCAGGGAGTTCAATGAGGTGCTGGAGACGGTCATGGGATTCAGCGAGCTTGACCAAGTGATTCTTCGAAATCTTGCGATTCTTCGGAATGACGACTTCGCCATTGATGTCCTTGATGTCCACAGGGAGCTTTTCGTGCAAGAGACGTTCAGAGAAGGTCTTTGCCATGTCATCAAAGATTGCCGTTTCGCGACGCTTACGGATATCTTCCACGCGACGAGCTTCCACGTCTGCAGAGTTTGCAGGCATTGCGGAATCTTCCAAATAGGAGAGGGCTTCTTCGCCATCGTCCATCAAGATGCCCTTGACGGCCTTAGCAGCCTTCTTACCCTTTGCCACAGCGCCAGCGTCTGCGTTGGTCACGCGAACGTCCATGACGATACCCTTCGTTCCCGGCGGGACCTTGAGGGAGGTGTCACGCACATCTGCAGCCTTTTCTGCGAAGATGGCGCGCAAGAGGCGTTCTTCAGGGGTGAGTTCGGTTTCGCTCTTGGGGGTGATCTTACCGACCAAGATGTCGCCAGGCTTCACTTCAGCACCCACGCGGACCACGCCGTCAAAGCCAAGATTGCGGAGCATATCTTCGCCGACGTTGGGAATATCGCGCGTGATTTCTTCGGGACCGAGCTTCGTATCGCGAGCGCCGCATTCAAAATCCTTAATGTGAATTGAGGTGAAGGTATCGTTCTTCACGCAGCGTTCATTAATAAGGATAGCGTCTTCGAAGTTGAAACCGCGCCACGGCATGAAGGCCACGAGGAGGTTTTTACCGAGTGCGAGTTCGCCATTGTCGGTAGCAGGACCATCAGCCAAAGCTTGACCCTTCTTCACCGGCTGGCCGAGTTTCACGATCGGCTTCTGGTTTACGCAGGTGCCTGCGTTCGAACGGCGGAACTTTTCAAGCACATAGCGGCGGCAACCCGGGACCTTTTCGCCCTTGCGCACCTTCTGGTTGTACTTACCATCCTTAGAGACAATGATTTCCGTAGCGGAGACATAAGCGACGATGCCGTCTTCTTCAGCGAGCACGGTCACGCAGCTATCTGCTGCAGCGATGCCTTCAAGGCCTGTACCCACGCGAGGACGTTCGGTGCGCATCAACGGCACACCCTGACGCATCATGTTTGCACCCATGAGTGCACGGTTTGCGTCGTCGTGTTCCAAGAACGGAATCAAACCCGTGGCGATCGAGATCACCTGCATCGGGCTCACGTCCATCAAATCGATTTCATCAGGAGAAGCCGTCATGAATTCGCCACGACGACGTACCTTGACAATCGGGTTCACGAAACGATTGTCGCCATCGAGCGGTGCATTTGCCTGAGCGATCACATACTTCTCTTCTTCATCAGCATCGATGTAGAGAATGTCATTCGTGACCTGGCCATCCTTCACCACACGGTAAGGCGTTTCAATGAAACCATACTGATTAATACGCGCGTAGATGCCGAGCGAGAAAATCAAACCAATGTTTGGACCTTCAGGCGTCTCAATCGAGCAGATGCGGCCGTAGTGAGTCGGGTGAACGTCGCGCACTTCAAAGCCTGCGCGTTCACGAGAAAGACCACCAGGGCCCAATGCAGAGAGACGACGCTTATGCGCGAGCGCGGAAAGCGGGTTCGTCATATCCATGAACTGGCTAAGCTGGCTGCGGCCGAAGAAGTCCTGAATCATCGCAGAGAGGGACTTGGAAGTCACCAAGCGAACAGGGGAAAGCACGCCACCATGCTGAGAGTTGTCAAACGAGCTCATGCGTTCGCGAATCAAACGTTCCGTGCGCGTAAGACCCGTGCGGCAAGCGTTTTCGAGCAATTCGCCCGTCGTGCGGATACGACGATTGCCGAGGTGGTCGATATCGTCCACGGTTTCGCGGCCAGCGGTGATGTTGAGGAGTAAGCGGAGCGCTTCCACCACTTCCACACCATCTTCAGAGAGCACGCGGAGCTTCAAATCCACCTTGTCCATCAAGCCCAAACGCTGATTGACCTTATAACGGCCCACATAGCCGAGGTCGTAGCGACGAGCATCAAAGAACTGAGAACGCACATAAGAACGTGCATTTGCATCCGTCACAGGATCACCCGGACGCAAACGATGGTAGATGTCACGAACTGCTTCTTCTTCGCTGTGGGTCGGATCGCTCTTCAAGGTCTTAATTAAGAGGCCCTTGTCAAAAGACGTATCTACCACGTCAAACATCGGGATGCCAGCCTTGGCAGCCTTTTCCACCAATGCAGAGGTCACGGGATCGTAACGACGTGCCAAAACCGTACCAGAATTGATGTCAATCAAGTCATCCTTCATCACGAAAGAAGCCAATTCATCTTCCGGCCAGTGGTCAGCGGTAGAAATGGTGTGGAACGTATAGTAGAGATTGAGAATCGATTCATCCGTGCTATAACCGAGCGTACGGAGGAAGGTCGTCACGTAGAACTTACGCGTACGGCGGCGACGATCCAAGTAAACCCACATGATATCCGAAGCATCAAACTGGATTTCAATCCAAGAACCGTGGTCAGGGATAATGCGCACAGAGTGCAATTCACGACCATTTGCGTGCGGCGTCTTTTCAGAGCACACGCCTGGGCTACGATGCAACTGCGAAACAACCACGCGTTCTGCGCCATTGATGATGAATGCACCGTCACGCGTCATCAACGGAATGTCACCCATGAAGACATCATCCTCACGGATTTCATCGCCGTCCTTCAAGCGGAACGTTGCATGCAACGGTGCACAGAATGTGTCACCATCACGCAAAGCTTCAAAAGCCGTCTTACGGGGCGTTTCCAAATTGTAACGCACAAAGTCCAACGTAAAACGACCATCCTTGCTCACAACAGGGAAGACTTCTTTGAAGATCGCCTGAAGACCCTTGTTCGTACGCTTACTTGCCGCAACGTCCGACTGCAAGAAGTCTGCAAAAGACTTCGTCTGGATTTCAATCAAGTTTGGCGGCTCGGTTGCCGGCTTCAACTTGCCGAATACGTAATTACTGTCATTGGCCATGCCTGACACCTCACTGAGGGGGTTTCACTGTCTTGTAAACTCACGCTTACAAGATCTCCGAAGAGTAGATGTGGCCGATTCCAACGGCCTCCATCCCGGCGCATGCCGAGTTGCTGAGCGACAGTAGACAGCTGTATCGCGAATCAGCAACTGACGATATTTAGAGACAATACGTCCATAAATATAACCTAGTAAAAATAGCAAAAAAATAAAGAAAAAGCAAGCGTTTTTTAGCATATTTATGACACTTGAAGTGCCTATATTTTGCAGCTTGTTTTTTAGGTTTTTGGGGAATAAAAAAACCACAGCGGCGCTGTTGAGACAGTCCGCTGTGGTTACCTTTTTAGAAGGGGTTAGCCTTCAGTGAAGGGTTGGATTTGATAGGTTTTGACGAGGTGGTCAAGGATGGCGGGTGAGAGGAAGGCTGGGAGGGTGGGACCTAGGCGTATGTTTTTGACGCCGAGGGCGAGGAGGGTGAGAAGGATGCATACGGCCTTTTGTTCGTACCAAGAGAGGACGAGCGTGAGGGGAAGGTTATTGACGCTGCAGTTGCAAGCTTCTGCAAGGGCAAGCGCGACTTTGATTGCACCATAAGCATCGTTGCACTGCCCCATGTCAAGGAGGCGAGGGAAAGGTCCAATCGAGCCTAGGTCTAGGTCATTGAAACGATATTTCCCGCATGCCAGGGTTAGTACGAGGGTGTCTTTCGGGAGGTTACGAACGAATTCTGTGTAACGATTACGTCCGGGCTTGGCTCCATCACACCCGCCAACAAGGTAGATGTGGCGTACGGAGCCCTGTTGGATGGCTTCTAGGAGTACGGGGGCGTGGGCGAGAAGGGTGGCGTGTCCAAACCCTGTGGTGAGTGTAGTGCCACCATTAATGCCGTGACCTTGGTAGGGGGTGGTGTAGCCCTTGAGTTCAATGGCGCGTTGGATGAGCGGAGTGAAGTCTTTGGTGCCATCGGCTTTAGTCTCAATGTGAGCAACATTTGGGAAGCGGACAACAGAGGTGGTGAAGATGCGGTCGCTATAGCTATCGCGCGGAGGCATGAGGCAGTTGGTGGTGTAGAGAATCGCACCAGGAAGGGCGTCAAACTCACGTTGTTGGTTTTGCCACGCGGTGCCGATATTGCCTTTAAGGTTAGGGTAGGCGTTGAGTTTGGGATAGCCGTGAGCAGGAAGCATTTCGCCGTGGGTATAGACGGTTACGCCGTGTTCGGCGGCTTGGGGAAGGAGCATGGCAAGGTCGTGGAGGTCGTGGCCTGTAACGACGATGAAGGGCCCAGGCTCAATGGTCATGCTAACAGACGTTGGGACAGGATTGCCGTAAGCTGTGGTATTGGCTTGATCAAGGAGTTCCATGCAGCGGAGATTGAGATGGCCAAGTTCCAGGTTAAGGGCAAGGAGGTCTTCTGCGGTCGTTGGGGTGCCGAGCGTACGTAGAGCTTTGAGCCAGAATGCGTCAATCGCAGGATCGCTACAACCGAGGATACGAGCATGATGGGCGTAGGCTGCCATACCGCGCAGGCCAAAGAGAAGGGTGGCGCGGAGGGAGCGCTCGTCTTCAGGGGCGTTCCAGAGCGTATTGAGGTGGCGTTGATCTTCAGGTAGGGACGTACCAGCGAGAATATTGATTTGCTCAATGAGGTCACGCGTGGGGCGTTGATCAAAGCTCACATTAGTGATGGTGGTGAAGAGCGCGTCTTCAATGAGTGGCGCTACGCGTGTGGCGTCGGTGTTTGGGAGTGTTTGTGCGAGGTGGATGAGGGAAGCAGTGAGGGCGTCTTGTAGGGTTGCGACGGCGTCATCTTTTCCACATACACCACGGCGGGTGCATCCAGTGCCACAGGCTGTTTGTTCACATTGGAAGCAAAACATGGCATTCCTCCTATCCTTGACAATCGGGTCAAGGTTGGATTCGTTTTGGCATTACTTGTCTGTTTATAGGTGGAGAGTGCCTTACGATGGCGAATGAGAACTCAATAAAGGGTTTCTGAAGGTCATCTATGGCATTCATATAGCCTATAACCAAAGGCGCAAGTGCGCGAAACGAAATTCTTAAGTTTGTTCTCCGCAAGGTTTGGGTTGAGCCTTGGGGCGTTGCGGAGATGCGTCCCCAAGGTGTGTGCATAGTATCGCATAGTTGATGGGGAGATGCGGAATTAAATTTTGAGGGGTGAGTTTAGATTGTAATAACTGTATGCAGGGGCGTAGCAAGCGTTTGAATGGCGGAATGAGTTGTTTAACTTGAGGTGTTAGTTGATCTGACTGAATTCTAGAAGCGCGCTTCATATAATTATTGAATTATAAAATCATATGGTGTTAGGGTGCGAAATTATATGATGTGTGAGGTGATTCTTATTTTATTGATTGGAGTCGCTGTATATTATGGTCTTGTATTGTTGAGGATATGTGATTGGGATTGCGTCATGTACAAATGATATAGAGGTAGAAATGGTTGTTAAAAGTATGTTTTTTGTAACGCAGTTTCAATGAGTTATGATTTATAGTTTTAACTTTTTGCAAAGCGTATCTCATTCATTTTTCAATATGTTATAACTTTTTAAAAACGCGCATTTGTAAAAAGTTGTTGACGGAAGGCTTTTTTTTCGGTATCTTATGCGCCACTTTCTTTGCCACAGGGGCATTGAAAACGCTTTTTAAACACAACAAAGGACATATCTCATGGAAGCATATGCAGTCGTTGAGGCCGGTGGCGTCCAGTGCCGTGTGGCAGTTGGTACCGTTATCGAAGTCAACCGCATGGCCGGCGAAGTCGGCGCGGATATCGAGCTTACCTCCGTTCTCGCTTTGAACACTGGCGACGAGCTTAAGATCGGCATGCCCACGGTTGAGGGCGCTAAGGTTGTCGCAACCGTTCTTGGTCACAAGCGCGGCGACAAGTTGATTCATTTTCGTAAGAACCGCCGTAAAGGCTATGAACGCCGCGTCGGTCACCGCCAGGAATTGACGGTTCTCAAGATTAAGTCCATTGCTTAAAGTCCGGAAAGGAATACTATCATGGCAGGTAGCACTGGTAATGGCCGCGACAGCAATTCTAAGCGTCTCGGTGTCAAGCGTTACGCCGGTCAGGTTGTCACCGCCGGATCGATTATTGTTCGTCAGCGTGGCACGAAGTTTGCACCTGGTGCAAACGTTGGCTGCGGTCGCGACTTCACGCTCTTTGCGTTGATTGACGGCGTTGTTGAGTTCCAGAAGAACGGCAAAGTCGTTGCAGTGAAGCCCCTTCCTGAAGTGGCTCAGTAATTTTTCGGAATTTGTACTAGGACAGAAACGGTGAAAACCAGAACCTTTGTAGATTCGGCAACAGCCGAGGTGCGCGCAGGACGCGGTGGCGATGGCAGCGGTAGCTTCCGTCGTGAATCGCATGTCCCAGAGGGCGGCCCTGACGGGGGTGACGGTGGTCGTGGCGGCAACGTAATTGTGCGTGCTTCTACGCATGCTGATAGTTTGTTGCGCGTGTTTTACGAACCGCGTCTGTTCGCAGAGAATGGTGTCAACGGTACCGGGCAGAAGATGCACGGCCGCAATGGCGAAGACTTGATTGTTGACGTGCCCTGTGGCACGGAAGTGTACAATGTGGATACTGGGGCTTTCCTCGGTGAAGTATTGGAACACGGCGAAGAGATGGTCATTGCTCGCGGTGGTCGCGGTGGCTGGGGTAATGTGCACTTCAAGAGTTCTGTAAATCAGGCTCCTGAAAAGTTCATCCCTGGTGACGAAGGCGAATCGTTTATGGCTCGTTTTGAGTTGAAGACGATTGCTGATGCAGGTTTGGTTGGTTTCCCCAATGCGGGTAAGTCTTCTTTGCTTGCAGCGATGAGTGCGGCTCGTCCGAAGATTGCCAATTATCCCTTTACAACGCTTCATCCTATTGTCGGCACGGTGGTTTATGGTGATTATGCTACGCTTCGCGTGGCAGATATCCCTGGAATCATTGAAGGTGCTGCGGATGGCGTGGGCTTAGGCTTGACCTTCTTGCGTCATATTTCGCGCTCGAAGATGTTGGTCTACGTCTTGGATATGGCAGACACCGAAAACCTTCCTGAGAATGCGTATCGTATTCTGCGTGCGGAAGTTGAGAACTATGACCCTGAATTGGCGGCTCGTCCGGCATTGGTGATTGCCAATAAGATGGATGAAGAAGCTGCTCAGGAACATTATGATACTTTCGTAGCTGAAACGGGTATTACGCCGATTAAACTCTCGTTGATTGAAGACGGGACACCTGGTTTGGACGCTGTGAAGCAGGCTTTGCGCGATGAGCTCAAGCCGACGGCAAAGGGCCAAGCGGTTATTTCGGATAAGCCTCGTCAGCCGGTGGATCACACGGAAGTCTCTGCTGAACGTTTTCGTATGGCGACGTTTTTGAAGCCTTGAACAAATTTCAACTCTATTTAACTCTAAGGAGAAAACATCATGTCCCGTATCTGCGAAATCTGCGGTAAGAAGCCTATGGTTGGCTGCCGCATTGTGCGTCACGGTTTGAAGAAGGTCAAGGGCGGCATCGGTTTGCACACGACCGGTATCTCTAAGCGTCGCTTTGAACCTAACTTGATGAATGTGCACGTCCGTAAGCCTAACGGCCAGACTTGCCACATGAAGGTTTGCGCTTCCTGCTTGAAGGCTGGTCGCGTGACCAAGGCCTAATTGAGCCTCTCATCAACTAAAAATAGGCGGTGTTGCAAAACACCGCCTATTTTTTTGCTTTATTGTTTTCTTGTGAGGATGAGGACGCGCGGAATGATGTATACGTTCAGCGCAGCGTTTTCTTAGTATGCTTCTGCGATATCTGGGACTGCCGCAAGAAGGCTTTGAGTGTAAGGGTGTTGGGGATTAGCGAAGAGTTCCTTCGCATCACCACGTTCAACAATTTCGCCAGCGTTCATAACGATGAGACGATCGCAGACAGTGCGCACCACCGCGAGGTCGTGAGAAATCAACAGAATGGTAAGGTTACGCTTTTGACGAAGGTCTGCAAGGAGATTTAAGACGCGTGCCTGCACAGAGACGTCAAGTGCGGAGACGGGTTCGTCGGCAATAATGACGCGTGGATTCATCGCAAGGGCGCGCGCAATGGAGATGCGCTGGCATTGACCACCAGAGAGTTCGCGCGGGTAGGCTTGTGCAACTTCTGCAGGAAGCCCCACTTCATCAAGGAGTTTAGCGATTTTCTCTGCGCGTTCTTCTTTCTTACAAAGGTGATAAACCGTGAGGACTTCGGAGAGTGTTTGGCCAATAGTCATACGTGGATTCAGAGACCCTACGGCATCTTGGAAGACCATCTGAACGGCATGTGCTGGTACTTCTTTGAAGGTAGCCGAGCCTTCTGTGATGGGAAGCAGGCCACAAAGAGCCTTTGCAACCGTACTTTTACCACATCCACTTTCTCCAACGATGCCAAAGAATTCGTTTTCAAAGACATTGAAGGAGACACCCTTTACTGCGCGAAAGGGAGGCTTTCCTGCGCGAGGATATTCAATGACCAAGTCGGTAACGGTAAGAATGTCGTTTTTCATAGAGGCTGTGCCCAAAGTAATAAGAAGAGGGTTAACGTTTTAAGCGGGAGCCTTGCGCGTCAAGCGAGTAGGAAACAGATTGAATGAGTTCGCCAGGGCCATTTCGAAAACGTGCTTTTCGCATCATTTTTACGGCTTCATTATCAAGCACATCATAGCCACTACTTTCGATGATTTCAGTCTTTTCAAGACGTCCCTTGGCATTGATGGTGAGGCGAAGGGTGACAGTACCTTCCCAACCCTTCCGTCGTGCAATCGCAGGATAGGACTTCTGTAAGGCAGAAAGATCGGTAATCAATTCTGGTTGTTCAACACGTGCTGTGGCGCCAGAAGCCTGTTGTGGCGGCAGAGCAGAGGGTTGCGTGGGGGGTAACTGTGGTGGCGGAAGGGTTATTTTGGGTAAGTCTGTGGGTTGGTCTGGAAGCGCAGGCAAGGGAAGCTCTGGGATAGGGAGGCCACTAAGCTTGGGAAGCGGTTCTGCAGTTGGCGGAGGAAACTCAGGCAATGCAATGGGCGAATCGGGCGCCATAAGGTAGGGGGCAATGTCGGGTTGTGGCACGGGCTGCGCAGCGGGTACAATTTCAGGCGTACTTGCGTCAGTGCTAATGGGACTCTCAACCTCTGCGAGTGTGAGCTCAAGCGTTTCTACGATGAGTTCAGGCGCCGCTGTCGCAGGTTTAGGCGCGTAGAAATGATTGAGAATGAGTAACACGAGAAGCAGGTGCACCAAAAGACCTAAACTCCACCAAAAGAGTTCCCGTACGCTAGCATATAGCCAGAACAGGACGTATTTTAGGGGATGAAAGGGAAGCGTAACCTGCATAGTAAAGAAGGGTTAGGGGGCCTTTTCCACTTGGTAGGTAATCTTGCTAATGCCTTTCGCACGGAGTGCTGCCATTAGTTCGAGTGCGACACCGATATGTGCTTGACGATCTGCGCTGATAACAACGGGTAGGTCAAGCGTTTCGCAACGTAACACCGTGGAGTCTACAATTGCCTCAAGCGTCATAGGCGTTTGTCCATCTAAAAGGAGTTCATCCTCTGCTGTGAGCACAAGACGGATGTTTTGTTGCTTGTTGACAACGCCATCAGCTTTGGGGAGGTCCACCTTAATGCCACGTTGCACCGTCATGGTCATGAAGGCGTAGATGAAGAAGACGAGCAGAAGGAAGACCACGTCCATGATGGGCGTCATCTCCACGCGTGCCTTCGGTGCTTCGTCTGTGGACAACTTCATACTGATTACGCCTTTCGCGCGGCAGTTTCAATAGCCGTCATGGCGTTTTCCACATTTGTGGTGAGCGTCTTATGCCAAATGCGTCCCGTGTTTAAGGGGATGAGGGCTAAGATAGAAACAACGAGCCCTGCTGCAGTTGTAATCAACGCTTCTGCAATGCCTGAGGCAATTCCCGTAGGGTCATCTGCACCCACAGCGCCCATCAAGTTAAAGGAGTCGATGATTCCCGTAACGGTACCTAAGATGCCCAACATCGGTGCGAGGGTCACAATTGTATCCAAGATTCCCAATCCTACGGCAAGCTTACGAACATAGGTACGTGCCACGGTTTCAAGCGCTTCTGCAAAGGGAAGATCGGGATGCGTAAGCGCTTGGGTTAACAAGGGCGCATATGGTGAGTGACATTGCTTAAGGGCTGCAAGTGTCGCTTCGGTGTCACCTTGTGCAAAGGTCTTCAACGCATCGCTCCACATCTTTGCCCCTACGTGCGCATGCAACATCATGAAGGTCCATTGAAGCGCTTTGCGTAGGGAGACGATGACTGTAATGAGGGAGCAGAGCGCGATGGGCCACATGACAGGGCCGCCACGTTCCATTAACTGTGTGATGAAATCAAGCGCTTCATCCATCTTACATCTCTCCAAAATTGAGCGTGCCCGCGGTGTAACCGAGGCACGCAATGGATCCATTAGTGTTCTTCGCAGGCTGGGCAATTATCATTAAAGCGTTTTGCTGCCTTAAGGGTGACCGTGTAGGTCTTACCAGGAGTGACCTTTGCTTCAGGGAAGCGAATCATGTTATCCAAGCAGAGGTCGGGCTGACCAAGTGCATTGCTAGCCTCAATGGTTGCGGTGTTGTATTCCCAACTTCCAGGCAAGCGAAACCACACAGCGCCATCGCGCTTAGCGGAATCGGAGCGCAACGTGAGGGTGAGTTCTTGTGCCATAGGATCATAGGCCGGGGGTAACACTTTGAAGCGGCCCTTGGCAATATGCGTATCAAGGGCGGGGTCTCCATAGAAGCAGACTACGTCACGGTCGTGAAGATTGCCAACAATCTGCTGGAAGAAGTCGCGATGAACGCGCTGCTCATCTTCACGCATCTCGCTATACCACTTCAACAACTGACGCGTCATCGGACGATTGACCTGCACAATCTTGGCTAACTTGCAGTTACGAATATCGGTGGCGCCTGTGGTTTCGATGGCTTTTTCAAGCGTGTGAACGATACCTGCATTCGTGAAGTGGAAGGCTTCCGCAGCGGTGGTCATACCTGCGGTGTCGGTGTAGAGACCAAGCGTACCCCAACCCTGCGCGCCAAACCACGTCGTTACGGTGTAACCCATCATCTGACGTACGCCGCCGCTACGCATCCAAGTTAATGCCATGCAGTCGCGCTGGTCAATGTCGCCAATCAAGCAATTGCCATTTGCGAAGTAAACCTTTGGCTCGTCATTTTGCAAGAAGTAGCCATTGTCTTCGGTATCCAAGGCAAGGAGTTGACCTTCTTTATGGGTCATCACCATATTGGGGCCACAGTAGCCCATCTGCCAATCGTGCTGCGTCGCGTGACCAGAGGTGGCAAGGAACTGAACCTTGTCGATCTGCAAACGTTCCAACACGCCGAGGGTGTTGTCCGTATTACATTCGGAGTCAATCACTTTAGGGTTGTTTGCGGTCGCGTCCCACGTTTTCATCGTGCCGCGATGGTCTTCAGAATAACGCCATGCCTTCTGGAAGGCGGTCAAATCGCAGCCAGAACAGTCAAGTGCACGTTCAATAGCAATCGGACCTGCTGCTGCCACCTTGCGGGCAGACGCTGCATCATAACCCGTGATCACGCCCCAAAAGGTGTCAGTATAAGGGTCGTCGTCTAAACGACGTGTCAAGTGGCTAATCGCAATCGTAAAGCGTACACCTGCTTCACCAGGCTTCACGGCAAAGGCTGTAAACGTCGGCTTCAACGCCGCAAGTGCTTCACGCACTTCATTGACATCCTTTTCCCAAATCAACACAGGTGCATCAGGATACTTCTTCTTCAATTCGTTGACAATTGCGTCATTCCACTCTAAATCATTTGCAACACTTGCTGATGCCACAATGGCATAAGTGTCAGTAGGCGTTATAGAGCCCTTGGTGAAGTGATTGTGTGCAGTGCATCCGCATGTAAGCGCCATAGCGCCGAGCAGAGCGGGGAACACCATGCGGCCGAAAGTAAAAGGTTGGGATATACGCATTGCCTTATCCAATCGTAGTAAGTACGTCAACAATCTGCATAAATGCCTTTGCGGCAGGCGATTCGGGATACTTCGCTACAAAAGGCTGGCCAGCATCGCCGCTTTCACCGATTTCGGTGGCGATTGGGAGCTTGCCCAAGAAAGGTAAGCCATACTTCTTCGCGAGGGCTTCGCCGCCGCCAGACTTAAAGATAGGCGTCCATTCACCGCAGCACGGACATGTAAAGCCGCTCATATTTTCCACAATGCCGGCAATGCGCATGCCGATTTGATTGCAGAAGGTAATCGACTTGCTCACGTCTAAGGTTGCTACGTCCTGAGGCGTGGTTACCAAAACTGCGCCGTCAGCTTCTGGAATCAATTGGCAAATGCTCAAAGGTTCATCACCTGTGCCAGGAGGGCAGTCTACAATGAGATAATCCAAGTCACCCCATGCCACTTCGCCAATAAACTGCTTAATTACGCCCGCTTTCAAAGGACCACGCCATACGATAGGGTCATCTTCCTTTTCAACGATGAGAGCCGTCGACATCACCTTGAGGCCTTCCGCGGTCTCAGCGGGTAAAAGCTTCTCGCCATCACCCATCGCACGCTGTCCCTGCAAGCCTAAAATCTTCGGAATGCTCGGGCCATGCACGTCCACGTCCAAAAGCCCCGTCTTAAACCCACGCAAAGTCAAGCCCAATGCAAGATTTGCTGAGACCGTACTCTTACCAACGCCACCCTTACCCGAAAGCACCACAAAGACGTGGCGGATCTTTTCAAGCGTAGGCTTCACAGGATCTGGCTTCGGCTCAGAACAAGAACCCTTACTTGCGCAACTCGAACAATTACCACTGCAACCGGACATAGTTAATTCATCCTTCTAAAATCCAATAAAATCTAAAAAACGTTAATAAGTAAACGATTATGCACGGCCCGTGAATTCGCCCGTTGCTGTTTCAATGATGATACGTTCACCAATCACAATGTATTCAGGCACCGTTACGGTGAGGCCCGTCTCACACGTCGCAGGCTTCCCACGACCTGTTGCCGAAGCACCCTTCATCACAGGGTCACACTGCGTCACTGTGAGCGTCACCTTCTGCGGAGGCTCTACAGCCAAAACCTTACCATCGCTAATAATCGCCTTCAAATCTTCCATTTCAGGCAAAAGATAGGGAAGTAAAGCCTCAATATCAGCCTTACCCAATTCAAACTGCTCAAACGTTTCCTGATCCATAAAGGTGTAGATACCGTGATCTTCATAGAGGAACTGCGTAGGACGCACTTCGAAATCAGCTTCCTTGTAAAGATCATCACCCTTTACCGTCTGGTCAAGCTTCTGTTTCGTCACCAAATTACGAAAACGGAAATGATAAAGCGTTGCGGCGCCACGTGCGCTTGGATTCGTTACTTGCAGACTATCCAACTGGTGCGGCACACCATTTAATTCCACAAAACCACCACGCTTCAAATCACATGCTCTGATCATACGAGAACCATCCTTACTCAATGTTAAACAAAACCAAATAAATCAAAAAGAGTGGAAACCTTTAGTTTTCCTTCACACCTGCGTGATAAGCCTCCACCGCACGCGCAAATGCTGGCGACTTCGCATAGCCGCAACACTTAAACTCTGGGCAAAAACCGCGATAGACGCATTCAGGTACGCAGCACGATGCAATCTCCGGATTCTCCACCGCAATCGCATCGACCACCATCTTCCATGCTTCACGCGTTTCGGGAGAGGCCTGCATGCACAAACGCTTACGCGAAATGTTCATAATCGCCTGAGCATTGGCAATGCATTCATGCGTCACCGGCGTGTCCTGACGCGATGCATCGCGATCATTGCCCGTGCGGTCACTGCGCTGCGTACTCACAAAGTGGTCAATGCCAAACTTATGACGCACCAAATGCACGCTGACCCAACTCTTCAAGCCGATCCACTTCCAACGAAACACCAATTGACGAATCGGCGAATGCTCAGCCAAAAGCATGCGCTTCTTCCATGTCGACGGAGGTTCACCCGTGCCAGCTTCCTTATTAATCGTTGTGCGAGCAGCATCTGCGACATCACGCCACGTTGAGCGCGTACCAAAAAACTGAATCTCAAGCGCCATTGTAAAAGTTCCAACCAGTTATCTTGTTTAAAATCAATTAACCGCAGAAAAACCTCCGCGTACTATCTACGATAGTATATCAAAAAACACCCCCAAGATAAAACAAAGAAAACGCATCTTCAAACTTAATTTTCTTGTGTACGCAAGGGAAATGACATTTCATTTTCTTTTGCGATTCTTTTTGTCTCTCTTTCACTTTTTAGACCTATTTAGAAAATTCTAGAAAATAGTACAATGGGCCGAAGAAATGAAATCACTAACCTTGAATATTAAGGCTTCTAATACCCTTTTTCAAAACAAACCTTTTTCATCTTCAAAAAGGGATGTCTCTATTTTTAATCTTACCTGAACACCCATTTATCACTATCTTTTTACTTTTAGACTACGCCAAGACAAAGCGTGATGCAGTGATGCTATCGCGGCTACATGTTAAAAATATGCCACGATACACCAAGACAAGCCGTAAGCCTCTTCACCATCTTTTATCGCTTTTCCTTATCTAATAAGTGTCACACACTTTTCTATCCGGAGCGAGTACACAAAAAACTTGCTTTTAGTCGAGACCGGGGGTATACTGTGAGTACATAGTTTGATTGGGGTGAAGACGTGATGCGCCCTCTCACCACCTCTCAAACGCACAAGATTAATGCGTTAACGCGTATTTTTCGTTCATCTGAAACTACCACCTTCAACGACCGAACGAAACGTACTGCGGAGATTGCGTTAGGGACCATTCCCTGGCGTGTTTCTGTTTGTATTTGTTTTCGGTCATGGCTGTGGTAGGCCTCAGATGAGAACAATTCAACTCAGAGGCACGCCTTTTTCGTGCCTTTGAGAAGGGAAAAGAAGGTGCCCGATGAAAAAAACATCAGTTTCGTTTGTGGCTTACTTGCTTCAATGGTGATAGCGGAGACGGGGGAGACGTTTAAAGCGCTTTTGGAAAAGGCAAAGTAAGGTGATGTAACGGCTCAGTTTGAGGTTGCTGGATGTTACTATGAAGGCAGGGCGTAGAGCAATCTTACACCGAGGCTGTGAAGTGGTTTCGCAAGGCGGCTGAACAAGGGAATGCAGATGCTATGTGGGCACTTGTAGAGTGTTATAAGCAGGGCTTGGGCGTACCGAAATCGCTTGAGGAGGTAGGTAAATGGGCGAAGCGAGCGCTTGGAGTTCGAGAGTGATTTTTCTTTTAATGAAAGGTGAGAACTTATGTCAGATGAACAAAACGAAGTGAAGGCGCGGATATTTACTCCGTGGATGTTGGTACTTTTAGTACTTTTGAGTGGACTGTTTCTTTGTTTGAAAGCATGTCTGTCTGGTTCAAGCGAAGGAGGAAAGTCTACGGAAGAGCAACCTCGACAAGTGGTAACGCCTCCTCCAGCCCCACCTGGTCCAGTGGCGACGGAACGACTTCGTCAACAGCGCTTGAAGGAGTTGGAACTTCGAAAGATTAAGACTGATTTGGCATTGCGAATACAGCAGTATGAGGAGGCGATACATGCGCATTATAATGCCTTTTTAAAGGAATTACCCCCATATGATGCAACCCAAGCATTTAAAACCGCACGTGAAGGGGTTGAATTTATTGCTAGCAAGAAAGGCTTGTGCGGGTGGAAGGTCTGTATCTCTCTTGCTTATAAGATGGCGTATGATGAGGTAAAAGGTACGTCAAAAGCAGAGGAGGCGATTGCCCCAGTGGTAGCAGAACATGTAGAGAAGCATTTGGTTGCCGCATTGACTCCGTATAATGAGATTGTTAAACGTTGTCAAGAGAAGATGCTTTTGGAGACATCGGCTTTTCAAACAGATTGTGCGTTACGCATGGCAGAGTTTGAGACATTGTTAAGTGGCTTGACCTTACTTAATCATGATGATTTAGAGCAGTTGGGTGCTGCCATAGAGGGAATGGAGAACCGGATTCAAGGAATTGCTGTTAAAAAGGCGAGCATTGTCGTGGGAACAGTATTTGAGGCCGTCTGTATTCGTTTTACTTATGCATTAGTGAAGCGATTACTCGCAGGCGCTGCAGCTAAGATGGTTGGCTCTGTTGGAAGTGCGGCGACTACGTCAATTGTAGATGGACCTTTACCGATTGGTGATATTATTGGTGGCGTTATTCTCATAGGTGGTACGGCATGGACGGCTGTTGAAATTTATCAGGCGACTAGTTCCATGCCGGAAGAGCTGCGTCGTGAGATGTATACTGCGATTGATGAGTATCAATGCTCTTTGGAGACAAATGCTAAAGATGGTTTGAAGCAGCACGCTTCAACATTAGAACAGTCTGCGAAGAATGAGTATGCAAACATGCTTCAAATTTTGGAGAAAACGAAATGAAACAGTGGATTTTGATGATTGCTTTTTGTGGAACGGTTACGCTAATGGCGGGGCCTGGAACGGTTATTGTTAAGGGTGTTACGATGCTATGGGATGACGTAGCTCGTGTCGCATTGAAGGTGGCAGGGAAGGAGTGCACGGATGACGCAGTGAAGGCTTCAGCAAAAGTTTTAGCTGAAGCCTCAGAAAAGTATGGCGATGATGTTGCGGAAGTGGCAATGCGTGGTGGTATAGAGGTCGCAGAAGGCTCACTTAAGCACGGAAAGCCCTTTGTAGAATTACTTCGTCGTAATTCTGGTAAGATGACCTCTTCAATCTTACGTCAAACCGCATTGCATGCGGATGAGATGGTAAAGTTATCTGCTCAATATGGCGATGATGTAATTCGATTAAATGAGAAATTGCCAGGGCAAACAGCTCGCCTTCTTTCTGCTATTGAAAAGAGCGGAACAACAAAGGCTGGCGCATTACAAATGGCGAATGCGCTGCCGACCAGTGAATTGTCACGCGTGACAAAGTGTCTTGAGTCTTCTGTGGATGGGGCAACACGAAAAGCGTTGCTTAACGCTGTCCAAAAAGGAGGATCTAAATTCCTTGATAAGTTGTTTGCAGCGAATGCGAGACAAATCATGGCGGGTGGTGTTACGACGGCGATGATTTTGGTGGCAGCTTCTACTGGTAACGCCATAGAAGACACTACTGTTATACAAAAGGCTACCGCAGAGAATTCAAAAGAGATGACAGAAATGGCCATGGATATATTAAAGAAGTCGAACTCAACGCCTGAGCAACGTGAGGCTGCGATAAAAATCATTAAGGAGAATCAGCAGAGGGTGAAAGAGAGCACCTTGAATTTGAATGTTCTTGCGGGATGTGCTTTAGTGGTTTTGGCCTTATTGGGAGGGATTTTTTTGTGGCGCAAGGGAAAGTCGAAAGCGGATGAAACAGTGTCATCTAAAAGACCCATTGCGAGCGACGTGGATAAAAGCAACATTGAAGAAGCTTAACCGGAAGTCAATCTCTCAGCCTGATTCGGCGTTGGAAGATGGCAAGTAATATGGGATTGAAATCATTTTGGTTGATTTTAGAAAGTGTAGTGTGCGCGAGTTCCTTTGGGGACTCGTGGACGCTCGTTTTAGCGATACGCATTTGAGAAAGCCCTTGGTTGAATCATGAGGGGTACGATTGCTTATAGCGAAAATAGGTAGTGATGGCGCATTTAATTCGTGTAACAGAACAGTGCTGTGGCACTTGTCAGCATTGGAGCGGAAGTCGAGTACTTGTGGAGTATGGGAAGCGCGTGAAGTGTGATGGCGGTAATCATACTTGCCCATGGCGTAAGTCGGGCTCGCCTGCGACTGCGCGTCCGCAGTGCATGGGTAATCACTATAAGCCGTGGGTGAATTTACCGTAAGGAGGGAGAAATAGAGGTGCGTTTAAATTTAAAGGTGGTCGCCCATGGGGTGGATTGGGTGGTGGTGGCTTTTTGGCTGACCTTTTATTACGCATTATTGTTGCCGAGCCCGTATGATTGTCAGTGCGACGCTTTATTCGAGGTGTCGCACGAACATATTATGGCCTTTCAATGGCTCCCTGATACGTTTGATTGGACGTTGCCCTTTGTGGCGTATTGGACGGTGATGCGCACGTTTTGGTGTTGGTCTTACTTGTCGCAAGGCTGTTTTTTAAAGGTGCTGCTCGTGATCAAAGGCCTTTGGTTGC
>JAZRAG010000045.1:0-9170 GCA_045634445.1 Candidatus Spyradenecus sp. | reverse complement strand
AAAAGCTCGATCCATCATTGTACACATCCTCTCGAAATAACGAAAAACGCCCGCGCTTCTCGCGCAGGCGTCTTCACATTCATCCGAAAGAGAGCCGCACAGCACGAGTCTACGCACCGTACATGAGTCTCACTGCTCCCGATAAGCCAGGTTTCACAACCGGGACTGTTGGCTTACCCCGTGCTCCGCACGTTAGCTACTCCCTCAATACACAAACATAATACCACACCCCCAACCCCTTGAAATGTTAGTTTTCTGTTAAGATGAAAATGAACAGGCCCATCCACGCACAAATCAAAAGGAAACACCACGGACACCACGCATTCACACTACCTTTATAAATTAAGAAACTATAACCCCACGCGAATTATTTTAAGTGGAAAATGAGAAGCAGTAAAATTTCTTAAATAGTATAAATTGCACTGATTTTAAGCCTAAATTACCCGCCCTAAAATATTCAAGACAAGTTATTGTAAATGAATAAGTTACGGCTGGGCAAATAGAGTACAAAGTATTGAAGGACTGAAATTGCTAGTCAAAAAACTCAACGCCCAAGCGAAACAAATTGTTTTAGATGCCATCGCCTTAAACAAGTGACCAAGCATCCTATGGTTAAGTACTCAGATTAAACTTAACAAGGAACATGGTTTGAGTGGGGTTGAAGTGTGTTAGGGGGACGCCTTTTAGTTGATTAAAAGGTGGCAAGAGAGGTTGTCTTCATGCAAAAGACAACCCCTCTCTTTTCTTGTTTGAGATTCGACGTGTCTTTAGATGTGACTTCGATGGGTGAGATTGAATCGTGGGAGAAGATTCCTCTCTTTCGGCGCACATATCAATGACACAAAGATTGTCGGCGAGGAGATACTGTTTTTGACGTCTTTCGGCTGTTTGGATTGATCAAGTGTCTAGTATTCCACGCCATTTGCCATGGGAAGTTAAAAAGGTGATGGGCACTTGTCTACCGATGAGCGCAGAGAGTGCAGGAAAAATAATGGAGGGTTCGCCGACCACGACGACGTTTGAGATCTCTTGAATCGACACAGTATAAGCACTCTGTGACGATGTGATGGGGTACTGTTTCACCAAGAAGTGGTGCCCTTCTCGGCTAACAACAGTGGAACGCCGTGTAAGGTAGAGCGTGGACATCTCGTAAAAGCTCCCAATCGTTAGCAAGAGATTCCATGCTCAAGTTTAAGGTAGGCCTCTGAGATATGCTGAAGGTATGGGGTGAGGACGCCGTCGGAATAGATTGTCACGGTTTTGCAGGCTCGTGTTACGGCTGTATGGAGCAGTCTTCTACGTTTTGAATTTTCCTCTTCGGTATTTACAAGCGGAAAGTTTTTGTCATCTAAGTTCATTAGATAAATGTGTTTAAATTCCAAGCCTTTCAATGAGTGGAAGGTGGAAATAAAGATGCCATTTTGCTGGCGGCGGATTTTGGTTCGAACGTCCCTTGTCGCTATCCCTCGCTGCAAGAGATCTTTTTGCAAGAGTTGAAGTTCTTTTTCCGTATGCACAGCGACTGCACAGGAGGCTCCAGAGTCAATGGTCTTTAATGTGCACGCAAGGTGGTCTACATTATGCAGGTGGTCTGCTTGGTAGACTTTCGGGACCTCTCCTTCAACGAGAGGGTCGTTTGCAGGGGTAAACTCTTCTTGTATCGATGATGTTTCCCAAACGAGGATTGCATCTCCCAATTTTTTAATCTGAAAGGTGTTTCGAAAGTTGGTGTCAAAACAAAAGCTTCGATTTCGCCCCTTAATGGTGAAACCAACACTTTTCCAACTAAAACTATTTCTGTAAATCTTTTGTGCAACATCTGCAACAAGGAGTACTGTACCTCCTGGGCAAACGAGTGCATTGAGCAGCTTAAGCGTCAATTGAGCACAGTCCTGCGCCTCGTCAATGGTGAGGTGTACAAAAAAAGGCTTTTGATTTCCCGCTTGCAATTCTCGTAGAAGATACGCTTGGCGATCTAAGTAATCCCAATACTTATTGGCCTCTAAAATTTGCTGGTAGTGTGTGTACACTTTCCAGAGTTTGGTCCGATTTTCAAGCGTTATACGCCCAACGCTTCCGCGACCGATGCGTTGCACTTTTTGATACGCTTCAAGGGTGGTGATTTCACATCCCTTAATCCAAAGAATCTCCTCTAAAAAGAATTCATTAGGCTTTTGTGCGAGTTTTGAATCATCTTCTGGAGAGAAAACCGCAGCCCTTGCTTGTTCAATAAAGGATAGTAATTGCGTTTCGTAAATACGTGTGTTTAATTCCTTTGCCTTAAGCTCGGGCTTAACCATCTGATAGACGAGAGAATCAATCGTATTAACACACATTTCCCAACGTCGATTCTGTTGAGATGAAAAGAGAGAAAGTGAATTATCATTCCACGTAGTAGTAAGGTGGCGGTAGGCGGCTTGTTGCAGCGTTGCATCAACAACCTTCTTTACCTTGCCAATCAAGGCCCTGGTGTATGTCAAAAATCCAACAGTGGATGCTGTTTCAAAGAAGTCGTCCTTTTTTTGTCCCATTTGAAGCGTGTAATCTACTGCACAAAACGTCTTCCCTGTGCCAGCCCCTCCTTTTAAGAGGCAGACACCATTCGAAATTAAAGATTTCAGAAAGTCTTGTTGTTGCATCGTTAAATTCATATCCGCCTCCTTTTGGGATTTAGGGGCACTACAGGGTGCCAATCATGCGTTTCTACTGAGACGTGCTCTACCCCCTTAAAATACAAGAGGCCTAGAGCACGTTTTCATAATAAACGCAAATAAGCGCGAGCTTAATTTACGTTCGTGGGAGTATCCATCTCTTCAGGCAATACATCCCACTGAGGCACACTCGCCTCTTGAGCGTCAGGCATTTCCGTTTCTGCCGTATCCAGCTCTTCAGGCAAAACATCATAAGCCTTAGCCTGTGAAACTTGCGATGGCTCAGAGACGTTAGGCTCAATGATTTCACCCACCTCTGCCGTCAAATCGCCCGACTCCAACTCGCATTCAGGTTCATTATCATCGAAGTCCTCCGCTGGCTCAATGATTTCACCGATGGCGGTGGCACGCATAGCGCCCGCATTCGGACCATTAGGATCATCAAGCCCTTCAGGATAGAACAATTCGTCAGGGAGGTTGTCCTCGTCATAGACGGGAATAATCGGGGCGGCATTTTGAATTTTCTGCTTTTTCATGGCAGGATTCCTTTATGGGGTTAACGAAAATTGGCACGCGTGTTTGAATGGCACCATAATGACAAAAGTCACGCTTCTTCTGTCTCTTTAAGATATCCGCAGACATCCGCTTCATCACTGTAGGGCATAGGAAAATATTCCAACATCGCAAAGGCCTCTGCACCCTTAAAAGTGAACGTTTCAAATCCAATCTCACACATATCACTACTCCTTCTCTTTTAGGCGCACTTACGAAAGTGATTCACACCACGCTTTTGGCGACGCGCCTGCTGCCAAATACGTTTCTTAGCCTCTTGAGCACAACGATCCAGCGTGGCAGACTTGCGGAAATTACGCGCCACGCCATCGCCTTCCGCATAACGCGTCGCCAGGCATTCAAGCGCTTCAGGATCGTGTTCAGCCGCCTTACGACGTAATTGACAGAGGCAGTTCTGCGAACACACAGCACGCGAAGTTACAGGCGCAGAATAACGCTCCTCAATGCAGGCAATCTCAGGCGGAAGCACTTTTTCCTCTTCCTCCACCTCAAAAGATTGCACAGGGATTAACCCCTTAAGCCCCGAGATTCCCATCATGGTATACGCATTACCGATTACATTCAAACGAAGCACACGGGGCGTACCGACGATTTCAGGATAAGCCTCGGCATAATCACGAAAGCGATCATTGGAGAGGATAACCGCATTCGGCATAGCAATAGCCATCTGCAACAAGAGCTCATCAGCCTCGCCATGCACGATCCCCACCTTTTCTGCACAAAAGGCATTAAACGCCTCTACTGTCTCAGGAGACAAATGCATTGCCCACCAATGCGTATCCACTTCCATGAAAAACTTCGCCTCATGCCCCGCATCAAGAAGCCCTTGCTCCACCGAACGTAAGATGTCAATCGGCGCCATCTGTGGCAAGACTTTGTGCACGGCGCTCAACACATTGGCCGAGTCTACTAAAATCATTGTGCCTGCAGGCAAGAGATGCTTCATCGGCTTACGCGGAGTCGACACCTTCGTCAAGACATACTGCTGCATGCCCGACTGATAGGACTCCACCTTCACCGTCATCTTTTGACCGATCTTCACCTTTGCCAAAACAGCATCGCGCACCTCTTTTGTCTCGCCAAAACTGTTCAGCTTGATGATACCTGCGACACCCGCCGGTAACACCTTCACCGAGACGCCACCATTGTGAACATGTGTCACCTCTGCAGCAACCACTTCGCCCTGCTGAAGCACACCTTCGAAACCAACATTTGCATTATCCATAGCATTAAGCCTTTCTGAAGTTGTTGCAATCGTTTTCTTTCCACTGCGGAAATCTATTCTGCGTCGCAACACCATCCCATATGCAGATACCGTGCCAAACCGACAAAGAAAAAAATAAATTATTCCATAAATTTCCGCAAAAACAGGATAACCCATTGTAATATCAATATGATATGAAATTGAAAAAAGTCTACCTTGCACTTCATCCATCTTCCTCTTCCATCTCCACCCTTTATAAATTTATATATTTATAGATATTTCTATACAATTAGCCTATTGTTTGATATAATTTTAGGCATGAATACAACTCAACAATCAAACCATCCATCTTCTAAAACTAATAAAATGAAGTTGTACGAGGAACAAAATAATGTTCCCCTCTATGACGATGACAACCTCCCCGACGAACTGTTCTATCCTGAAGATATTGATGATTCTAATGCTCCGGCCATGCATGCCACTGCTATCGGAGAAATAATCGAAGTAACTACTACTAGAAATGACGCTTTTAATGAATTAATTGATGACATTTACTACGTTATACAACATGATAACCACCCCATCCTTTTAACTGGTCCAACAGGTGCTGGTAAAACAAATTTAGTGAAAAACATCTATGAAATCCTTTTAATGTGTAAGTTAATATGTAAAGAAGTTAAAGATGAAAAATTCCAAGCCATCAACTGTGCCACCCTTTGCGGCGGACTTGTAGAATCCACCCTCTTTGGCTATAAAAAAGGCGCTTTCACTGGCGCAGACGAAGACCGGGAAGGCGTACTTGAGGCAGCCGATGGAGGGCTACTCTTTTTAGACGAAATTGGAGAGCTCCCTTTAGACACCCAAGCAAAACTCCTCAAAGCTATCGAAGAGAAAAGTTTTTGTCGCGTCGGTGACACCACAAAGAGAACCTCTTCCTTTAGATTAATTTGCGGAACCAATAAAAATCTTGAGGAAGAAGTAAAAAACAACCGATTTCGTCGAGACTTGCTGGAACGCATTAACACATGGTCGTATCGTCTGCCGAGCTTAGCAGAACGCCGTGAGGATATTGAGCCTAACATTGAGTATGAAATCTTCAAACTCAATGAGAGCCTAGACGATAAGGATAGAAAAAACAAACTTCAATATCAGTTCACCACCGAAGCGAAGCAACGATTTCTTGAATATGCAAAAAAAGCACCATGGGAAGGAAATTTTCGAGAATTCCATAAAATGTTTATCCGTATGGCAACCTATGCAAAAAGAGGAAACGGCAATATCAAAAATATTACACTCAACATTGTTGAACAAGAAATTGCTCGAAACTCAAAGAATAGCACCCCTCCCCAAAGAATACAAGAGGATTCCCCAATTAATCTTAAGGATTTCCTAGATGAAGGATACGAAACAGAATATGATCCTCTTGAACTTTACACGCTTCAACACATCATTCAAGTCTGCAAAGACTCAAAAACTCAAAAAGAAGCGGGGGAAAAACTCTTTAAAAAAAATCGATCTAATTATTCTGATCTAATGAAGAAAAAACTTAACCAGTTTGGGCTTACATGGGAGAAGATTAAACATCCTAAAAATCGTCCCACAGCATGATAAACACTGTGGGGTGATAAACGAGATGCCATTTTCGACTCGTTAATAACACGCTTTACGCCAAGCTCAGACGCAATGAATTCTCCAAAATGGAGGAACTCAAAATGCCACAATTCCACAGAATGCAATCTACCGCTTGCTATTTCAGTTCTCTAGGGCTTCGTAGTTTTTTCTAAGTTTTCTAGACAAGTCTAAAAAGTCCCCAGCCAAAAATTGTACTATTTAAGATTTCTTCCCGAGCGGAAATTTTCCCTTAAAATAATTTGCCCCCAAAAAATTGTACTGTTTAGATTTTGCACGGATAGTACCGATTGTTCTGATTTTAATCTTAAAATTGCCAGCCCTAAAATATTCAAAATAAGTTATTGTAAATGAATAAGTACGGTTCGGTAAATAGAGTCCAACGTATTGAAGAAATGAAAGCAGGCATTTCACTTCTTCGGCCCTTCGTACTATTTTCTAGAATTTTCTAGACAGGGCTAAAAAGTCCTCGGCTAAAAATTGTACTATTTAAGATTTCTTCCCGAGAGGAACTTTCCCCTTAGAATATCTTGCCCCCAAAAAAATTGTACTGTTTAAATTTTGCATGGATAGTACAGATTGTACTGATTTTAAGCCTAAAATTGCCAGCCCTAAAATATTCAAGATAAGTTATTGTGAATGAATAAGTACGGTTCGGTAAATAGAGTACAATGTATTGAAGAAATGAAAGCAGGCAAAGACCATTTGAATTTCAGTCAAATACACTATGAATTTCACTGAAATACTAATTAGATTTGAGGCTTTTGGGGTAAAATAGTGCCGAAGTCTTTAAGAGAATGAATTCATCTAAAGAGTTTAAGTGGGACGGGTTTGATTTGTAAATAGTTTAAATCAAGTCCCAACCTCTGATAAGATTCGTTATCGCTTGATAGAAACAGCCTTTCGCAAGGATGGGGGCCTTGTTATGCGGTACGTAGATTATGCAACCGATGGGTGCGTCAAATTGCAGCACAAATTGTGCGTAAAGGCGCCAAATGCGTAGAGTACAAAAGCATTGGCATCACAGATTTATCGTCTCACGCCATCCTAATGCTTCTCCTTGATCCAACCCAATTGAGGTTGGCGAATTTTCAGCTGTTTCTGTTCTTCATTTCTTTGCGGTGGGCTTTGGTTTGTGTAGGTATAAAAAATAAAACGGTCGGGCTGTGAGCTCGACCGTTTTATTTGTGTTCCGATTAATCGGTGAAGACTTAGTCTTCGGAGTCGGAGTAACCGTGAACCTTACCAGCCTTACGACGCTTTTCAACGATTTCATCCTGGAGGTTCTTGGGGAGGGGTTCGTAGTGGTCGAACACCATGGTGAATGCACCACGACCCTGGGTGAGGGTACGGATGGTGTTGGAGTAGCCGAACATTTCGCCCAAGGGCACGAAGCCGTGGACGAGGCGTGCGCCACCACGTTCTTCCATACCTTCAACGCGACCACGGCGCTGGGAGAGCGAACCGGTAGCAGCACCCATGTAGTCTTCAGGAACCACGACTTCCACCTTCATGATGGGTTCGAGGAGCTGAGGCTGGCTCTTCAAGAAGACTTCCTTGAAGCACTGACGAGCAGCGGTCTGGAAGGCGAATTCGGAGGAGTCAACGTCATGGTACGAACCGTAGAAGAGCGTAGCCTTGAGCGGGAGCACGGGATAGCCAGCGAGAGGGCCGGATTCCATTGCTGCGCGGGTACCCTTTTCGACTGCGGGGATGTATTCGCCGGGGATCACACCGCCCTTGATGTCGTTGATGAATTCGAATTCCTTGCCATCGACCTGAGGAGCGAACTTCATGCAGACGTGACCATACTGACCGCGACCACCGGACTGCTTCTTGTGCTTGTATTCGCCTTCGCCTTCGATAGCGATAGATTCGCGGTAAGCAACTTCGGGACGACCCACTTCGCATTCAACGTTGAATTCGCGCTTCAAGCGGTCAACGATGATTTCGAGGTGAAGTTCACCCATACCAGAGATGATGGTTTCGGAGGTTTCCTGGTCGAATGCCACGGTGAAGGTGGGGTCTTCCTGTGCGAGGGTGTGGAGCGCGTTACCGAGCTTTTCGTTGTCGCCACGGGAGACGGGCTTCACTGCAATGGAGATCACCGGTGCGGGGAAGTCGATGGATTCCAAGTGAATGGGGTTTTCGATGTCGCAGAGGGTGTCACCAGTGCGGGTATTGGGGAGACCGATAACTGCCACGATGTCGCCTGCGTATGCTTCTTCGAGCTTTTCCTGGTGGTTAGCGTGCATACGGAAGAGGCGGGAGATACGAGCCTTCTTGTTGATGGAAGAGTCGAGGATTTCTGCGCCAGCGCGGAGAACGCCCGAGTAGATACGGGTGAAGATGATCTTACCCATGTTCTTATCGGCCATGATCTTGAATGCGAGTGCAGAGAGGGGTTCGTTATCGTCAGCCTTGCGGACGATGGTTTCGTCTGCTTCGTCGACGACCGGCGGCACATCGAGGGGGCTGGGGAGGGAGCTCACGACTGCGTCGAGAAGGATCTGGATACCCTTGTTCTTGAATGCGGTACCGCAGAATGCAGGCATGATGGAGCGGCTGATACAGCCCTTACGAAGCCCCTTGATGATTTCTTCCTTGGAGAGGGTGCCTTCTTCGAAGAACTTGTTCATGAGTTCTTCGTCCTGTTCAGCGGCAGCTTCGATCATTTCCTGACGCATTTCCTCGCACTTGTCCTTGAGTTCTGCGGGGATTTCGGAGTAGATCTGCTTCACGCCGTTGGAGGCCTTATCGTAGGTGACGAGGCGTTCTTCGAGCAAGTCCACGACGCCTTCGAAGGTTTCACCTGCGCCGAGGGGGCAAACCATCGGAACGGGGCGTGCGTTGAGCTGGTTCTTCACCTGGTCCATGACGGAGAAGAAGTTTGCGCCCACGCGGTCCATCTTGTTCACGAAGATCAACTTCGGCACTTTGTACTTTTCGGACTGACGCCACACCTGTTCGGACTGGGGCTGCACGCCACCGACCGAGCAGAACACTGCGACAGCGCCGTCGAGCACGCGGAGGGAGCGTTCCACTTCTGCAGTGAAGTCCACGTGGCCGGGGGTGTCAATCAAAGAAATCATGTAGTCACCCCACATCACAGC
>JAZRAG010000044.1:0-1081 GCA_045634445.1 Candidatus Spyradenecus sp. | reverse complement strand
ACCAAGGTAGCAAACGCGATTGCGGAGATGGGCAAGGCACTTGGCGGGGTTCTTCCCGACCTAAAGGCCTACGCATCCCTGCTCAAGCAAATCGGGACGGCGAAAGTCCCGAAAAGCGTTGGCGAGAAACTACAGGCAAGTGTCGAGTCTACCGACAAGGGCGTTATTGCTAACATCAAGTCTGTAACGAGCAATCCTCTTTCTGATGATTTGCAGGCAAAGATTGCAGACGCAGATAAGCTTGATGCGGTTATTCACAGAGTGGAAGCCTCTGCGAAGAAAATGCACGATGCTTTCAAAAAAGGCAACGAGGAAAGCGCGTGGCGGGCTAAAGAACAGCAACTCAATGCGATGGCGCAAGCCGCTCGGATTGAGGCGCAGGCGCAAAAGGAAGCGGCAAAAGCCGCCTCCGAAGCCGCAAAGGCCGCGCAGACGCAAGCTAAAACCCCCGTACCTCTTGATACTCGCGAATTGATTACTGCGGCAAGCGAAGTAGAACTTCTTCAGCACAAACTGGAAAGTCTAAAAGAGGCGAGAAATCAAGCCTTCTTGTCGGGGGATGCTGAAAAGGCTTGGTCTTTCCAACAGCAAATTCTCTCTACGCAAAAGACTCTTGAGAAGGCCGAACAAGCGGCGAAGGGGGCGGCAAAGGGAGTCCAAGAACTCGCCGACTCCACGAAGCAGAGCAAGAGTCCTCTCGACAATTTCATCGCATCTCTCAAGCGAATTGCTTTCTACCGCATTATCCGTGGCATCATCAAGGCTATCACGCAAGCTTTCAAGGAAGGGCTTGAGATGGCCTACCAGTTCAGCGCGGGCATGAGCGATGAGGGGCATCGGTTCGCCGAAGCACTCGACCGTATGAAGTCCGCAGGCAACCAAATGAAGGGTCAACTTGGCGCGGCGTGTGCGGCGTTGCTTGCCGCAGTTGAGCCGATTCTGATTGCCATCATCAACCTCGTCACGCGAGTGGCAGACGCGATTACGCAACTTCTTTCGGCGTTCACGGGAACGACCTATCTAAAGGCAAACGCCTCTGCGGCGAAGTTCGCTGATACGATGGCAAGAGGTGGCGGCGCGG
>JAZRAG010000043.1:0-6982 GCA_045634445.1 Candidatus Spyradenecus sp. | reverse complement strand
GCCTCCGACTTAAACTGCTCATACGAGAAGGCGAAGAGGTGGTTTTCCGTGTTTGCGTTCGGCACCGTGGTGGTAGCGAGCGTAATCACAGCATCTTCAGGATAATCCTGATTATTCTCATTCCAACCCTTCTGCAAGAGGAGGCGCACTTCACCAGCAGAGGAACCGGTTGCCAACACAATCGTGTACTGCTGATCATAGGAAGAACCGAAGCCCATGATGATACGATTCTTACTCGGCGTAAGCGTACCATACATCGCGGCCGTGAAGGCCGTCGGATAACCACCATTCACCGTGCGCCACGGAGAGGACGCCACGCGAATTGCCTTCGTGCCATCGCCATGATCAACATATTCGTTATCTTGGCAGACGCGGTTGCTATCGCCACGACCGTCGAAGTTCATGCGGCCCTTATCGCGACCGGTGCTAATCGGACCGAGATTCGATTCTGCCGTCGTATTGACTTCGTTATCGAATTCATATGCCCACCAGCAGAGTTCGCCATCGAAGACAGGATCGAAGTTGAACTTGAATTCGCCCTCAGAAGACGTTTCGTTATTCTTCGCCCAGTTGTCGAGTTCGGTCACGCCGTCCATGTGATAACCCTTAATCGTAGCCGTGGTAGCAGCAGAGCCATCCACATTCACCGTCAAGGTAGCGTTACCCACATCTTCCACGTGCTTCGTTGCCACACCGAGGATGGAGCCTGCTTCGAAGACAATGGTATCCGGCACCGTTGCACCCGTATTCACGAGCAAACGACCACCCGCCTTCACGGTCACATTGACACCCGTCAAGTCATCCAACGCACGGAGGTCAAGCACGCCGGCTTCAACCACTTCGTCTTCATTGTTCTTAACACCGCCAACAATCGTATTCGCAGACAAGCCAGTGATTGATTCAGATGCACCAAACCAACCCTGAATTGTCAAGGACGTATCATTTGCGATATTAACCTTTGGAGCCTTCCAAGTAGAGCCCACCGCAGTAACGAGGTCACCCTCTGTCACATAGATTGTACCGTAGTCATTTGCGAAGTATTCCTGAGCATCATCTGCAGTATTAGTATTGCTTGCTGCATCCGTGAAGCGCTGAGGAGCCGTACCGAAGAAGAAGATGGTGTTCTTCGACTTCTCATTCGAGAGGTCAATGGAGCCCGTGAAGTCTTCCCAAGACTTGACATTCACTGCGATGCACACTTCCGAGCTCTGATGACCAATGAAGGTGCCTGCGCCTGCGAGGGTATTCACCGTCACGCACTGCGTTCTCTTCTTATTGGTCGTACCATTATTCATCTGGAAGTCACCTTCCAAGGTCAAGGTGTTAATCGTACAATCGTAGATATACGCCTTCACATTGTTCAAGGTGAGGTTAGAATTTGCCGTTACCATATTCGCCAAGTTCAACTTGTCGTCTGTGATATCCGTCAACTTCACCGTACCGGTCCAGGCATCCGTCACACGCACCGTGACATCCGTCGGAAGCGTTGCACCCGTGACCGTCAGGAGACCTGCGCCAGCGATAGTGTTGTCGCCAATGACACGCCAGTCGGTAATGAAGAGCGCACCGTTTTCAGCGATTGTCACGCCATTCAACATCACCTGACCCGTCACTGCCACTGCAGTATTAATCGCTGCAGAAGTGGAAACCGTTACAGCGCCCGTAGCGGCGATTGTACCACCATTAGAACCAATGACGGTGATTGAGCCAAGCGTCACATCACCTTCGCCAAACGTGAAGGTGCCAGGGTCTGCTTCGCCATCAATATCACCGAAGTCAATGGTGAGCGCAGCATTATCTGCCAACGTCTGACGATTTGCTGCCAACTGTTCCAAAAGTGCAGACCAAGAATCCACATCGCCTTCAGCGGTAACTTCCGTCACGGTCTTCAAAGGAGCATAACGCAACTCCACAGCTTCAGCCGTCTTGTAGACGATGTAATCTTCAATCGTTGCGTCATTGTGCATCAAGGTCACGTTAGCCTCACCCTGCTCTGCTGCAAATGCAGTGGTCTTGAAGAGCACCACAGGATTTCCTTCCGTAGGAAGCGTCGCAACAACCACCTTAAGCGATGCAGGCAAGGCTGCCATCGTATTTGCAGTCAACGTGCCCTTGGTCGTGTCAATCGTCGCATCTGCCTCAAGGGTGAGCGTCGAACCAATCGTGCCTGCGCCAGCAATCGCACCCGTACTCTTCACAACAACACCGCTCACAGAGGTCCAAGTCTTCTCTGTAGCAATGGTCATTGGGACTGCAACAACAATCTTACCATCTACACGATCTGCCGTACCGAAGATCACCGAACGATTCTGCTTAGAATTTGCAATTGAACCCGTGAACGAGATGCTACCGCTAAACTTCACTGTGTCATTCGGCGTACCACCTGCATTGAGTACCAACGCACCATTACCGCTCAAGGCGCCCGTAAGGTTATAGGTCTTACCCGAGAAACCGTCACGGATATTCAATTCACCATTCAAGATAATATCTGCGGCCGTATCCCAACTATTCTGGCTGAAGTAACCCTTCACCGTCGTACCAGCAGTAATCTCAATCGTAGAGTCGGCGTTACCCAACTCATCAAAGCGTGCGCCATCTGCTGCGATTTCACCCGCCTTATTAAACTTCAACGTGCCGGTCCACTTTGTTGCATCGTTTAGATTTGCAATTGAAACAGGCGCATTAAAGTTAGAAACTCCCGTCGTCGGATAGACGCTCGTTTCAATCGTACCTGCACCCGTAGCGGAAGTAATCGTAGCCGTATCAGCCACAACAATCGTTGCTCCCGATTCAATCGCAACAGCTCCGAGTGCCGCCGTGCTTGCCGGCACTGTGACCATGCAATCTTCCTCAATCGTGGTTGCCGTCGCCGTTACCGTGCCAGCGCCCGTCTTCACAATCGAGCCGCCATTCGTACCCTGAATCGTGAGCGAAGCGAGGGTCAAATTAGCTGCATTGTCAAAGGTAAAGGTGCCCGCTTCACCTTCAGAACCGAAGTCAATCGTATAAACGGTGTCCGCACCAGGACATTTACCATCCGTACTCATCTGAACCAACACATCAGACCACGTGTCGCACGTCGTCGCATCGATGGTCCAAGCATCTGCCTCGACCAATGCAGGAGCCACCCAGATTTCAATCTTCTTCACTTCATATGCATCAGGCATATAAGTGGTGTACTGCGTCGTAGACGAGAAGTTCGTCCAGTCGAAGAGGATCTGCGGATTGGAACTACCCGAATTGTTACGGTGCGTCACGAACGAACCGATACCCACGTCTGTCGTTGTATCACAATTGAAGTTGTTGTACGCGAAGAGCATTTCTGCTGCAGGCGTCTGCCAATTGTAGGAAGTAATTGACGGGTCAGTGATACGTGCGATCTGCATTGAGCCCTTGAGCGTGCCAGCAGCCGTTTCCAAGGTGTCGTTCCAACCGAAGTAGTTGGACTGACCTTCCACAGGATACGTTGTGCCTGCTTCCTGATCAGCAGCCGTCCAGCTCCACGGTGTGAATTCAACCACACCCGTGCTACCCTTGATTTCCTTCGCAAAGTTACCACGGTTAGCAAAGACGTTGAGACCAGACACGATTGCCTTGTGAGCGCCCGTATCCGCCGTCGGGATGCCGAGCTTAGCTTCGTCATTGTCAAAGGCATTCATGGAGACCCAAACGAACTGAGCCGGAGCGCCAGCGCGCTGGAGTTCCATATAGTAACCCACGCGGCCGACTTCAAAGCTTCCATCAGCATCTGCACCAGGTTCAGAAGCATGTTCTGCTGCGCCATAGTTTGCCGTATTACCACCGAGGGTGATGGTCTTACGATGCTTAAAGCCGCTGAGGAAGTCAGGCTTTACGTTCTGAGCTGCACCTGTGCCGAGGATTTCCACCGTTGCACCTGTAGCAGTGAGCGCGGAAGCAAGCGCTTCATCATTCACCGTGCCATTGACGGTCACCGTGTAGTCGCCATTCTCGAGGTTGTTTCCAAGCGTGAAGGTAATGATACGCTTGTTGTTTTCATCCAAGGTGCCACCCGAGAGCGAAACTTCCACAGTTTCACCAGCGAAGTTCGTACCCGTGATGGTTGCAGTCAAACCCTCCACCGATTCAACAGCCTTATTCAAACGCACCGTCAAAATGCCGTCAGCGGCATTGTGAGCATGAACAATCGCGAGCGGGTCATTAGCGATTGCAGCCAAGGCTTCCTTCATGCCCAAGTGGAATGCGGTTGCCACCTTGATACTACCCGTTTCATTCGGGTGGATACCATCACCCTTGAAGTTAGCAGCATCGAAGGTGTTATTGAAAGCATCCTTACAGACGTCTGTGAAGATCACGTTCGAATACTGGAATGCACCCGTCTTCGCAGTAGCATCAGCGCGCATCAAGTCATTGAAAGGACCAAAGCGACCCGCGGAGCCGTTACCTGGGACAACAGGCAAGAGCGTCGCCACCAAAATCTTCGAGTGCGGACGAAGCGTAGCATACTTTTCAACCATTGCCGTCCAGTCTTCGTAGATCTTCGCATAGCCATCCTGTTCACCCGACCAAGAGAGGTCGTTGATACCGAGAAGCACGGTAATCACGTCAGGATAGCCAGCCGTTTCCAACGTAGATTCCACGTTGTACCAGTGACCGCCATGATTGCCATTCACGCGCTTAATCGCGCCACCATAGAGGCCAGCATTCCATGCCCAGTCAACCGTAGCAGGATCTTCTTCCGTACCACTGTGACCCGTACGGAAACCAACCGAGCGCGTTTCCTGGCCGAGTTCTTCCATCAACTTCCAGAGCTGATAGCGATAACCACCGCGAGTGTTAGCATCGCCACGTTCTGGATGCCCCATATCAGCTTCACCTTCCGTGATCGAGTCACCCACAGGCAACCAAATCATTTCATCCGCGAGCTTCGTGGTCAACGTTTCGGGACGAATCGACTTCGTTGCTTCATCATAAGTCAAGTAAGCAACAGGAAGCTCGTTAATCACATTGAAGGTCGTACCATTCGGCACCACGAAGGTCGTCGGGCTGTAATAGGTAGAGAGGTCCACCGTCACAGGCACCGTGCAGGAACCCGTCACATTGACTGCACCACCATTCACCGTAATGGTTGAGGTTCCCACAGCGTCAGTAATCGCACCTGCGCAGGTCAAGGACGGCAAGGTCAACTGCAAGCCATTCAAATCAACCGTCTGATTAGCAAGCACATTCAATACATAGCCATTACTAGCAGACCAGTTTTCATTCAACGTCACCGAATTTGCGATAGTAATCGTACCACTTCCCGAAGAAGCGCTAGAACCTAAGACGACGCTTCGACCACCTTCAACAGTAATTGCGCCAGAGAAATCAGAAGCAACACTTAAGAATTTCCATGTCTCTGTAGGACTACCCTTAAGCACCAAGGTGCCCGATCCAGCAATCTTTGCGATCTCAATCACTCTATTGGAATTGCCATTCGTGAAGTAGTTCGTTCCCGTTACCTTTAATGTAAAGGATAATGCAGTAGCTTCATTCAAATAGACATCTGAAGTACTTTCTGCAAAATTATTCAATTCAAGCGTTGAAGAACTGTTACCCAAATTATGGAGCGTATAACCTGTCTTTACAGAAGGCTTAATATCCGTTAAGGTTATCGTACCGGTCCAATTTTCGGAATCAGTTAGGCCAGTCACATCTGCAGGGAAGACGCCATTGTATACCAACGCACCCTTGCCTGCAACATTTGCAACCGTCGTAGCATCTGCCACAGTAAGCGTTGCATCTGCCGCGATAGCTACGCTCTGAACAGTCAAAGTGCCTGCGGCAATTGCAGCGCGACCTTCTTCAACCGTCATCTCCGCGGTTGCAACCGTGCCAGTGCCCGTCTTCTGAATCGTACCACCATTCGTACCCGTGACAGTAATCGAAGCGAAAGTCACAGGATCAGTGTTATCAAAGGTAAAGATACCAGCCGTAGTGCCATCACCAAAGTCAATCGTGAGATTGATGGTTGCAGCAAGATCCCCTGCCCCAGCAATCACAGAGCTGTAAGACAAACCTTCAGCAGGAACTGTAGCCGTCAAATTCGAAACAGGCACCTTCGTCAACACGATACCAGTGTCGCCATCAGCCTTAGAGAGCTGATACGTACCCTCCGCGACATCAGCACCCACCTTCACTGTAACAGTAGCAGGTAAGGTCACATTCTCAACATTTGCCGTCAACACGGTAATGGACGCATTGTTCTCCAATGCTTCAGCCAACTGAATCGTCAATCCCGTTGCTGGCAACGTTACTGCAGCAGAAGCCGTCACCACTTCAGTCGTTGTAGCGCCAATGGTAGCATCTGCTTCAAGCGTCAAGGCAGAGCCAATTGTACCTGCACCAGCGATTGCACCCGTGCTCTTTACTACAACGCCATTCGTTGCAGTCCAAGTCTTATCAGTAGCAATAGTGACAGGCTTTGTGATTACGATCTTACCCTGCTGTGCCGTCGCATCATCGCCCGCACCCATAAGGATACGACGCGTGGACGAAGCAAGAGTAATCGTACCCGTAAAGCCAGTCAAATCGCCAGAGAACTGAACAATGTCCGTCGGATTGTTCTTCTCAAGCTTAATTTCGCCAGCACCCGTCAAATCGCCAGTAAAGGCCGTAACAACGCCAGAGAAGCCATCATTGATGTACAATGTACCATTGAGAATGAGATCGGCTTCTGCAGTCCAACCTTCATACGAAGGGCTTACCTTTGTAAGGCCCGAGTAACCCTTTAAGGTTGTCCCTTCTGCGATTTCAATCGTGGAATTTGCATTACCGAGAAGGTCAAAGCGAATACCGAGCTGCTCAATCGTAGCATTTGCATTAATACGCAACGTACCCGTCCAATTTTCAGATTCCGTCAAACCTGCAATTGAAGAAGGAGCCGACCAGTTTGAAACACCCGTCGTCGGATAGACGCTCGTTTCAATCGTACCTGCACCCGTAGCGGAAGTAATCGTAGCCG
>JAZRAG010000042.1:0-1049 GCA_045634445.1 Candidatus Spyradenecus sp. | reverse complement strand
GTGTTATTGTTTCGGAGAATACCTACAACGAGAAGGGGCAGCTTGTTCAAACGGTGACGACAGGCGAGGCGCCGATTGTTTATATGTATAATGCGTGGGATGAAGTCATTGCAACGCAACGTGGCGTGCGCGTGCCTCAGGAACGTTCTTCTGCATATGTACTTATTGACGGTGAAGTGTGGTTGGAAGAGGTGAGCAAGGTTGGGGATTTGATTCAGACCTCGCGCAGGGATGCGGAAGGGTTTACGCAAGTGGCTACCGATGTGCGTGGCAATGAAACTGTGACCACATTGGAAATTGAAGGCGCTGAGCAGACCACAACCACCACGTTGTCGGGTGTGACTAATCCGCGGGTAAGTGTGACATTGGATGGCGTCACGGTAAGTGAGACCGACATGGCTGGCGTGACGCAGACGATGGATTACGATGTTTACCGTCGGGTGATAGCACAAACCGATGGGCGTAACAATACCACGACGCAGACGTATGATGCTTTGGGACGTTTGGCGAGCATGACGGATGCGGTTGGGGCTATCACAACTTATGCGTATGATAATGTAGGCAATGTAACCGCTGTCACTAATGCGTTGGGGAATGTGATAAACTATGCCTATGATGTGCGTGGCAATAAAATCTATGAAGGTGGCGCAACGTATCCCGTTGCGTATGAATACGACACCTTTGGACGCAAAGTAAAGATGACAACCTTCCGCGAAGAGACCGAAGAAGCCGAGGGTGATGTTACAACTTGGACCTATGATGAAGCAACCGACGGACTCTTGGCGAAGATATACGCTGATGGCGTGGGGGTGACTTACACGCTCACGGATGACGGTAAGACAGCCACGCGTACCGATGCCCGCGGTAAGGTGACAACTTACGCTTATAATGATTATGGCGAATTAGTGTCGCAGGATTACTCGGATGACACCATCAATATCGTGATGGCCTATGATGATTTAGGACGCGTCACGCAAGTGACAGATGCAGCAGGTGTCACGACCTTTACCTATAATCAATATGGTGAATTGGAATCGGAAGCGAATCTT
>JAZRAG010000041.1:0-31161 GCA_045634445.1 Candidatus Spyradenecus sp. | reverse complement strand
AAACAAACTGCATAAAGAGCATGAAGAGCAGCATATCCCAAGAAAAGTATTGCCATCGTTTGGGCGTTGCACTCCATAAAACTTCCATTTTCATCCCCCTTATTTAAATCATTTAAAGAACAATTTCTTAATCCGAAGCGTGTCTATATGCAAACCACTCAATTTGTTCTTATCCAATAACCCTACAAATGCGACAAGCCTGTCAACCACTTCTCCCTGTGTAACAAATACCTCATTGTTACAACGCATTCCGCTTAAACACACTTGACTTCATTTCTGAAACCTCATTCGCGCGATTCAAGCATTATGCCCATTTAACTTACCATAGTATACGCTTATTTTCATGCAATTTACAAGGGTATCCACTCAAACCATCCACTCAAAGCAACAACATCATCATCAAATTATAGTTTTAACACTAATTGTACTAATAAATAGCTTTTCCTAACTTATTGGGTGGCAATAACTTATTTCAAATAGTATTGTTGCCAAATATTTTTATAGTACAAAATGTACTAATCATCTATTTTCAGGACAATTATTGGCGAGACGAAAAGCAGTTCTGGAAAAATAGTATAAAACAGTTGAAAACTTTAACTTAAAAGGCTTCTTTTACCTCACTTTTAACGAGTTTCAGCTCTTTTCAAGCGAGCACACCCTAAAAGTGGTATAATATGTTTTCGTTCGTTTCTCATTAAAGAAACGCGTGTTGAGCTACAGAAATTCGTCATCAAAATCGGAAGCCCCCATGACTTCACCCATTGAAGATGCTGTTAACCGTTTTCACGCAGGCGCCTCGTGCGCCCAGGCCGTTTTAGCAGCCTATGCCCAAGAAGTGGGGCTCTCAGAAGCAATGGCGATGCGTCTGGGTTCTGCAATGGGTGCAGGATTAGCAGGACTCCGAGAAACCTGTGGCGCAGTTAGCGCGATGGTGGCCGTCATGGGACTCCGCCACGGCTGCGACACACCGATGGATGCCAAGACCAAGGCCGCCCACTATGAACGCGTTCGTGCTGCAATCGCCGACTTTGATGCAGTCTTTGGCACGCACAATTGCAAAGCGCTCCTCCAAAAGGCCTCTATTGAAAAGCAGGCAGGCGTTGCCCCCGAAGCGCGCACAGCAGCTTACTATGCCCAACGTCCCTGTGCCGCATTTGTACGATTCTGCGCAGAACGTCTCGCGGCCGATTCTTCTCCCAAAGCCTAACCCTCCTGTGCGTCCATGAATCCCTTTTCGCTCTTAATTAAGCCCGCTGGTGCAGATTGCAATCTGCGCTGTGCGTATTGCTTTTACTTAGGGCGCGCAGAACTCTACCCAGAAACACGTTGCCACCGCATGAGCGAAGCCACGCTCACGCGCCTTGTACGTAGTTATTTAGCCCTTCCCTTTCCCTCGCATACCTTTGCCTTCCAAGGTGGCGAACCGCTTTTAATGGGCGAAGACTTCTATCGTCAACTCGTTACCTTGCAAAAGCGTTATGCACGTCCTGGCACGCAGATTACCAACTGTGTCCAAACCAATGGTACATTGATTACCGACTCACTTGCCGCTTTCTTTGCGCAAGAGCACTTCCTTTTGGGCGTTAGCGTAGATGGACCTGCAGAACTGCACAATCTGCGCCGTCCCAATGCCAATGGCGATGGTAGTCATGCACAAGTTATCGCTGGTTTAGAGAAACTCAAAGCCGCCAAAGCAGAATTCAATATCCTTACTTTAGTCTCGCAGAGCAATGTGCATCACCCTTTGAAGGTCTATCGTTATTTGCGCGATGAATTAGGCTGCCGCTTCTTGCAATTTATTGAATGCGTTGAATTCGCCCCTGACGGTACGCTTGGACCCGATGCCATTACGCCAGATGAGTGGGCGAACTTCATTATTACAATCTTTGATGAGTGGTATGCCCACGATAAAACCTCCGTCTCCGTGCGCCTCTTCGATAGCATCGTTGGCAAACTTCTAACGGGTAACGCACATAGTTGCGCGATGAGTGGCGACTGCCGCGCCTATTTCGTGGTGGAACACAATGGCGATGTCTACCCCTGCGACTTCTTCGTTAATCCCGAATTACGCCTTGGTAACCTCCATTCGGAAGACTGGGACGAACTCTGGGATGCACCCTTACACACACGTTTTGGCGAACGTAAGCGTCAGTGGAATGCGGCATGCACAGCCTGCCCCTACCTCAAATTCTGCCAAGGTGATTGTCCGAAAAATCGAACAGGCCACGATTTCAAGGCAGACCCCACGCGCCTTTCGTGGTTGTGTAGCGCATGGAAGCGCATTTACGCGCACATTCTGCCCCCGCTTGAAGCCGAAGCCGCACGCCTACGTGCAGCGTCTCACCCTTAATCCTTTTCCTTATTTAAGAGAATAATAACTTATGAAACTCGAAACACTCAAACATTTTTGTTCGCTACATGCCACGCCTGGTGATGAAGGCGAAGTCTTTAATGCCCTCTTGCAACGTTGGAAAGCACAAGGTCTTGATACGAAAACCCTCGGCAACTACGCTGTCGTAGCCGAAACTGGCGAACGCAAAAAAACCGACACCGTGCTTTTGTTGGCCCATGCCGATAGCCCGGGCTTTATCGTTCAGTCCATCGTCTCTCCCACCGAATTGCGCGTTTTAGCCCTCGGAGGGGTGCACCCGACGCACGACACCCCCTTGGTCTTAAAGACCGCAGAAGGCCAAATCCCTGCGTTGATGCACGCTCCTGGTCCCAAAGAGAAGACGACGCGTTGGGCAAAGCTGACGCGCAAAGTGAAGCAACTCCTTCGCCTGCCAAGCAAAACGACCGCATGGACGCGCACCATGCCGATTAAGGTAACGCTTGAGACGCCCTGCCCCTCCGTGCAGAAAGGCGATCGATTGTGTTGGGCCTTTAAGTGGGAACAAACCGAAACAGAGGTCGCTTCTCCCTTCTTGGACAACCGCATTGGCTGCGCATTAATTGCCGATTGGTATGACGAACATGCCGACCTTTTCGCCGACATGAATGTCGTTTTAGCGGCTTCTGCGATGGAAGAAGTCAATGGTTATGGCGCCAATGTGCTCGCCACTCACGTTAAGGCCGATGCGGTCTTAGTGCTCGACATCACCTACACAGATAAGGCCCAGGCCATCGAGCTCGGCAAAGGACCAGTTATCACCCTTTGTGATGCCTCTGTGCTTCTCTCTCCCACCGTCCGTGACCGCTTGCTCTCGGTGAAGATCCCCTTACAAACAGAGGTCTACAACTACTCGGGCACAGATGCGCGTGCCTTCCCTGCGCAGGGCATCCCCACACCAGCCATCCCCGTACTCATCCCGACAGAGGGTAATCACTCCCCGCGTGAAACCTTGCACCCTGCAGATCTCCAAGCCTGGCCTGCAGCATTAGATGCAGTAGCCCACGCCCTCCTCTCGCGCGACTAATCTTTGAAAGAGAAAACATTATGAATCCCTTAGACAATATCCGTATCGTCCTTGTCGGCACCCTTTACTCTGGCAACGTCGGAAGCGTTTGCCGCGCGATGGCCAATATGGGTCTTCGCAACCTCACCCTCGTTGCCCCGCGCATCCTTGACGATTGGAGCGATGGCCAACGCATGGCTGTACACGCTGTGGATTTGATGGAAGCACGCAAAGAAGTCCCCACGTTAGAAGAGGCCATCGCAGACTGCGTCGCCGTTGTTGGCACCACAGCGCGTGGCGGTCTTTATCGTGCCACGGTGCAGACACCGCGCGTGATCATGCCAGAACTCCTACGCCTTGCTGCCCAAGGCCCTGTGGCAATCGTCTTTGGACGCGAAGACCAAGGCTTGCACAATGACGAAATCGCACATTGCACGCACCTTATTCGCATTCCTGTAGACGAAAACTATCAGAGCCTCAACCTCTCACAAGCGCTTTTAATTGTGGCCTACGAACTCTACACTGCCACGGGAACCTACGTCAGCCCCGTTGAAGAAAGTGATTCTCTCGCTGACCAATCAATGAAGAATGCGCTCATGATGAAGTGGCGTAAGGCGATGATTGACATTGGCTTTATGGAAGAACAAAAGGCCGACCATATGATGCAAGGCTTCCGACGCATCTTCTCACGCGGTGTTAAAACCGTTCCGGATGCACGCATTATGCTCGGTGCCGCCCACCAAATGACCTGGGCAGGCGAAACTGCGCGTAAGATTGAAACGCCAAAATCAAAGTAACGCATCGTCCCACACAAAGGGCGTCCTTGGAACCGTCTCCAGCGTAAAGTGCGGAATTAAGTCCGCCAGCGTGGAGACGGTTTCTGCGTTTGTGAGCCAACCGCACGAACGCGCTAAAGCCGTCAAAATCTGCCCAGCGCTAATACCCGCCGTACGATAAGCCGAAATCCGCGTATCCCCATGACGTTTGGCCAACCGCGCACCATCCTTTCCCGTCACCAAAGGCACATGGAAAAACTGCGGTAATGGCAACCCTAAACGTTCATACAACACCACCTGAGCAGGTGTAGCAGGCAAAATATCATCCCCACGCACCACATGCGTTACGCCCTGAGCAGCATCATCTACCACTACAGCTAGCGTATACGCCATCGCGGCACCACGCGCCACCACAAAATCCCCCATCACATCTGCGGCAGGACGTTGCCACGCGCCCGCAAATTGGTCTACAAAACAGCCCGTATCCTTAGGCGTTAAAGCCAAGCGCCATGCCACTTTTTCTGCGTCAACCATCTCATTATCCGCCCATTGACGCCCACGACACAGGCCCGGATAACGCAAAACCTCCCCCGGATGCGGGGCAGATTGAGCACGTTGAATATCCGCACGCGAACACGTACACGGATAAAGCGAAGGACGTAAACGCTCAAAAGCCGCCTGATACAAGTCAAGCCGTTGCGATTGCCAAACGGGCGGTTCATCCCAATCAAACCCCAACCACTGCAAATCCTCCATCAATGCGACATCTGCCCCAACCTTATGCTTCGGATGATCCAAATCCTCAATGCGTAATAACACCTTTCCACCGCACACACGCATCTGCAACCACGCAATCATAAACGTGCGAATATTCCCCAAATGCAAAGCCCCCGTAGGAGACGGCGCCAACCGTCCCACAGCCCTTTTCCCATCCACTAAACAATCCATACTACCATTATAACACAAAGCGCCTAATGACGCCGTTAAACGTTAAGGCGTACATTAACGACTATACCGATGTTGGCGCAAATCATGACCGATTAACGACGTTACTTATCTCGCCGTATAGCTCATTTTGAAAAGAGGGTGTTTTCAAATTAAAAAGCGGTTGCTTTCGAATTAAAAAAGCGGTTGCTTTCGGGATGAAAACAACCGCTTTTTAAAATGTGCAATTTTTAATGTTATTTCTTAGTCACACGCAGGCGGAAGAAGCGATGGGTGGTCAAGTCTGCAGTTGCCCACGTTTCATCCGTCAAGGATGCCTTACCTTCAAGGGTGATAACGCCCTTTTCTGCAGTCATCGGCGTGTAGCTAACAGAGGTCAATGTGCCATTTTCATCAAAGTTTAGACCCTGAATTTGCAGTTTTTCTTCTGCGTTTATCGGCGAGGTGCCGCAGAGGTATTCCTGCCAATTGAGCAATCCATCGTTATCATCATCTTCTTCTGCGAGCGTTTTCCAATCTGCTGCAGTTTCCGGAGCGTTTTCTTCGGTAACCAATCCGACCTCCTGGAACCAATAATGCGGAATTTCTAAAGAATCCTCATCCACATCCCATTCAATCGCCGCGCGCAAGGCTAAAACGACTTCCTTGGTTGTGACATTACCCTGTTCAGTCTTGGCTTCAAGCCAGAGAATCATACGCGAACCATCAAGATTTTCTCGTGCCAAAGATGAGTCAATTACAACATCGAAGATGTGTTCATCGTAGGGTTTAATTGTGATGGCATTATCAGGAATCAAAGTGGGGCAACTCGTCTGTGCACGAAGTTCAGTTACAGCCTCATTACAAGTGACACGAAGTCCTGCAGTGCCATATAAGTCCGCCTTGAGCAAGACATCCTCCACAAGATGCTTACCATTGAGATTGACAACCGATTCAATAATCGGAAATGCAACCGAGTCTGTCGTCACGCGCGTAAAGGTTTCTGCAGGTGCAATCCTTATTTCGGGATCAGAATGCGTCGCTTTCACCTGAATACGATAACGCGTTCCCTGACCTTCGGAAGCCGTTAAGTTCTTGAGTTGACACTCTCTTACAGAATATCCCAATTTCTTACTACTTACGGGCGTCCCTTGGGCATAAACATTACTCACTTGAGGATTGTAGAGGGCATAACACATAACGGCAGCAGACTCCTCTTCCTCCTCTTCTTCCTCGTCGTCCTCTTCCTCATCATCTTCTTCATCATCCACAACACTTACAACAAGGCGTAAACGGCAAAATTGTTCCGCGTAATCGCCCAATTCAATCGTAAGAGCCTCGGGGAGTTTTTCACCAGTCTCAGGGAAAGTCTTAAGCGTTTGCCAACTACGCGCAGTTTCGCTCCACAACTGCACTTCCACCATCGTAACGACAGGCTCTTCACGCATCGCTTCTTCACGTAAATCCTCCAAGTTCCAAGAAAAAGTCGTACTCTTTGTAGGAATAAACGCTTCAGGGAAGTTATAGTAATACTTTGCTAACTGATCCTCTGGTTCTTTAATTAAAAGGGCGGGCACTTGCACACCAGAGGGATCTTTCAAGTTAATGACTTCACACACTTCTACCTCTGCAATAGGATCCTCAAGGGAAAGTACACAAGAGGGTTCAATATCCTCCGAAGAGTAAGGCGTTGCGACAACGGTAAACTTCGAGAAATCACTTTCAGTTTCAGAATCTCCCTCATAACACTCTGGCACCATCCACATAACAGAAAGACTATTAACATTCACCACCTTCGGCAAAGGTGCCACTTGAACCTGAATTTTCGGAGTATGACCAATAAGCCAAGTTTCAAGTTCCGAACTATTGGCTTCATAAAACGTGTTGGTATTGTCAAGATTACCCCACCCATAATTAATCTTCAAATAGTTTGCTCCATTTTCTACCTTATAACCACAAACCAAGACAGCGTGGCCAGGAATGGAGGCTGGGATTGGCACACCTTCTGCGAGGATTTCTTTAATTTCAGTCAGTTGTTCGTCGGTAAACTTAACAAATTCATTACCTTCGTTGGTAGTGTTTGCAATCTCGTCGCGCCCGTCCATATTACCAAAATCATACCACTCATTTGTACAAACTTTGAGAAGAGATGTGCCCGACTCTTCACCAAATTGCATCTCCGATAAAATATCAAAGAGAAGTCCTACGCGCCCCATTGCCAAACGTTCAGCCTCTGAGACATCTTCATCATAAGTCGAATCAAGCGTATTCCACTCAATTGGAAGGGCGCCATTAAAGCGCATCTCATATTCCGACGTTCCCTCTGGATTGAGTGCACAATTCTCTCCAATTAAGGTGTTGGTATAGACACCATCCAAGCGTGCAGGCCACTGAAAGTAATTAAGAAGTTGGGAATACATCGTTACAGCGCATCCCACTGGCGCGCGGTTCCTGTACAAATCCGTAGCCTTAGCCGCTGCATCAAGTTGCGGACAAAAATCATTCCATGGGAGGCACTGGTTCCAATGGGTGTTTAATTCTAATTCTGCAGAATCGGGAAGTTCTTCTTCCTCTTCTTCCTCAACAACTGTAAGCATCTTCACCGACGCAACAGGCTTTAACAATGCCTCCCACCGTGCCTCGGCAACCTCGTCTGGCTTATTCGCAGCCTCTAACGCTTTTGCGCGAGAACGTTGCGCAGATTCAATCGTAAAGGCAGGGCTTCGTTTCTGCGGGGTTGTATAAGCTCCATCAGAAAAACTCAGCACGGGCACTTGCAACGTGCTCCCAGAGAAGACAATATGCCCTTTGGGCATTAAATTGACACACCAAAGACCATCCATCTCTAAGACAGAGGTAATTGTAGCATTAGGAAACGTATTTTTGAAAAGGGATTGAGACAAGGTTGTGGTGGCGGCTTGACGCACCTCCTCTTGGGTTACCCAACGCGCAAAAGTTGTTGATGCGACAACAGCTGTTAAAACTGCAATAAGACTATGTTTAATGTATGTTTTCATAACAATCTACTCTAATAAGAAAAGCTAATAGGCTTTACTTTGTTTTAGAACGATCAATCCATTGAAAGAGACCCGCGATTAGCGTACCAGAAATGGAGTGCCAAACGCAACTCACAGCTGAGACAATAGCGGCCTCAGGCAGTGCAGCAAAGTGTTGGGTAGCCAGATTCGTTGCCAACCCTGCATTTTGAATCCCCACCTCAATGGCGACAGTACGACGTTTGGATAAAGGCATTCGCGCACAAAAAGCGGCCCAATAACCTGTTAAATACCCAATCGCATTGTGTAAGAAAATAGCCAAAAAGATGACAAGGCTTGAATCAAAGAAAGAGTTGCCATTGTAGGCAATAACACCGCCTACAATGCAGGCAAAGGCAAGCACCGAAAAGCCTGGCATAATCTCACAAACGGTTTGATAACGCTTGTTTTTTCCCCATAAGAGATTCAGTCCAAGACCAATCATAATCGGCAACAGCGTAACAATTAAGATTGATTTGAACATCGCCACCGCATGAATATCCACACGATTACCAACAAGTAACAGCATGATGAGCGGTGTCAAAAAGGGCGAAAGCAATGTAGAAATCGTTGTCATCCCTACTGACAACGCTACATCTCCGCGGCTCAAGAAGGTAATCAAATTGGAGGAAACTCCACCTGGAGAACACCCCACCAACAATAAGCCCACGGCAAACCCAGTGGGAAGATTAAATAAATGAACTAACCCAAAAGCAATCAACGGCATCAACGTATATTGTGCCGCAGCTCCAATGAGTAAATCCACAGGACGATGCAACAAAAAGGCAAAATCTTGCGGTTTTAAAGTCATCCCCATTGTGAGCATAATCACGCCTAAAACAACAGTCTGCCAATCCCCTTTCACCCATGCGAAGAGTTGAGGCTGCCAAAAGGTTACTACCGAAACTGCAATGATAATTGCAGACGTATAAGAGGTTAAAAACGCTACACAACGTTTAAGCAAATCAACCATAAAAGCCCTTTATTTCAATCTTTTGATTATTTGTTACTCGCAACTGTCTGCGTCATACGTTCAATCGCATCATTTAGAATCTGCTCTGGATCATTACCATAGATATCTAACCCTTCTGCACTAAAGAAGGAGATGTTAGTAATACCAAAGAGGGTTGAAAATACACCTTTAAGGTAATCAAAACCGAAATTAGCATTCCCAATGTAACCGCCAGAAGTCGTGATATAAACCACCTTCTTAACATTAACCAAGCCCTGTGGTTTGCCAGTTTCACCATAACAGAAGGTCAACTGATTAACACAGAGCTGCTCAATGTAAAGTTTGAGTAATGCAGGGAAACTCATATCCCAATATGGTGCAGCAATCACGACCTCATCCGCGGCTGCAAAAGCACGCGCCAATTCGAACGATGCACCAGAAAAAACGCGCTTTTGAATTGCCTCTTCACGTTCAGCCAAGCCCTGCCCCAATAACGGCTCCATCCCAACGTCTTCCAAAACAACAGTGTTTACGCTACACGATTGATTTTCAAGACGAAGCCTCAAATACGCCTGCGCAAGACGATTCGTCCGAGATGCAACATCACGCCTTACACACGCATTCACATAGAGCAAAGTGGCCATTCTGAAATCCTTCATTCCACGCTTTTAAAAGGTAAAAATATAGTATATCACAAAGCGAAAGACTTCGGCTTAATTCCACATCAAATGGTTGCAAAAGATAGCCGTGCACACTCAAATATTTCACTCCCAAAATCGCCTTATCCCCTTACATTAATATTAAACTGTGGTATACTATTCGGCATGAATATTGAAGAACAAGCTATACGTTATTTGTTTCAGAGTGAACCTGAAACAGTTTTCTGTGTTCCAGCGATTATCAAAACCTTGGGGTTGCGCGGGAAAGCAGCGAAGCGTTTACCTTCGTTATTGCGCGAAATGGTGCGCAGTGGCGAATTGATTGAAAAGCGTCGCGGCTACTATCGTGCAGGAACGGGTGTGGGCAGTCTCACAGGCACCTTGCGTTTGACACGCAGTGGTGCTGGCATTGTCACAGATGATGAAACGGGACAACAGGTTTTTGTAGAAAGTCACGATGTTGGCCGCGCTATGCACGGTGACCGTGTCACCGTCTCCTACCGTAAAGGTGGGCGTACGGACCCCGTGGGGATTATTCGTTCAATTGACGAAGTGGGCGTACGTGATGTGGTGGGAACTGTGCGTCAGATTGGTGAAACCTTCTATGTTTCGCCGCTCAATCCTGTGTATCACAACGATTTTGTACTTCCTGAACCAGGTGCAGCAAAGGCTGGCGATCGCGTAGTCGTGCGGATCCAACGCAGTGACCGCCGCGATACCCAATTGATTGCAACGCTCTTAGAGGTGATTGGCCCAGAAGACAAGCCCTCTTTGGATACCTTGGCCATCATTCGCCAATATGAGTTACCTGAGCAATTCCCTGCTGAAGTGATTGCAGAAGCAGAACAAGTCGCTGCACGTTTGGCAGAACCTGGCAAGCGAGAAGATTTGCGTGATCGCTTCATCCTTACGATTGACCCCGCTTCTGCACGCGACTTTGACGACGCGATTAGCCTTGAACGCGATGCAGATGGTAATCGCGTCCTTGGCGTGCATATCGCAGACGTCAGCCATTTTGTTCAGAAGGACAGCTTGCTTGATCGCGAGGCCTATCGTCGCAATCGCAGTGTCTACTTGATTGACAAGGTCATTCCGATGTTGCCAGAGCAACTCTCCAACAGCGTTTGTTCCTTGATGCCAGGCGAAGACCGTCTCACCTTCTCAGTCTTTATCACTTACGATAACGCTGCGAAGGTGCTTAAGACACGCTTTGCTAAGACAATCATTCGTTCGTCTCAACGTTTGGCCTACGAAGAAGCAATCGCCCTTTTGGAAGATCGTCCCGTCACGCCAGCGTGCGGCCCCTTGGATCCGCGTACGCAGCCGATGCTCAAAGAAACGCTTGAATTGACACGTCAGTTAAAGAAATTGCGCGAACGCAATGCTGCCCTTGAGATGGCCTCACAAGAAGTGGACATTCTCTTGGATAGCGAAGGTCGCATGACGGGCATTCAAGCGGCTTCAAATGATGAATCGCACCAACTCATTGAATGTTGTATGGTGGCTGCCAATGAAGCAGTGGCGAAAGCGTTAATTACCAATCAGATTGCTATTCTCAATCGCTTCCACGAATCTCCCGATGAGGAAAAGATTGCCAAGGTAGAACTTGAATTGCGCAAACTCGGCATTCGTCCTCGTAACCTGCGTGAACCGAAGGAATTGGCTGCACTGCTTAAAAACACGGCAGACCATCCCTTAAAGTATCACATTCACGCCTTGGTCTTGCGTGCGATGCGTCGTGCCCTCTATGCAGCAAAGCAACACGGTCACTTCGGCTTGGCTTTGACGTACTATGCGCACTTTACTTCGCCTATTCGCCGTTATCCAGACTTAGTCCTCCATCGTCAGTTGGCAGGATTCCTCTGCGATGGTGTTGGCGGTGGTCGCATTGGCCAGGCGTGGTTAGATCGCGCGGCAGCTTACGCAACCGAACGCGAAATGGTGGCTGACGAGGCCGAACGCGCCCTCACTGAAATTAAGAAGTATCGTTTCCTCCAGCAACAACTTGATGAACGCAAGCCAATCACTTACGATGCCGTCGTTGTTTCTGTCAAGAACTACGGCTTCTTCGTGGATGTCATTGATCTCCAAATCTCTGGCATGGTGCACATCTCTGGCATCTCTAAGCAGTTTGTGAACTTCAACCCCACAACTGAAACCTTGAACGCTGGCAAGCTTGAAATCAAGGCTGGCATGCAGCTCAAGGTCTTCATTGCGAAGGTGGACTTCCCGGCACGCCGCCTTGACTTCGCCTATGTCCAAGGTTCTGCTAAGGATGTGTGGAATGGTGGTCGTCATGCAGACGAAACGCGCAAAGCCGCTATCGCCAAATCGCGTGGTCGTAAGTCTAATCGTGGCAAGGGTCCTGGCCGATTCCGCCAGAACACCAAGGGTGCTCCTACCGAAAAGCCTTTCGGCAAGGGGAAGCGTCAGAAATGAAGCGCGCCTCTTACCACAACCACACGACCTTTAGCGATGGAGCAGATGCACCCGAGGCATTCTTAACCCACGCAAAAGCCGCGCAACTCCAAGTGCTCGGCTTTTCTGACCACTATTACAAAGAAACGCCCTCCGCAACTGAGGCACCTGAATGGGCCTTACAATTAGACGCTGTTGAACGTTACTTCACAACCATTGAAGCGCTCAAGGCACAATCGACCGAGATTGAGATTCGCACAGGGCTTGAATTTGATTGGTTAGAGGGTTCTGCCGATTGGTTGGCGCCTTTAGCCTCCGATGCACGTTTGGATTATACGATTGGTTCGGTACACTTTGTGGGCAACGACAGCATTGACCTAACGCGCACCTTTTGGGAAAAACTCTCGAAAGATGAAGTCAACGCCGTAATTCGTCGTTATTGGCAAACCTTACGAGATATGGCCAATAGCCGGCTCTTTGATATCGCAGGTCACATTGACCTCTACAAGAAGTTCGGCTTCTACCCCACTGCAGATATGAACGATGTCATCACAGAGGCGCTTGATGCTATTCGAGATGCCGATATGGCAATTGAACTCAATACCGCAGGGTGGCGAAAGGACTGTAAGGCCTGTTATCCTACCGATGACTTGCTCGCAGCTTGCTTACAACGTGAAATCCCAATCGTGGTTTCTTCAGACGCACATCAAGCGCATCTTGTGGCGGCAGATTTCAATCGCGCCTATGACATTCTCTATCGTGTAGGGTATACCCATCTTGCACACTTTAATCATCGTGAACGGACCTTAGAGCCGTTCACTTATTAACTCCTTTTTCTTTTTGACACAAAGGCAACACTATGTTGGATACCATTCTTTCTTCCCCCTACTTTGTTTGGCCAGTCTTAATTGTTCTTGCGGCCATTCTCTTCAGTTTAGCCGTCTTTATCCATGAATTTGGTCACTTCATTGCCGCTCGTCTCTTAGGACTTCGTGCAGATGTTTTCTCCATTGGCTTTGGCCCCGCATTGTGGAAACGTCAAATCTTTGGCACAGAACTCCGTGTCTCTGCGATTCCTTTCGGTGGCTATGTCTCGCTCCCCCAGCTTGACCCTGAAGGCATGAAGAAGATTCAAGGCGACCATGGCGAAACCTTACCCCCTGCCCAACCCTGGAAACGTATCATTGTGGCAGTCGCTGGTCCGCTCGGCAATATCTTTTTGGCCACAGTCTGTGCAGCAATGATTGCATGGTTCTCACCCCCAGAAGCCACAGGAGGCTCGGCTGAAATCGGTTATGTTGAGCCCAATTCTGCGGGTTGGAATGCTGGCTTGCGTCGTGGCGATACGATTTTGACCGTTAATGAAGAAGCCGTCAATACATGGAATGCCTTCATGACCGAATGTTTCCTCGCTGGCGGCACCAATGATGTTGTGCGTTTAACCTATCAACGTGACGGTACTGAACACGCCACGGAAGCGGTCTTAGACACGCTCCTTTCCGATGCTTCGCCCGTCTACTGCGTGGGTGGTCTTCGCCCTGGCCCGCTTCAACTCGCCATTGCAGAAGTGTTGAAAGACTCTCCCGCCGAACGTGCTGGCTTAAAGAAAGGCGACATCATTACGAAATTGAATGGGGTTCCCTTCGAAAATATCGACCAGCTCACACTTCCTGAAGATCCAACGGCGCCCCGTACGTTTGAAATCGTACGCGAAAAGGAGACCTTGACATTCACGCTTCAGCCTGAGATCATTCCTGGAACGGATGACCAACCCAAAATCGGCATTACTCCAGGTTTATATGGCCGCATCCGCTTCCAGTGGATGGCTGACCGTGGCATTTACGCACAACTCCGTGGTGACGTCATGGGCGTGGTACGCGTCTTACGCGCTTTAACCGCACCGAAGAATGACGGCGAACGCGGTCGTGCTGCAAAGGGATTAGGCGGTCCCTTGATGATTTTCTCGCTCTTTGTTCAAGTGATTTTGACAGGCGTATGGAGCAGCTTAGGCTTCTTGCGTCTTATCTGCATGAACTTAGCCATCTTAAATCTTCTCCCGTTGCCCGTCTTAGATGGTGGCCATACGATGTTTGCCCTCTATGCCATTATTCGTCGTAAAGAGCCGAGTGTTAAGTTTATCGGTGCAGTAACGATGGTCTTCACGATTCTCTTACTCTGCCTAATGGTTTGGTTCCTCTTCGCAGATGTGCGCCGTATGGTGCTTCAGTTCTTCTAAGGTAAAGATAACAATGAAGCGCACCGAAACTCGCCAGATTCAAATTGGCAATGTCGCTGTTGGTGGCGGCGCCCCGATCTCTGTTCAAACGATGGCGAATGTCCCTACTGCAGATGTTTCTGCGGTCTTAGGACAAATCTCTCGCGCTGCAGAATTAGGATGTGATCTCTTCCGCGTGGCAGTGCCAGACCAACAAGCTGCCGAAGCGTTGAAGACGCTCTGCGCCAAGAGCCCGCTTCCTTTGATTGCAGACATTCACTTTGACTATCGTTTAGCCTTAGCTGCAGTGGAAGCTGGCATCTCGGCATTACGCATTAACCCTGGCAATATCGGTGATGCCGACCGCGTGAAGGCAGTCGTTGAAGCGGTACGTCCGCGCAAGATTCCGATTCGCATTGGCGTGAATGGTGGTTCTTTAGAGAAGGAATTGCTTGAAAAGTATGGCTCTGCTACGCCAGAAGCGTTGGTGGAAAGCGCCTTAAAGCATGTCGCGCTTCTTGAAGCATTAGATTACCACGAGATTAAAATCTCGGTAAAAGCATCGGACATTCCTCGTACATTGGCGGCCTATCGCCTCCTTTCTGAACGCGTTCCCTACCCCTTACACCTCGGACTCACCGAAGCGGGCACCGTGCGTCGTGGCACCATTACCAGTGCCATCGCGCTCTCGCGTTTGTTAGACGAAGGAATTGGCGACACCTTACGCATCTCCTTGACAGCGCCGATTGAAGAAGAGGTCCGCGTGGGTGTGGAACTTCTCCGTGCGTGTGGCTTACGTCAACCCGGGGCTTGGGTGACAAGTTGCCCCACGTGTGGCCGTACTAAGGTTGATGTACAGAGCGCCGCGGAACACATTTCTGATGTTTTGGAACGCTTTTATCGTCAGCACCCAACCGCTAAACGTTTGCATGTCGCTGTGATGGGATGCGTGGTAAATGGCCCTGGCGAAGCGCGCGAAGCTGACTTAGCGCTCTGCGGCGGCACGGGGACCTTTGCGCTCTACCAAAAGGGCGTCCATCTCGCGACCTTACCCGCGGCTGAAGCTGTGGAAGCTCTCATCCATTTGTTGGAAAAAGATGCGATTGTTTGAGAATAGTACATGGAAAATCACATCGTGTTAAATGAAAAAGTCCTTGTCGTTGTCCCTACTTACAACGAAAAAGAAAATATTGAAAAGTTTACTGCCGCTGTTCACGCCAACCTTCCTGGCGCGCACATTTTGATTGTTGATGACAACTCTCCTGACGGTACGGGCGCCATTGCAGACCGTCTATCAGAGGCGAATGCAACCATCCATGTGTTACACCGTCAACAAAAAGAAGGTCTCGGGAAGGCCTACATTGAAGGATTCCAATGGGCGCTTGAGCGTGATTACGACTTTATCATTCAAACGGACGCAGACTTTTCGCACGACCCAAAGGATTTGCCACGCCTTTTGGCTACAGCCCAAGAATACGACCTTGTCATTGGTTCGCGCTACAAAGGCGGATGTCGCGTACTTAATTGGCCGCTCTCGCGTTTGATGTTGAGCTATGGTGCAGGCATCTATGTGCGCTTGCTCACACGCCTTCCCGTCATGGACCCTACGGGAGGCTTTAAGTGTTTCAATCGTAAAGTGCTCGCATCCATCGAATTAAACGCGATTGCAGCAGAAGGGTATGGGTTCCAAATTGAAGTTACCCACAAGGCATGGCGAAAGGGATTCTCTATTAAGGAGATTCCGATTGTCTTCGCTGATCGCGTTGCTGGCACTTCAAAGATGTCACTCGCCATTGCGAAAGAGGCCGTTTTACTCGTTCTCAAGCTCGCTTTTAGACGTTAACCGATATTCTGCGCATTCACGCACATGAATTGATAGTGAATGAGGAGGTTTTCTTATGCTAAGTATCGCAATTCAAATTTCTGCCATTTTTGCCATGATTGGCATTGGCGTATTGACAACGAAACGCAAGTGGTTTTCGGATGATTTCTCAACGCAATTATCCCTTTTGCTCATTCGCGTTTTCTATCCATCACTCCTTTTTTCTGCGATTTTGCGCAATTATTCCCTCTCGGCGCTTGCAGACCAGTGGATTCTTCCCGTTGGCGCCGCGGGTATTATTTTGATTGGCTGGACAGTGGGCTGGATTGCCAAACGCACCATTCTACGTCACGCCAAAGCCCCGACCCGTCGTGCTTTTCACTTCTCTTGCACGATGAACAACTACTCCTTCTTGCCCATCATGATTGTGGCTGGCACTTCGCTCGGCGAAAAGGGGATTGCGATGGTGGCCTTGACGACGATTGCCTCTGACACGTTAATGTGGACATTGGGGTTCAAGGCTTTCACTGGGCAGAAATTAAACCTCAAAACCTTGCCCGCAATGCTCTTCCGTCCGCCTGTTGCAGCACTTCTGCTTGCAATTTGCTGCTTAGTTCTCTTCCACTTCATCGGTGTGATGCCTGAGTATTTGAAGACTGCGCAATTCCCCAAGGTGGCATTGAGCACGCTTTATGATTACCTCGGACGCGCCACCATCCCAACGAGTGCCTTGGTTTGCGGTATGCGTTTAGGCCAACTCAAACTCAACGGTCTTTTCAACTATCACCAACTCATGATTACGCTTTTGCGCATGGTAGTGATTCCAGCGATTTTGTTGACCCTTTTGGCTTTTGTGCCATTAGCCAACAACGATTTACGCTTCGTTTTCGGCATTATTGCCCTCATGCCAGGGGTGATGGCAAGCGTTTCTTTAGCGGAAGTGTACGGAGGTGACATTCCCTTTGTTTCTGCCATGGTATTGAATACCCATGCAGTCTGTATTGTGACTGTGCCAATCGGCTTGTGGATTTTGGGCGTTTGTTAATATGCGTCACAAAAACGACAGGTGAAAATACGACACAAACCCTTCACTTTTGTTATCATATTAGGACTTTTAGGAAAGGCTTTCTTATGAATACAATGTATGATCCTGATGCACTTGCACGTGCTCATGCCTCTAGTTTCACAACGAGCTTAAATCGCGTCTACAATTTCACCTATGGTTGGATGGCTTTTGGCCTTCTGATTTCGGGTGTCGTTGCCTACTTTATGGCACAAGCCTTCGGCACGGAAGCATTGGTTCCCTCGCGTGGCCTCTTTATGGGGTGCTTTATTGTGGAAATCCTTTTGGTGCTTGGTCTTTCTGCAATGATTCACAAGATGGCCGTTCCGCTCGCAGCACTCCTTTTTATGGTCTATGCGGCTGTCAACGGCGTAACGCTCTCCGTCATCTTTTTAGTATTTGAACTTGCCACGATTCAGTCGGTCTTCTTTGTCACGGCTGGTACCTTTGCGGGTATGGCGCTCTTCGGTTCACTCACGCGTAAGAACTTAAGTGGCATGGGGCGCATCTGCGTGATGGGCCTGTGGGGGATTATCTTGGCGTCTTTCGTCAATATTTTCTTGGGTTCAAGCGGTTTAGACGCGATTATCACGTACATCGGTGTGCTCATCTTTGTGGGTCTCACGGCTTGGGACGCTCAAAAGGTGCGTATTCTTGCGGAACAGCAAAACCAATTAGACGCAGGTACGGTGCGCCGTTTGGGTCTGCTCTGCGCACTTGAACTCTATCTTGATTTCATCAACCTCTTCCTTTATCTCTTGCGCTTTTTCGGCGGAAAGGGGCGTGATTAATGTTACGAGCACTCTTAACCCTCACCCTTACCACACTTCTCACGGCGACCACCTTCGCCGCGAAGGTTGGGGTTCAACTCTACGATATGTATCGCACTGAAATGGTCTATTTGATGACCTCTGAAGAAGTGCGTGAGTTAAAGGCCGATCTTTCGGAAGAAAAGCGCGTCTTTAACAAGGCCTTCACCACAGTGAAACGTCAGTGGACTAAAGACCAAACCGCCGCATTGAAAGCTGGCAACAAGGACTATCCGAAGTTCCCCACGAAAACCTTCATCTGGGTACGTGACGCCAAATACAAGAATTTCTCCACCGACGATGCCGCAAATGAGTGGTATGCGAAGCAAAAGAAGCGCCTTGACGCAGAAATGTCTGCTAAAGCCGCTGCTGCGATGGATGCCATTAAGGCTGCAAAGGGTAGCGTCACCGCGGGTTATAAGAGCCGTGATGACAAGAAGGAACGTAAGCGCGCAGAAAAGGCCGAAATGAGCGAAGCTGCCAAGGAAAAGATTGGCGAATTGATCGAACTTGAAATGATGGCATTGCTCAAGTACAATCGTCCTGTGCCGAAACACTTCATTTACGACCCTGTGGCTGGCGCAGATAAGAATGTTCAGAAGAAGATGGATAAGCAAGACGAAGCCATCAAGTTGTACAAGCAGCGTAAGGCTGAAGCAGAAGCTGCAGCAGCCGCAGGAGAAACAACCCCTGCTCAGCCTTAATTTGAGCCATTTTAAATTCACCCCTTTTTAATTTCAATTAAAGCCTAATTAAATTATGAATCCCGAACTCATTCCTATTCTTGATTGGAGCGCTACTGCGCAGACCCCTGCTGTTGAGACCTTCTTAAGCCGTCCTGCCTTTGATGAAAAGGCTGAAGCCGCTGCTACCAAGTGCTTAGGCGACATCCGTACACGTGGTCTTGATGCCGTTTTAGAAGCGTGTAAAACCTTTGACAATGCAGATGTTACGCCTGAAAATATGCGCGTAACCGAAGCCGAACTTGATGCCGCAGAAGCCGCTTGCGATGAAACCGTGAAACGCGCAATCGCACAGGCCGCCGAACGCATCGAAACCTTCGCAAAGGCTGGTCTACGCCCTGACTGGACCATCCCGACCCGGTGTTGTGGCGAGCTCGGCGAACGTTTCCACGCGATGGACCGCGTTGGCATGTACATTCCTGGTGGCACTGCACCGCTCGCTTCGACCTCGTTGATGACGGTCGTTTTGGCGAAGGCTGCCGGCGTGAAGGAAATCGTTGCCTGTACCCCTTGCCGTAATGGCTTAGAAGTTTCTGCCCCCTTGCTCTACGCTTTGCGCGTCGCGGGCGCGACCGAAATCTATCGTGTTGGCGGTATTCAGTCCATCGGTTTGATGGCCTATGGCGCAGGTATCAAGCCCGTTGAACTCATCGCTGGTCCTGGCAATGCCTATGTTACGGCCGCCAAGCGCCAGGTCTACGGCACCGTAGCCATTGACCAAGTCGCTGGTCCCTCTGAAATCTGTGTCCTCGCAGATAAGGCCGCCAAGGCAAAGTGGGTGGCTGCAGACTTGCTTTCTCAGGCAGAACACGGTAGCGGTCTCGAAAAGAGCTTGCTCGTCACCGATAGCCGCGCCTTTGCAGAAGCTGTCAAGGCGGAAGTCATCGCACAAACCGCCGTGCGCAATCGCAAGGCCATCATCGAACGTATGGTTGAAAACGGCGGTATGCTCTTCGCTGTCGTCCCCGACTTGGCCACCGATGGCACATTACTCTGCAACCGTTTTGCCGCAGAACACCTTGAACTTCAAGCCGAAAACGCAGACGAACTCTTGCCGTTAATTAATTGCGCAGGCGCAGTCTTTGTTGGCTATTGGACGCCCGAAAGCGCAGGCGACTTCGTTGCTGGCCCAAGCCACGTGTTGCCCACGGGTGGTGCCGCACGCATGTTTAGCGGTCTTACAGCTGAAACCTTCCGCCGTCGTAGTTCCTTTGTGCGTTTCACGAAGGAAGACTTGGCAGAAACGCGTGAAGCGATTGAAACCTTCGGCAAACTCGAAGGTCTTGATGCACACGCCTATGCAGCCACGGCCCGTTTCGAAGACTAAGTTCTGTTTGAGATAATCTTAGCGAGTCACATCGTTTATCTCAACTGCTCAACAGCCTGTCTTCACGGCAGGCTGTTTCCATACAAGCCAAAATCGTTTTACCAACTGCTACACATGGCACTTGATCTCACAACTCTTCGTTCTGCGCTTGACGAGAATCGTCCTGTCGTTTTAACCGCTCCTCCTGGCACGGGTAAGACTACGACGATTCCGCCAGCCCTTTTGAACGAAGCGTGGTTGGAAGGTAAAAAGATTCTTGTACTTGAACCGCGTCGCCTTGCCGCACGTCGCGCTGCGCAGTATATCGCAGAAACCTTACACGAAAAGCCTGGCGAAACGGTGGGTTGGCGCGTTCGTTTAGATTCCTGTATCGGCCCTAAAACACGCATTGAATTCCTAACCGAAGGTCTTTTAGCGCGTCATATCCTTGATGATCCCGAACTCTCCGATGTGGGGCTCATCATCTTTGACGAATTTCACGAACGCGCTTTAGCGTTGGATATCGCGTTCGCCTTGACTAAAGAGGTGCGTGAAGGATTACGTCCCGACTTGCGCGTGCTCATTATGTCGGCAACGATTCAATCTGATCTCTTGCCAAATGCGCAATTTATTGAAATCCCGGCGGTCGCTTATCCTGTTGAAACGCGTTGGTTAGGGAATCTGTCTCCATTAGCCGCAGTTCGCAAAGCCCTTGCAGAAACCGAAGGCTCTCTCCTCGTCTTCTTGCCTGGCGAAGGCGAAATTCGCTCCCTCGCAGAAGCGTTAAAGGCAGAACAGCTGCCAAACAACGTTCGCATCGCGCCGCTTTACGCTGCATTAGAGCGCCACGAACAAGATCGCGCAGTCGCACCGCCACTTCCAAACGAACGTAAAATTGTGCTTGCGACCTCTATTGCTGAGAGTTCGCTCACCATTGAAGGCGTTCGTGTGGTGATTGATACGGGGCTTGCCCGTATTCCGCAATACTCTTCACGCAATGGCTTGACCAAACTCGTTACGCGTCAAATCCCCTTAGATCGCATTACCCAACGCACCGGACGCGCTGGCCGTACCTGCCCTGGCGTCTGCTATCGTTTGTGGACTCAGGCAGAAGAATTAACCTTTACAAAGATCTCTAAACCCGAAATCCTAAGCGCAGACCTCTCGCAAACAGCCCTCCTATGTGCAGAATGGGGCACGCGTGAACTCGCATGGTTAACACCGCCTCCGCCCTCTGCATGGACAACCGCGTGGCAATGCCTCAAGACCCTCGGTGCAGTCAATGCCGATTTACAGATTACGCCGCTTGGCCATCAAATGACGCGCTTCCCTGTGCATCCTTCCTTAGCCGCAATGATGCTTAAAATGCAGGAGATTGACAAGGCTGGCGGCGCACTCCTTGCTGCCATTTGTGCAGAAGGTGAACGCATCACCTCCTTGCGAACGCAACAAGATTTTAGGCGCGTGTTGGCAACTGTCCTTGACGAGCGTCCGCGAGAGATTTGGCAACTTGCCACGCGTTGGGCGGGCGGCTCCCCTACACCACGCCTTTCAATTGACGCATTAGTACCCTACTTGCTTTGGGCCTTCCCTGGCCATCTTGCAAAACGACGCAATACCGCTTCAGGGCGCTACCTCCTCGCGGCAGGGTTCGGTGCAGTCCTTCCTGCGGACTCATTGATGATCAATGCCGAATGGCTCTTTGCTGTGCGCATGAGTGACGGTGATGCTGAAGCAACGATTCGTTGGTGTTTCCCGCTCACCGAATCAGACCTTGCCCTCTTGCAACCTGAAACCAGAACCCGCATTGAATGGGACAAGAATGCCAAACGCTTGATTGCCGCAGAAGAGGTGTGCTACGGTGAAATTGTAACCAAGTCGCGACCATTAAAATCCATCCCGCCCGAGTTACAAATTGAGGCCGAACGTTGCCGACTCCGTCATGAAGGCCTCCCTTGGACACCTGCTGCAGAGCGCCTTGCAGAGCGAATTGCCTTTTTGAGAAAAACGCTCCCAGATGCGCACTTCCCTGCGCTTGAAAAAGAGGCGTTGATTGAAGCACTCGCACAGTGCCCTGGCCTCTCCTTACAATCTGCGATTTTGAACCTCCTTTCAGCATCGGGTCATTCGCAACAAACATTAGATCGAGAAGCCCCCACGCATTTCCGCGTGCCAAGTGGCTCAAATATGACCATTCACTATGATTTGGACCAACCTTACATCGCGGTGAAAATCCAAGAAGTCTTTGGTCTCAAAGCCACGCCACGCATTGCACAGGGCACTGTTCCCATTCTCCTTCATCTGCTCTCTCCTGCCCAACGTCCCGTACAGGTCACATCAGACCTTGCCTCTTTCTGGCAAAATGGCTATGCCATCGTCCGCAAAGATTTAAGAGGCCGTTATCCCAAGCACTATTGGCCAGAAGATCCTACCCAAGCAGAACCCTCTCGACGTACGCTTAAACCAAAGCCTAGCCCTTAACCACATTTTTTACTACAATAATCACAGTCTTTTTTGATTAAAGGGAATCTCATGTCGCTCCAAATTCCAGAAATCATTTCACTTGCAAGCGCCTTTTATGGCTCTTCCATTCTCTTTTCAGCCCTTGAACTTGACGTCTTTACGCAAATCGCGCTTTCAAAAGACCCTACGTTGGAAAACCTTGCAGAAGCGCTTGACACTTCTCCTCGCGGCTTACGCTTACTCTTGGATGCGACTGTCGCCATTGGGCTCTTAACAAAAACAGACAATCGTTACGCCTTAACCCCAGCCACCCAGGCCACCCTCGTTCGCGGTGCACCGCATGATTTAACGAAGGCTATCGCGTATAATCACGATGTCTATAACGCATGGGGAAAATTGACAGACTTTGTGCGCACGGGTGCACCTGTTGAAGCGCCTGAAGTGCACTTAGGCGATGACGCCGAACGCACCCGTCGCTTTGCGCTCTCAATGCATGGCCGCGCGATGGGCATTGGGAAGGCCGTTGTGCCTGCATTAAACCTCCCCAAAGGCGCCAAGGTGCTCGACCTTGCTGGTGGCCCTGGCACTTACGCACTTTTGATGGCTCAAAGCGACCCCGAACTCACCTGTGACACCTACGACTTGCCCGCAATTTCTGCTGTGGCGAAAGAGATTACAGCGCCTTGTGCTGACCGCATTACGTGCCATGCCGGCGACTATCATGTGGATACTTACCCAGAAAACACCTATGATGTCGTAACGCTCTTTGGGTGCCTCCATCAAGAATCCCCTGAAGCCATTATCGACATTCTGACGCGTGCGAAGCGTGCATTAAAGCCTGGTGGCGCGATTTATGTTCTTGATTTAATGACAGGCCCCGATCACACCACCCCGCCCTTCTCGGCGTTATTTGCCGTCAACATGGCCCTCACCACCACGAATGGATGGGTTTTCTCCACGGAAGAACTTGAATCTTGGATGACCATGGTGGGGTTAAAAGCCTTTACTTGCGCACCGATTCCGCCGCCTATGCCACATTTCCTTGCGAAAGCAATCCGTGACTAAGTTGCAATCAGTAAGAGATTCACGCTCCTATTCAATTAAAAACGCTCTCCGATTGTGGAGAGCGTTTTGCTTTTGGAGTCCTACACGCTTAGGCAAAGCACTTGTAGATCCCAAGGCACAAGAGCGGCAGAATGAAGAAGACGCCCACAATGTAAATAAATGCCATTGCGCGACGATAACTTGCTAATTTAGCCAAACTCGAAGCAAAAACCATTGGGATGCGGTGAAGGATGGGCGTGCTATAGATTAAGATGACACCAAGCGTATTGAAGAAGAAGTGCACTAATGCAATCTGTAACGCAAGCTGCGCTCCCTCTCCTGTGATTGCCATTGCGGCCAAAAGTGCCGTAATACACGTGCCGATATTCGCGCCCAAAGTAAAGGGATACACGCGCTTGAGTTTCATCAAGCCAGCACCTGCCAAGGGCACAATCAATGATGTCGTCGTCGAACTTGACTGAACAAGCACCGTAATGAGGCAGCCGCACCCAATCGCTGCCACGCCACTCCGCCCCGTTGCCGCATGGAAGATCTTTTCAGCACGACCCGTGAGTAATTGACGTAATAATTTACCCAAGAGCACAATCGAGAGGAAAATCAAGCACAGGCCGAAGAGCACATAAGCGCCATTGCTCACCCATGCAGGCCCAGGAATCACCTTAAAGAGCGCATGAATGGCAGCTTCCACAGGTTCGGTTGCCTTTGCGACAATGTTGATAGAGTCCAGATTCAAACCTCCAGAACCGCCATAAAGCAGACCCGAAACCCACGCTGAAATGCGTTCCAAGATGCCGAAAGCCATTTCCAAAGGTAAGAAGATGCAGATGGCCGTCATATTAAAGAAGTCGTGCACTGTTGCGGCGGCAAAAGCACGACGGAATTCACGACGATGGCCGATGTGACCCAAGGAGACCAACGTATTCGTCACCGAAGTACCAATATTTGCACCGAGAACCATCGGAATTGCCGTCCCAACAGAAAAGGTGCCTGCAGCACAAAGTGCCACCAAAATAGAGGTGGTCACCGAGCTTGACTGAATCACAGCCGTTGCCAAAAGGCCCATCAAAAGACCCATAAAGGGATTCGTGGCAAAAGAAAAGAGCTCTTGAGCCGCCTGCGGACCGCCAAAGAGATCATTAAAGCCATTGCCTAACGCACTCACGGCGATGAGCAATAAATAGACAAAGACGGTCGTGGTCGTCCACGCAATCACTGGATGCTTAGACAACCAATGAAAGGCGCGCGTTACCCACCCCTCTTGTTGAACAACGGGTTCCTTATGTTCTATACATGGCAAATCTTCAGGAAGTGTTGCACCACGAAGCGATGCTTCCAAAGATAGTACCGCCGCTAAAAGACCTTCACGTAACCCTTCTAAGGCCTCATGACGATAGTTGTTATCAGGATTCACAACCATGTTAATCAACTCGTCTTCCAACTTAGAGCGTTCGGCGAGCAACGCTTTTAGGCGAGTTGACAACGCTTGAGAAGAGAGCGTTGGCGCTTCCTCAAGGGATTTGATTTCATCACGCAACTGGAGCAACCGATGTTCCAATGTGAACTGTCTTTCATTCATCTGTCTTTTTTCCTTTTCACTATTCGCCAGTATTAAACCATTCTTTTGTTAGGAAATTATGAAGAGAATGTTAGTTCTCCATATAAAACACCTCACCCGTTTCTATGAGATTGCGCTCAGAAACGAAGTGAGAAATGCGCTAGCACTTCATCAGCGCCGCCCTTCTGTATCCTACTCACTTGAAGATTCAAAGCCTCCCAAAAAATGGATGCGACTTTTACTATGCAGAAAGATGAAAGTTTCTATTACTTTCTATTTTCACACCCTTCTGAATGTGCTATTATTACGCCATCTTAAACAATCACACAAAGGAGTTACACCATGACCCACGTATGCCAAGTTTGCGGCTATGTCTATGATCCTGCAGAAAATGACAACATCCCCTTCGATCAGTTGCCTGAAGATTGGGCATGCCCCACCTGCGGCGTTGGCAAGGGCGATTTCGCTGAAGCCTAATAGCGCACAGCTGTAAACAACAAAGAAGCCACGCGATTGCGTGGCTTCTTTATTCTTCTTTGAGCGGTTACTTATTCTGCGCGGATACGGTCCCAAGCCTTGATATAGAGGCTATTTGCATCGCCCAAGTCCCAGGTGGGATAACAACGTGCACGCACCTCTGCAGGCACCGAGAATGCCGGATTCGTGCGCAGCGACTCATCCACAAGTTTCACAGCTTCAGTATGCGGAGCGACATACATGATTTCATTCATGTTAGCAGCCGAAACTTCCGGACGATACATGAAGTTGATGAAAGCGTGTGCAAGCTTCACATTGGTGCAGTTCTTGTGAATCACGAAGTTGTCAAAGGTCACCGTTGTGCCTTCTTCAGGAATCACGAAAGCCACCGTCGGCTTTTCCATTGCGACTTGCAACATATCCCCATTGTAAGTCTGAATGACGAAGAATTCGCCAGAAGCAAGTGCACGCTTCGCATCATCCACTTCAAACTTCGCAATGTTGCGCTTCCACGTCTTAATCAATTCAACCGCAGCATCAATCTGAGCCTGGTCAGTCGTGTTCACATCGTAGCCCAAAGTCCTGAGCGCGCACCCCATCACTTCACGGCAATCGTTTAAGAGCGAACAACGGCGATTGATGTCAGCACGTTCAAACATATGCCATGTCGGCTTGAAATCCTTCAGGCGGGCCGTGTCATAACCAATGCCCACAAAGCTCACAAAGTAAGGCACCGAGAACTTCATTTCCGGGTCAATCGAGAGCGATGCATAAGAGGTGTCATAGTACTTCGCCACTTCAGGGAGCTGCGTTAAATCGAGTTCCTGAACCATCCCCTGCGCGTACATCAACTTCGCCATATACGAAGAGGGCACAATGATGTCATAACCACTGGCACCCGCCTTCAACTTCGCATACATCGCTTCATTTGAGTCAAAGACGTCCAACTGCACTTCGCAGTTATACTCTTTTTCAAATTGACGAATCACATCTTCAGAGAGGTAATCACCCCAGTTATAGATGTAGAGCGTTTCCTTGGGTTCACCACAAGCGGTAAACAACATCATCGATGCGACGAGTGCGCCCATTGCAAAGGCGTGAAACAACTTCGTTAATTTCATTTCTTCAATTCCTTTTTATCAGAGAGAAGACGTTGGGTTACAAAGACCAAGAGGAAGGTCAATAATAAGAAAATCACCGACAAAGCATTAATCACAGCTGGCGTGCCACGACGCATTGCACTCTGAATGTAAATCGGCAGCGTCGTATCACCCGCACCCTTCACAAAGAAGGTAATCACGAAATCGTCAATCGAAAGCGTGAACGAGAAGAGCGCACCAGCAATGATACCCGGAGAGATAATCGGCAGCGTCACCCTAAAGAAGGTGTAAAGACCGCTTGCACCAAGGTCTTGTGCCGCTTCAATGACCGAACGGTCAAATTCTTGCAAACGACCCAAAACCACCATCGTCACATAACTCAAACAAAAAGTAATGTGCGCAATGATAATCGTGGTGAAACCAAGCCCCATTTCAATGCCAAAAGTCCGCTGCACCCATTCGCCAAAGGTGGAAATCACCGTCACGAACAAGAGCAAGAGGCCAATCCCCTGCAAAATATCTGGCACGACCAAAGGCGTATGCACCAGCGCAGAGTAAATCCCCTTCAAGCGATGCTTACTACGATGCAGTGCCAATGCCGCCAATGTACCCAACAAGGTCGCAAAGAAGGTCGCAATAAACGCGATAATCAATGTATTGACGAGCGCTTCCCAAATATTAGGATCCTGGAAGAGACGTTCATACCACTTCAGCGAGAAACCCTTCCATGCGCCGCCATACTTACTCGCATTAAAAGACGCCACCGCCACCACAATCAAAGGCGTGTACAAAAAGACAAGCGTCAATAAAGTAATCAGAAAGGGAAAACGGTTTCTGTGCTGACTATTATACATCTGCCACCTCCGTTTTCGACTTGCGATTTTTCAACTTACGAATCCAAATCGTCCCAATCAACGGCAAGAACACGGCCAACATTAAAAGCGCCGAGAGCGCACTTGCGTGAGGCAAATTACGGTCACCAAAGACACGTTGCGCAATCTTGTCACCAATGAGTTCACTCGTGGGGCCACCCACCAAGTCAGGAATCAAATACGCACCAAATGCCGGAATGAGCACCACCATTACAGCCGTCCACACACCCTTCGCAATGCCTGGGAAAAAGACCTTACGAAACGCATAGAACGACCCCGCACCCAAGTCCTTTGCCGCATCCAAAAGCGAGAAGTCAAACTTCTCAGCCACAGCATAAATCGGCAAGACCGCAAACGGAATATACGTATAAATCATCACGGTCAAAACTGCCCACTGATTGTAAAGCAAAACCGCCGATTCATCCACCAAACCGAGGAAGACAAGCAGATGCTTAAAGACACCATCAGAGTGCAAAAAGACGCGCCACGCATAGATACGAATCAAAAAGTTCGTCCAGAACGGCACAATGATCAACATCAAGAAGACGTTGCGAATCTGCGACTTCAAGCGCGACAAACAGTAGCTGATCGGAATCGCCACTGCGATGCACACAAATGTCGCCACCACGCCCAACCAAAAGGTGCGCCAAATGATTGCGGGGTAATTAGGATTGCCCAATTCACACACCGTATTCAGCGTCCACCCTGCAGCAATGCCACCGGCAGAATCCACAGGCTTAAAGGCTAAGAGGAATACGATGAAGACCGGCAGTGCGTAGAATAGCAACAACCAAACAAAGGTCGGTAACCCGACAAAGAAGTTGGAGGCCTTCTTAAACCACATGATTCAGCACCTTCACTTAGAGGTCCGGCAAGAGACGCAGACGCTCATCGTCTTCCGCATAACGGTCCAACATATAAGCGTTATCAGCCTCAAAGCGCAACCAAACATCATCGCCCCACGTAATGCGGCGTTCATCAAGTGCATACCCATGGTGCTGCTTCACGACAGCCACGCGCCAATCATTGACGCGCACCCAATAACGCGTGTGCGCACCCAAGTAAATCACGTCCTCGACCTTACCCTGAAGTAAGTTCGTATTAGGATTGATGTTTTCGGGTTTATCCAGTGAAATCATAAACTTCTCAGGGCGAATACTGATATGCACACTACCGCCCTCAGGCATCTTCTTATCATTGTAAAGGCGCAGCGTCGGGAAATCTTCAATTTCCAAATCGCAATAATCGCCATTCACACGACTCACCGTGCCCGGGAAGAAGTTGGTATCGCCAATGAATGCCGCCACAAAGCTCGTCTTGGGCGCTTCATACAATTCATACGGCGTGCCAATCTGCTCAATCGAACCACCGCGTAAAACCGCAATGTGATCACTGATACTCATGGCTTCCTGTTGGTCATGCGTCACGAAAAGGAAGGTAATCCCCACATCATCATGAATCGCATCCAACTCAATCAACATGCGTTGACGCAGTTTCAAGTCAAGCGCGGCAAGCGGTTCGTCCAAAAGCAACACCTTCGGACGGTTAATCAACGCACGAGCGATTGCCACACGCTGACGCTGACCACCCGAGAGCTGCCCCGGCTTACGATCTTCAAAGCCCGCCAACTGCACGAGCTCCAAATACTTCGGCACCTCTTGCGCGATACGCTTCGCATCCATGCCCGCCGTCTTCAAGCCAAATGCCACATTTTCCCAAATCGTCATATGCGGGAAAAGCGCATAATTCTGGAAGACCGTACGCACTTCGCGACGATTCGGAGGCAAATCCGTAATATCCACGCCATCCAAAATCACACGGCCCGAGTCTGGCTTCTCAAAACCACCACAAATGCGCAGCAAAGTCGTCTTACCGCACCCACTCGGCCCTAGCAGAGAGAAAACCTCCCCTGCTCCAATCGAAAGGCTCACATTATCCAAAACAGTATGATCACCATACCGCTTCGTCACATTCTCAAAACGCAGGATTCCCATCGTCCGGAACTCACTCCTGTAGTTATCAAAAACGCCTCGTAATAGAAAACCTTTTTCCCTATTACAAGACCCAAATCATAGCATAAATTCACCCCCCTAAACCACCAAACACTACATATTAAAAAATAAATTTTCACGCGAGACCCACCCCACGTGAAAATTTATTCAATGAAAACCTGATTAAAGGCTTTAAAATCAACCTTTTAGAGCGCCCTGCCACGATCCAAACGGCAATGCGTAAACACACCCTCAGGCATCCCAATTCTAAAATGCTGACGACGCCACCAAAGACAATTCAACGGCGTCTCCAAAGTCTGCATCTTATTCCCCTCAGAATTATGAATGTGATGCGAAGGATGCGCATCAGCATAATCCAAAAGTTTACCCATCAACTGCTTTGAAATCAAAGTCGACTGATTTGTCCACGGCTGCACCCAACTGTCCACCACAAAATAATCCGGCGACAAAAGCTGAATGTACTTCGGGAAAAGCACATCCGGATGCTGCTCCAAATACGGACTTCTGCCACACCACCGCGTAGCCTTCCCAGGACGCAAAACACGGCGCAGCCACTTCTTCCACGCAGGCGAATCATCCAAGATCTCCGTATCATTCCACCGCGGATCCTTGCAAACAATCGGCCAAAAACGCGAATACATCGACGCAAAACGATTCTGTTCACCCGGATTAAAGCGATTACGCAAACGCACCAAATCGACCTTATTCTCCATCAAATAACGCAACGACTGCTCAATCTGCGCACGCATCGACTCAGGCGATACACACACCGGGATATCATTCTCCAAAATCATCACATACTCAGTCTTCAGCGACTCCCAAGCCCACCGAAAACCACCCTGAATCCCATAATTCTCAGGACGCGCCACATAACGAATCCCACGACGCTCAGCCATCGCGATATCCTCATCCGTAGCACTCTGAAAACACACCACCACATCATCAAAAAGGTCATACAACCCATGCTCCTGATGATTCAAAATCGACGCCTCCGTCGTAACCGGCGCCTTATAAGCCAAAATCGCCAGCCCCACAGACGTACCAAGCGCCTTCCCCAAAGAAGCCCGACCACAAGAACAAATCGTTTCACCCTGCATAGTTCATCAAACCTCTGCAATACATAATCAAAATCAACACCAAAAGATGCCAATCAACCATCTAAATCTTACCAAACACCCACACAAATCGCAACCCTCAACCTCACGCCCCTTCACTTCGCTAGTTTTCCACGAGTTGCACGGCTCTTACAAGATGCTCGAAATGGGCACATCTCCATTTCTCGTCATCTTGCGCTTAAATCTTACTAGAGTAAAAAGCGAAGCGGAGATTTGTCATCCTCGGGAAGCGGATGCGAAGCAAACGCTTCTTGCGCCGAGGTGGCAAATCTCCAAGAGATAGCGTTCTTGCGGAAAATTCGTCGTGCTTTTCGCTGTCCTGCGCTCGCAGAGCGCCCTGCGGAGCACCTTTTTGTGTATTTTGTGTGTTTTAGCCGTGGAAGGT
>JAZRAG010000040.1:0-19896 GCA_045634445.1 Candidatus Spyradenecus sp. | reverse complement strand
CATGCACCTGAACATTGGGGACGCGTGCGTTTCTCTGACAAGATTGTCGGCGCTGTAGAAACTTTTCCGCCACAAGTAGGCCTTTGGGTTCACGGGAATGACGTTGCGCTCACGGCAGAACACGTGAAGACGTGGGCAGATGCCGGCGTGACGATGTTGGTTATTGATGGCACGCCAGAGGCGATTGCGCGCATCTCTGCGTGGGGTAAGGCCTGCGGCATGGAGACGGTTGCGTGGTTTTGGTCTTTGAATCGTCCCGAGGATCAAGAGGCGCTCAAGCATCCAGAATGGTATGCCGTAAGCGCAGAGGGTAAGGGATGTCACAAGGAAGAAGAACGTCCCTTCGTGGCATACTACCAATTTCTTTGCCCATCGCGTCCAGAAGTGCGAAATTACCTGAAGCAAAAGATTCTCGAAGTTGCGGCAATTCCAACCGTAGATGCAGTGCAGTTGGATTACATTCGCCAGCCCGATGTCGTGTTGCCAAAGGCTTTGTGGGCGAATTACGGATTGGATATGAGCACCACTTTGCCCGCGTATGACTTCTGTTACTGTGACCATTGCAAGGCTGAGTTCGGACAAACCCCTGTGGCAGATGATGCCGCGTGGTGCGACTTCCGTCTAAAAAGCGTGGCTGCTACGGCAAATACGCTCATTGAGGCGGTGCGTGGCACAGGAAAACGTTGTGGCGCTGCAGTTTTCCCAACGCCTGAGATGGCGGCTAAGATGGTCTATCAAGACTGGAGTCGCTTCAGTCTTGACTTCGCTTTCCCGATGGTGTATCACAGTTTTTATGGCGAAGATCGAGCTTGGATTACCTACTGCACGCAGGCGGCAAAGGAGACGATTGACGGAAGATTCCCCATCTATCCAGGATTGCATTTGCCAGATTTTACGCCGTTGGATTTAAAGGCTCAGGTGTGCTGGTTGCTCCAATTGAATCCTGATGGTGTCTGCCTTTTCTCGCATGAAACCTTTACGCCAGAACGTCAAGCTGCGCTAAAAGCGGTGATTCAACAACTTGCAGTACAGAAAAAAGCCCATTCTTCTGCGGACTAATGCATTCTCTGCTTTACTCTTTCGCTCTATTATGGTATCGTTATAGACGAAGTAAGTGGAGTATTTCCTATGGCAGAGACTAAACAGCCGCTTTATTTGAGCTCATTTTTCAGCGAACCGGATATCGTAATCGATCAGACGGTCCCTTCGAACTTTAATCTCATTCACCGTTTGACAACGTTATTGGTGGAACGTCACCTTCCTGGTAGCAGCGTTGAAACCATCGTAGATATGGTGTTGCGCCGTGAACGCGTGGCCAATACGATTGTGGGCGATGGGGTGATGTTGCCGCACGCGCGTATTGAGGGCCTTGAACGCCCCTATATGGCACTCGGTATTTATCCTGCAGGTATTCCTTCTGCAGAGAGCTCGGTGCCTGTGAAGTTGGTCTTTTTGCTTTTGGTCCCTGAAAAGGAACCCGCACGCTACTTGCAGATTCTCCGCGCGATTGCTAACCTCTTACGCGACAATTACGCAGTGGAACGTTTGGCATCGTTGTCTACGCCTGAAGAAGTGATGCAGGCTTTGCGTCGTAGCGAATTGAAGTTGCCAGGTTACATTTGTGCGGGCGACTTGATGGACGCCAATGTCGAAACGCTCCATATGGGCGCACCGCTCTCTGAAGCGTATGACGCGTTTATGTTGCGCGGTATTCAGGAATTGCCTATCGTGGACGAAGCGAAGCACTTGGTGGGCGCAATTGATACATATGCACTTTTGGGCGATTTCATCCCGACGGGCTTACGTAAATTCTTCCCGAAATTGCAGAACGAATTGACGGATACGATGGAGGCGCTCTCTGAACGTCTGCGTGAAACCGCTCGTACGCGTGTTTGCGAGGCGATGAATGACGATGTCTGCACCTGTCAGGTCGATACTCCCGCAAGCGAAATCGCAGCAAATTTGGCTGAAAATAACGCCACGATTTGCTACGTATTAGACGAAGATCGTCATCTTGTGGGCGCGATTACATTGGCCCGCTTTTTCCGTCGAATCCTTAAAGACTAACGCCTATGGGCAAAATCAAAGAAGTCTTGCCTGGGCTTGCCGACTTGCAACATCGCGGTCGCAAGTCTTGGCAATGGTTGCGCTTTTGGGTGCCAGCTGAGGGTGAGGCCTTACGGACAGGTCGTACGGTTGCAATCTGCGCAATGGTTGGCATTGTTGTCGGCTTGATGGCAGTTTGGTTCTTCTCCATGATTGAGTGGGTGAAGGTCTACGCGCTTGAATCTTTCGCACATTACTATCCGCCAGCTGCTGATGGTGAACTTGCCATTGCGCATGCGTTGGATATTCGCTACACATTGTTGGATCGCGTGTGGCCAGGGGGTGAGGTCTTAGGGCTCAATATCCCTTCGCTTGGAACGTTGTTTGCGGGCTTAATTCGCTTTCTCTTGCCTGGTGCGGGCGCTTTGCTTGCGTGTTTAGTGGCGCGTCGCTTTGCGCCTTCTGCAAGTGGTCATGGTACGGATACTGTGATTAGTGCGTATCACCATTCTGCGACGAATCTCCCCATTGCGGTGGCGCCTGTGAAGGTGATTTGTTCTTCGCTTGTGATTGGTTCGGGTGGTTCTGCAGGTGCAGAAGGTCCCATTACGCAGATTGGTGCAGTGTGCGGTACAGCGGTGGCGCGTCTCTTTAAGCTTTCGCCTTACGAACGTCGTGTTTTGCTTGCTGCTGGTATGGCTGCTGGTATTGGCGCGATCTTTCGCTCGCCAATGGCTGGGGCGCTCTTTGCTGCAGAAATCTTCTATCGTGGCTTTGACTTAGAGGGTGACGTGCTTATCCCTTCGATGGTAGCCTCAACCATTTCGTATATGACTTTCGCGTGCGTCTTTGGTTGGGATCCCGTCTTCTATACGCCGCAGGAGTTTTTTGATTCGCCTGTGAAGTTTATCTGCTACACGCTCTTAGCCTTTGTGATTGCTGCAGCGGTGCGTTTCAATATCCTGTTCTTCCGCCAAACCGAAATCGTCTTCCATCGATTAAAGGTAAAACCGTGGCAGAAACCGATGATTGGCGGCTTGCTAGTGGGTGCTATGGGGCTCTTCTTCCCGCAAATCCTCTCTTCAGGTTATGGTTATATCCAACAGGTTTTGCAAGGTAATCAAGAGGTTTTAGACTCGCCTTTCTTTGGGCCGCATATCGTAATCTTGCTCTTGAGCTTAGGCGTTTTAAAGGCGGTTGCCACCTCTTTCAGCGTCGGCTCGGGTGGTTCTGGCGGTATGTTAGGTCCGTCGCTCTTCTCTGGCGCAATGTATGGTGCTGCACTTGGCGCACTCTTTGATTGGCTTTTCCCTGATCTCCAGATGAGCATTGCGAACTGCGCGATGATTGGTATGGCAGGCTATCTTACCGCCGCCGTGCGTACGCCGCTCGCTGCCATTTTGATGGTGAGTGAGTTCACGGGTAATCACAACCTCTTGCTCCCTGCAATGTGGGTCTGCGGTTTTTCATTCCTTTTGACCCCTGGTTGGACGCTCTACAAGAGCCAAGTGCGCGACCGCGACTCTTCGCCTGTGCATAAAGAACGTCATGGTTCGCTCTCGCATGACTCTGCGGTCCGCGTTCGAAATACGCCTCGAAAAGGGCGTAAAAAGAACCCCAAAAAAAGTGAAGCCTAATTCACTTTGAATAAGGCTTCAATTGACAATCAAAACAACCTCTTTTGAAGTGCAATAAGGCTTCAATTGAAATTGAGATAAAACGCTTCCTCATTTGGAAAGTATTTAGATGGCTAACGAACCCAATCTCCTCCCTGAAGAACTCGCCGATGAAATTCGCTCTCGCGTCTTTGGTGAAGGCTTCATTCGCTTGACTCAGTCCCTTACCCGTGATGGCGCTCCGTTTCGTATCTCTTTGCGCCCTGTGCGTCTGAAGGGCGAAGTGTTTATTCAAGCTGAAATGTGTGATAATGGCCGCACGCAGGTGCGTAACCTAACAGATAAGGCCGCTCAGAAGGGGTTGGAGGATATCTTGCGCCAGCCCGGCAAGCGCGACTTGCACATCATTAGCACAGCGGGTGATTTGCATATTCGCGTCACGAAAAAGGGAAAGCCCCTTGTTTCGCGCGGTAAACCCAAGGCTGCAGCGGGTGCTGAAGCGCCCGTTATCCAAGATCATGACCATGTGAAGAAGCAACCGCTCACCTCCTTTGACGCGACGCAGTTGTTGCGCGTGTTAGGCCTCGCCGATAATCGCGGCATGGTGAAGCCTTCGATGCGTGGTAAATATGACCAAGTGAACGCACTTCTGCGTGCTGTGGAGCCGCTCTTGCCAGAAGTTGCGCCGCATCAATTCTCAGTAGTGGACTGCGGTTGTGGTAAAGCCTATCTTACGTTGGCATTGCATCGTTACCTGGTCTGCGCAAAGGGTTGGCGTAATGTCCGCATTCTCGGCATTGATAAGAATCCTGATGTGATTGCTTCCGCACGTGAAATGGCAGATGCCCTTGGCATTGGTGATGAAGTCACCTTCCAAACGTGCATGATCGATGCTGCAGATTTGCCGAAGGAACCCGATCTCGTCATGAGCTTGCACGCTTGTGATACTGCCACCGATGATGCGCTCATCGCAGCCGTGAAGACCAAGGCTGCTGGCATCCTCTGCGTGCCGTGTTGCCAACACGAATTGCACCATTCGCTTGAAGGCGGTGACGCTATGCGCGCAGTGCTTCGTCATGGCATCTTGCGCGAACGTCTGGCCGACTTGCTGACGGATACCTTCCGTGCGCAAGTGCTTCGTATTTGCGGTTACCGTGCGCGTGTGATGGAGTTCGTCTCCGCAGAAGCAACAGGCCGCAATATCTTGATTCGTGCAGAACGCGGCGTGCGGCCTGGCTTGGGTGAAGCGATTGCGGAGTATGAAAACCTCTGCGATTTCTGGGGCGTTGAACCTTATATTGGCAAGGCGCTCGCACCTCGTCAGCAGGGCGAATAGGCCTGCTTACGAGGTAATGCAGCAATCAGAAAAATGTGAGCTGCAGCGCTATTCGTTTGTAAAATGCGCTATACTCTAAACGGTTAATTGATTTTAGAAAGGATACAATAATGAATAAAGTAATCATCATGCTCTGTGCAGCCCTCACTGCTTGCGTTGTCTTTGCAGAAAAGCCTGCTATTGAAGGCGCTGAAGTGGGTAAGTGGACGATGGATATCCCCGCCGCAAAGGCCCTCGCTAAGCAGACCAATAAGCCCATCTTCATCAACTTCACGGGCAGCGATTGGTGCGGTTGGTGCCAGCTCATGGATAAGAAGGTTTTCTCTCGTCCCGAATGGCAGGCTTATGCTAAGGACAATTTGATCCTCCTTTGGATTGACTTCCCTAAGAATAAGAGCCTCGTGCCGGAAGCTTACGTGGAACGCAACCGTGAATTCGCTAAGCAGTACAAGGTCGGCGGTTATCCCACCTACGTCCTCCTCGCAGCTGACGGCGAAACCGAATTGGGCCAGCTCAGCGCTGACGCTGAAGCCACCGCTCAGGGCTTCGTAGACCAGGTTGCTCGCGAGCTCCTCATCTCGAAGCTTGACCAGCTCCTCTCCGCAGAAGATTACGCTGCATGGCAGGCTCTTCTTCAGGAACGTAAGGATTTCGATGAAAAGGTTGCTAAGTGGCAGGTTAAGATGCGTAAGGAATCTGAAGCATTCCAGACCGCGTTCCAGACCATGGAAAAGAAGCGCGAAGAAATTCTCGATAAGGCGCTTGAAGCAGCAAAGAAGTAATCTGAGCTGATAGAACAACAATCTCAAACGCCACGCATCATTGTGTGGCGTTTTTTATTGATCTGTCTGTAATATAAACGCTATCGCGCATTACAAGTGATTGGGAGAGTCGTAACAACGCGGATAGATACAAATATGCGAGAAAGGGAAGCGTCTTCGTTGGAGACGTGTTGCGTAGAAACGGAGCTTTAGTAGGGCCAATAGGTGTCAGTTGTCCAAGGAGAGCGGACAGTGTAAAAGGTTTTGCCAAGGACTTGAAGCTCCACGGCTCTAAGGGCTTGATTGGGGTAACGTAAAAAAGCGCGATCTGTTGATGTGAGGAGGTCATCTCTAAAACGGAGGAAACACTCAGGATCGCCACCGTAAATCTTGTCGCCAACTACGGGCCAACCCAAACTGCAGAGGCTTGCACGAATCTGATGGGTGCGTCCAGTGACGAGTTCGGCACGGAGTAGGGTGGTGTCTGGCCAAGGGCCTTCGCCAATGTTCTCAAACCATGTAGCCGCGCCTCGGTCTTCAGGAAGCGTAGGGAGATGAGTGGTGAGACGTGCGCCAATGAGGCGGCGCATGGAGTAGACGGGCGGCTCGTTAGAACGTTGAATAGAGCCCGAAGCGCACCAACGTCCTTCTGGAAAACGGCCACGAACGAGAACGTGGTAAATCTTACGCTTGGGCGCTTTGCCAAGAATTGCGGCCATTTGAGGGTCTTTGGCAATGAGTACAAGTCCAGAGGTTTCGCGATCAAGGCGCGAGATAAGGTGGATGGTGTTGCCAGGACGATAGCGCTTGAGAAGCCAATCAAGCGTGTTTCGTACATAACTTCCGCTACTGTGTACGGGAAGGTCTGCAGGCTTATCAATGACGATCATTCGTTCGTCTTCATAAAGCCAGCGGATATCTTTGTCAACAGGCGGATCAATGTCCACGCGGAAGTTCTCCAGGGTCAAGCGAGAAGTCTCCTGCTTCATCGCGTAGGGCGAGGACTTCGCCTGCAAGATAGAGCGAACCGCAGATGACCACGGTACCTTGGCAATCTTGAGCCCAAGTGGTGGCTGCTTCAAGTGCGTCTGCCACCGTTTCCATTGGGATTGTAGGGGAGATGCCTGCCGCTTGTGCCGCAGCTGCGGTTTCTGCAGGCGTCATGGTGCGTTCGGTTGCGACAGGAACCGTCCAAGCGCAACTCACCAGTGGCGCGATCTCTTTGAGCGCGTCGGTTACAGCTTTATCCTTGCAGAAGCCACAGACAAGCGCTACGCGTTTACGAATGTGCATCGATTTAAGCGATTCACGGAGTGCTTTGAGTCCATCAGGATTGTGCCCGCCGTCAAGAAAGACCGGCGGATCATCAGAAAGGAGTTGGCAACGTGCTGGCCAGTCTACGGTGCGGAGAGCTTCGGTAAAGGCCTTTGGAGGTACGCAGATGCCGCGGCTTTCAAGCGCTTCGAGAGTGGTAAGCGCAGTAGCAGCATTAATGACTTGGTAACTGCCTGCGAGGCGTGTGAGCGCTGCGGGATAGTCACAAGTGGGCGTTGTGCACTGGAGCGTCTGCCCATGAACCGTACGACGAGAAACGGTAACGCGGACCTCTGCAGCTGCATCGCGGAGCGGAGCTTGCTGCGTTTGGGCAACATGCTTAATGACTGCGCGTGCACGCGGGTCCATTTGTCCAATGACGACTGGGCATCCTGGCTTAATAATGCCAGCTTTTTCTGCCGCAATCGCTTCTACAGTATCACCTAAGATAGCACAATGGTCAAGGGCTACGCGGGTGATGACAGAAACAAGAGGCTCTGTAATGACATTTGTTGCATCCCAACGTCCGCCCATGCCTGTTTCACAAACGACAATCTTACACCCAGCTTGGCGGAAAATAACCCATGCACAAGCGGTAAGTACTTCAAAGAAGGTGGGCTCAAGTGCATGTTCTGCACAAACGCGTTCAACTTCGTCTAAAGCATTTGACAAGGCTTCGTCAGAGACAGGTTCTCCGTGTACGAGAAAACGTTCATTCACGCGAATTAAATGCGGTGAGGTATAACGTCCTACAGGTAATCCCATTGTGCGCAAAGCAGCCTCGCAAATGGCCGCTACGCTACCCTTGCCATTTGTGCCAGCGATGTGGATAACTGCGCAATCTTGCTCAGGGTGGCCGAGCGCTTCGCAGAGTTTGCGCATCGTTTCAAGGCCAGGGCGAATGCCAAAGAGGCGGCGTGCTGCCAAACGTTCAAGAAAAGCTCGCATAGGGGGAAACCTTTTACGTGAAAGGAGAGATGCTGTTTTTGGATAAAGCAAAGCACATCCGCAGTACGGATGTGCTTTAGCTGAACCGTTCCGGTCACTCGCTTACTTTGCGAAAGCGGCCTTGGTCTTAGCAGGCGTGCGCAAGTAGTCGCGAATCTGAACGGCATTGAGCTTAGCCACAGTGGCTTCATCCATGCCGAGTGCGATCAAGCGCTTGCGCTGAACGGCATCACGACGGCGGCGTTCGCCGGCAGACTTGACCGGGCGCGTCGCCGGCTTCTTATTGAGGGTACGTCCTGTTCCCATTTTAAATCCTCCGAATCTCTGATGCGGTTAAAAGTCCCATTAAAGTACCAAATTATCTTCCAAAAGGCAAGTCTTTTTGCAAAAGATTTTTTGTCGCAACGCGTTGTAATCTGTAGAAGAATGCTTGAGGTGAGGGCGGAGATAAGGTATAATAGATGAAAAACGGAGCATGATTGCGAAAGGTTTTCAAATGACATCTGCAGATAGTTCGACGCGTTGCACTCAGATTTTAGCAGCGATCCGTGGTGAAGTGAACAAGATGCTCGTTGGGCAAGAACATCTCTTAGATAGCCTTTTAATTGCCTTAATGACGGGTGGCCACATTTTGTTGGAAGGTGTGCCTGGCTTGGCGAAGACGACGGCTGTGCGTGCATTGGCTGCAGCCTTAGGTTTAGATACGCGTCGTATTTCGTTTACACCAGATTTGCTTCCTGCGGATGTTACGGGCGGTCTGACTTATAATCACAAGGAAGGCACGTTTACGCCACGTAAGGGGCCTGTGTTTACCCATCTTTTGATTGCAGACGAAATTAACCGCGCACCAGCGAAGGTGCAGTCAGCGCTTCTTGAGGCGATGCAAGAACGTCAAGTGACGTTGGGAGATGCGACGTATGCTTTGCCTGATCCGTTTTTGGTGATGGCGACGCAGAATCCGATTGAGCAGGAGGGAACTTATCCGCTTCCTGAAGCGCAGACGGACCGTTTTATGCTCAAGTGTGTAGTGTCGCATCCTGCGCGTGAGGATGAACGTCGGATTATGAATGGTAATACGCGCCCTGCATCTGTGGCAGCGCCTCAGCCGATGTGTTGTGTTACCGCTGAAGACCTCGCGTTGTTGCGTCAGACCGCAGGAGAGGTGCATTGTGACGCGAAGGTAGATGATTATATCTTGGATATTGTCTTTGCAACGCGTGATCCTAAGTCTTTCAAGGGTTTGGAATCCTTGGTGGATGTGATTCAGTTGGGTGCATCGCCGCGTGCTTCAATTTGTTTGAAACAGGCGGCTCGCGCAACGGCGCTGCTTCGCGGTCGTGCGTATGCCACACCGCAGGATGTAAAGGATGTAGCGCATGATGTATTGCGTCATCGTTTGCTGTTAACTTATGAGGCAGAAGCAGAGAATTTGACGCCTGATCGTGTGATTGATCGTCTTTTGGCCGAAGTGCCTGTGCCGTAAGTAGCCTTAATGATTCGCTATGGATATTAATACCGAAGAGATTCTCAAGGAGGTCAAGCGCATTCGCATCTTGACGCGCCGTCTATTGGACGAGCGGTTGAGCGGGGATTATCATTCGGTATTTAAGGGGCAGGGGATTGAATTCGATGAGGCGCGTCCTTATCAGCCCGGGGATGACGTTCGTGCGATTGATTGGAATGTGACTGCGCGTACGGGTGAACCCTTTGTGAAACGCTTTAGTGAAGAGCGTGAGTTAACGGTACTCTTCATGGTGGACGTTTCTGGAAGTCAGAGCTTTGGCACAGGAGGGCGTTCAAAGGCTGCGCGTGCAGCAGAATTGACGGCGCTCTTGGCAATGACAGCCATGGATAACCATGACAAGGTCGGTTTGGTGCTCTTTTCCAATCGCGTGATTCAGTTCATTTCTCCGCGAAAAGGACGCACTGCGGTGCAACGTCTTGTGCGTGAGGTTTTGGCTGCAGAGGAGACTTTTGAGGGGACAGATATTCGTGCAGCCCTTCGCTTTGTTTCTGCTACGCAACGGCGCAAGGCGGTAGTCTTTTTAGTTTCGGACTTCCAAGATGATGGCTATGAAAAGGAATTAACCGCTTTTGCACGTCATCATGATGTGATCGCCTGCCGTGTAACAGATCCAGCCGAAATCGCCTTGCCGAATGTTGGTATTGTAGAATTGCTTGACCCTGAGACGCAACAACCCATTCTGGTGGATACTGCGTCGGTAGAGGTGCGGCGTCGTTTTGCAGAGATTACGACAACGCGTCGTGCCGCAGAAACGCGGATGTTTCGGCGTGCAGGTATTGATTTGCTTGATATTGCTACAGACAAGCCCTATGTGGATGCCGTCCGCGAACTTTTCCGTCGGCGCGCCTTAAGGAGACATTGAGATGGATTCAGTAAAAGACATCTTTAAGATTGGAATCGGCCCATCAAGTTCTCATACCATGGGGCCACGTCGAGCCGCTTTAGACTTCTTAAATCGTGCGCCACAAGCTGTAAAGTTTCGAGTCACTCTGTATGGGTCTCTTGCTGCAACAGGAAAAGGTCACCTCACAGATAAAGCGATTTTGGATGTCTTGGGTGCAGAACGCACAGAGATCGTTTGGGAGCCTAACACCTTCTTGCCGTATCATCCGAATGGGATGAAATTTGAGGGATTAACCAACAATAACACGACCATTACGAAATGGGAGGTGTATAGCATTGGGGGTGGTTTCCTAAGTGAAGGACTTGGACAGACGAAGGTGACACAGGTGGCGTATCCTTATACAACAATGGATGGAATCTTAAAGTGGTATGAGGAAACGGGGCGTATCTTCTGGGAATATGTTTTAGAGTACGAAGGTCAGCCAGTCTTTGATCACTTACGTGAAGTTTGGGCAGTCATGCGCGCAGCGGTGGAGCGTGGGCTTGATGCTGAAGGCGTGCTGCCTGGTGGCTTAGGCTTGCAACGTAAAGCGAGCGCGTATTACCGTCGTGCAGAGGGGATGCGTGAAGGCTTGCGCGGGCGTGGTTTGCTCTTTGCCTATGCGTTGGCAGTCTCTGAAGAAAATGCCGCGGGTACGGGATTGGTCGTGACGGCCCCAACGTGTGGTAGCGCGGGGGTTTTGCCTGCGGTATTGTATTATCTGTACAAACATCACGAAGTGCCTGAAAAACGCATTATTCGCGCGTTGGCAACGGCTGGTTTGATTGGTGCCATTGTGAAGCATAATGCCTCGATTTCTGGTGCAGAGGTGGGCTGTCAGGGTGAAATTGGCGTGGCCTGCGCAATGGCCGCTGCTGCGGTGAATCAAATCTTTGGCGGTTCACCGAATCAAATTGAATATGCAGCAGAAATGGGTTTGGAACACCACTTAGGACTCACCTGTGATCCCGTTTGTGGTTTAGTGCAGATTCCTTGTATTGAGCGTAATGCTTTTGCCGCAGCACGTGCAATGGATGCGAATATGTATGCGTGTCTCTCGGATGGGCGTCATAACATCTCCTTTGATAAGGTCGTGCGGACGATGTTGGAAACGGGTCATGATTTGCCGAGTTTGTATAAAGAGACCTCTACAGGCGGTCTTGCGAAGGATTAAATGTCTTTTTAGACTTAAAAAGCACGCTCGTTTGAGCGTGCTTTTGTATTTAATATGCGAGAGTGTTTAGTGTAGACCTTCGCTAAAGCGATGGAGATAGGCATCCGTCATTCCAATAATGAAGTCAAACATCGTGTGTAACCACCAAGCATAAGACTTACTCTGATGTTGGGCAATAAACGCCTCTCCAAAGGTATACTTTCGAAGAAGACTATCGCTATACGTTGGGCGTTCGTATTTGATATTACGTGTTACAGCAAAGAAGGTGTCTAACACGCGATGGAAGTGCGCTTGCGCATTGAGTTCTTTCCGAACCTTGGCCGCATCGTCAAAAACGACTTTGTAGTTGCGCTTTAAAGTTTGCAAACGTTGCCATGTGGGGGAGGTCTTTTCAAAGGTGGCCAAAGATTCTGGGCTTAAGAAGGCTTTTGCCAACTCTTCGGTAAAGCAGTGCATTAAGTCGCCAATCACTCTCGCGCGAAGGAATGCCACAGGTGGAACGTCTTTAACCTTAAGACTCGTGGGATTCTCAAGCAACTGCAAATACCATTCTCTTACAAGACGTTCGTCTAAGATGCCCATTAATACGGCATCTTCACAGTCGGTGACACAGTAGCAGATATCATCTGCAATCTCTGTGAGATAGGAGAGCGGATGGCGCGTAATCGATTTGCTTTCTTGTAGGCCTAAGGCCTGCATAACACAATCAAAGTGTGGGCGAGATGTTTGGAAACAAGAGAACTTTACCGTATTGGTTTCGGCGGCTGTACGAGGGTATTTAATCAACGCACCAAGGCTTGCACATGTAAGGCGGAAATAAGCACCATCTGCTGGCGTTGAGGAACTGAGTAAACGGAAAGTCTGCGCATTCCCATCAAACTTTCGAAAATCCTCAAGGATACGTTCGGGTGAGGGCGCATTGATTGCGCTAGAATCTTGCGCAAGAAGAGCGCCTAATGCGTCAAGATGTGTTTCAACCCACGCTTGGATGGCGTATTCACCTGCATGACCGTAAGGCGGATTGCCGATGTCGTGCCCTAAACAAGCGGCCTTCACATGAAGCGTAGCGGCGGTAATTTGTTCAGGGGAGAGCGCTAAACGTGCGGTAACGCGTTGAGCGAGGCCTGCGCCAGTTTCTGCTACTTCAAGGGAGTGTGTGAGGCGGTTATGGACGTAATCAACCTTTGCGAGCGGATGGACCTGCGTTTTGCCCGCGAGACGGCGGAAAGGAACCGAGAAGACAATGCGTTGGATATCTGCTTCAGCGGGTGTGCGTGGTGCCTCTTCAGGATGGTGATAACAAACGGGCTCGCCTACATCGTTGAGACGCAGGCGTGTCGCATTAAGGAGTTTATTCCAATTTAGGGCTGTCATTGCGCAAACTTGGGTAGGCATTAAGAGATGGGTAAACGAGAAGAGGCTTCTTGACGGCGCAATAATCCCATCAAGGTGTCGGTGGGTAGTCGTGCGAGTAAAGCTGCTGGTGTGGGTGCTACAACCGTCTCTGCGAGGAAGCGCTTCTCATTTAACATACGTGAGATGTTGTCCTCCAAGGTGCCACGGCAGATGAGGTGGTGCTCCACAACGGTGCGTTTTTGCCCAATACGATGTACGCGGTCAGTTGCCTGCGCTTCAACGGCGGGATTCCACCATCGGTCAAGATGAATGACGTGATTTGCCTTTGTAAGCGTTAAGCCGAAAGCACCTGTACGCAGAGAGAGAATAAAGATCCCAGGTTTAGAAGATGCATTAAAGCGGTCAATCTCATCGCGACGTTGTTGCGCAGTTAGATCACCATGAATAAAGGGGATGTGGCAGCCAAAGCGTTCGCCAAGGATTGATTGGAGACGTTTACCAACGCGTGCAAATTGAGTAAAGATGAGCAAACTTTCGCCACGTTCAAGGATTTCCTCTGCCAACGGAATAAGTGTGTTGATTTTGCCAGAACAGAAGTTGTTGGAGTGGTGTATATCTGCATGTGTGTTTTGGGATTCAACTTCAACACCGTCACAAATCTGTTTCAAACGTGTTAGCAACGCCAAGACTGCGCCGGTGCGTCCAGAAGCCTTCCCATTACGTGCATCCCGAGCATACTCTGCAAGCGCGAGGTCATATTCTGCAGATTGCGCGCTAGTGAGAGGCGCATAGTGTTCTTGTAAGATTTTGGGCGGCAATTCGGCAAGAATTGTTGGGTCAGACTTTAATCTGCGTAAAAGGAAGTGGGAGACTGCGCGACGGAGACGTGTTGGGTCACGATAACGTTCAATGAATTCTTTGCGTGTGCCAAAGAGTTCAGGATTTAGGAAGTCAAGAATGCTCCACAAGTCTTCAAGACGGTTCTCAATAGGGGTACCCGTTAAAGTTAATCGGAATTCTGCGGGAAGTGAACGCGCTGCCTGCGATTGCCGCGTGTGTGGGTTCTTGATTTGTTGTGCTTCATCAAGGATGAGTGTTTGCCACGATACGCGTCGTAAAGTAGCGTAGTCACGCCAGAGATAACCATAGGCCGTGAGTGTGACATCGGCGGCCGTGGCAAGGTGCATAAAACCTTCACCTTGGACACGTTCGGGGCCGTCATGACGGAGAATTTTAAGGTGAGGTGCCCACCGGGTAAGTTCACGTTCCCAAACAGGTAAAACCGTTAATGGAGCCACAATGAGGGCGGGCTTTTTACGTGTCAGTAAGAATGCAATAGCTTGTAAGGTTTTACCCAAACCCATATCATCGGCAAGGCAGACGCCTAACCCATGTGTGGCGGCCTGCATTAACCAACAGACGCCCTGAGCTTGATAAGGGCGTAAGACCTCACGTAAAGGCAATTCTCCTTCGGGGGGTTGCGTCATTTCGCGAAGGAAATCTTGCACATCTTGCGCTTCAGGTGCGATACGTAATGCGCCTGCGAGGAGCAAGGGGAGCGCACGGTGTGTAGAGAGGTGCTCTGGCCCAATATTTGCAAGAACTTGTTTGAGCGCTTGTAAGTCAATATAGTGCCATGCTTCATTAATAAAGACGAGTGACTCGCCTGCATCTACAATGGCTTGAGCCTCTTCTATTGAAAGTTCAATATTACCAAAGAGGATTGTGCGTACCACCGTGACAGTTGTTTCTTCAACACTTACAGCAGTTTCGCGCAATTCGGGTACATGCACTTCAAGCGCTTTAGGTAAGTCTACAGAAAAAGCTGCTGCACGGAGAACTGGTACCGCCTCTCTCAAGAAACGGGTAAAGGTGCTATCATTCCAAGGTTGTGGAAGACCTAAAATAGGTGCAATTGAAACAGCTTGGCCAAGTAAACGAAGCCTTGTAATTGAGGGGAACTTACCTGGGTGTTTACCATTGACTGCGAAATCAACCCACCACCCACGTTCGTCTCGTCTGGGAGCCAAAGGCAAGGCTGCGTGTCCACCTTCAAAAAGCGGTGCTGCCCAAATACCTAGCTCTGTTGGGAGTGCGCCAGCATCAAGCTGAAGTGTTGCGGTAGGTGCTCGCAATGCGGTGAGGAATTCGTCATCGGGTGCGTAAAACTTCCGTTTGACCATTTGGGCGCGTGCGAGCACTGTAGAGGATGTGGTGCGCATCCAAAGGTCGATAAGGTCTTGGAAGAGGGCTATATCAGCATCCTTTGGAACAACGGTTGCACGCCAACGGGCTTCATTATTTTCAATGATTGGCGCGACACATCCCGCGGAAACCGTTCGCAACATTATGGTAAAGAGTTTTGCCGCTTCTATAATATCATTGCCATAAACAAGGGTTGTGGAAGTGGCACCATGTGCGATGCATTGAAGCGCTTGAAGGACGCCACGTCCTTCTAAAACAACTTCTCTCCATCCGTGGAAGAGGAATCCCACTGCTGGTCGTAACGCTTCAGGTGAAACCGGTACGCCAAAAGCCTCTCCTGCGAGGGAGAGGTGATGATCTTTATGGCGTAGGTGGAGAATCATCTGGACGCGCTAAATCTAATGGAGGGTGTCTTTGAATCAGGACGTAGAATGTGCCTAAAATTGAAGCGGTTCAATAGTGCTGTGCCACCGACTCATCGGTGGCACAGCGTATTAGCAATTAGAGCGAGAACGTGCGACAAATTGCATCAGGAACGGTGTCACGGAAGGTGACAGCGTCATGCAAGATGGGCGCATTCTTGAGGTCAACTAATGCAGGGGTTTCGCCCGTGAGTGCTGCGAGACCACCTGCTGCTGCAAATTCGTCGGAAACGGTCTTGCCTGTGAGTGCGCGCAACATCGTGACAGGGAACTTCCAAGGCGATGCCGTTGCAGCGATAACCGTGGGACGGCCCGTAACGGGGAGTTCGCGATTGACCTTCCAACCGATTGCGGTGTGGGGGTCTGCCAAGTAGTGGTAGTTGCGCCAGATGTCGGCAATTGCGGTTTCGGTTTCTTCAGGTGTAGCCCAGCCCGATGCGAATTTAGAACGCAAGTCATGCAAGGGGTAACCCGAAAGAGCAAACGTACCTTCAGCCTTCAATTGAGATTCCCACGTGCGCACTTCAACGTCATTGCCCTTAGAGAGCAACCACAAGAGGCGTTCAACGTTAGAAGAAACGAGAATATCCATTGAAGGAGAGTTCGTAATACGGAATTCGCGGCGCGAATTGTACTGACCCGTGCGGATGAAGTCGCAGACGACGCGGTTGGCATTGGAGGCCACCGTAAGGCGTTCAATGGGGGCGCCGAGCTGCCAAGCATAGAGCGCAGCAAGGATATTGCCGAAGTTACCCGTAGGAACGACCACATCAAAGGGTTGACCTAAGCGACGTGCGCAGTCAAGGTAATAGCAGATCTGCGGGAAGAGACGGCCAATATTGATACTGTTTGCAGAAGAGAGCAAGCAGCCTGCAGCACGTGCACGTTCTGCAAGCATGGGATCTGCAAAAGCGGCTTTTACAGCGGCCTGAGCATCGTCGAAGTTACCTTCGATCGCACAAGCAGAGACATTACCGCCAGGGCAGCACACCATTTGACGGCGCTGAATTTCAGAGGTGCCCACTTTGGGATAGAAGACGAGCACGGAAGTGCCAGGGACATCGGCAAAACCACGCATGGCAGCGCTACCCGTGTCACCGCTCGTTGCGGTAAGGACGCAGACGCGATTGATGCCAGAAACCTGTGCAGCATAACGCATTAAGTGCGGCAACAAGGTGAGCGCCACATCCTTAAATGCGTAGGTGGGGCCGTGGAAGAGTTCAAGGAAGGAGACATTGTCAAAAGACTTCAAAGGGACAACGTCTGGGGCACGGAAACGCGCGAGTGCCTGCGTAATCGCGTCCTTACGGACGTCTACAGGGATATCGTCAAAGAAACGTTCAAGTAAGGCTTCCATCGTGGTGCGGAAGTCTGCTTTGGGAGGTAAAGGTTCGAGGGGGCGAGCGGGAATATAGAGACCGCCATCGGGTGCGATACCGTTTAAAAGGGCCTGGATGCCGTTCACTTTTGGGGCAAGGCCGCGCGTAGAAATGTAGTCCATGATAACTCCTTGAGTCAAATATACCTCTGCAGTATAGCACATTTTGTCAAACTATACTGCGTGAAAAGAGCGGTTTATTGCTTTAAAATGTAGTTTTTAGGCATCTGGAGCAGGGCAAGTGAGGAGATCTGTCGCACGTCGGATCTCATCTTCTGATCCTACAACGATGAGAGAGGCGCCCACTGCGAGGCGGGTATCGCGTCCTGGAGAGACGATTGGTGGAAGCCCAGGAATAGAGACTGAGATTACTGCAGCACCCGTTATGCCGCGCAAATTGATCTCACCTAAGGTTTTGCCATCTGCATTTGCAAAGCGTGGTACAACGATGGTCTCAGTGTGCACTGCGAGGACTTCATTGATGTTGACAGGGTCTTCCATGGGAATCGCCCCAACATCAAAGGCGCGTGTCAATTCCGTGTGTGAAAAGCGGTAGTTTTGTTTGAAACGCTTTGAACAGAAGGTTATCACCAAGACTGCGCCGTAGAGGACGATGGCGAGCACCCAGATGTTGCTAATAAAGGTGGTGCAGAGTAGAAAGGCGTAGAAAATAAGTCCTATCCACCCCGCAACGGTGAGGAGGAATCGTACAAGCGCACGCACGTGCTGGATACGTTTCGCATGACTTAACGCATTTTGGATAATGCATTTGGTCATTTCGCGCCAAAGGTGTTGCGCCACCCAGAAAGCTGGAGATGCGATTAACATCGTCGCCGCGCTACAGAGCATGCCACTCCACGGGATTCTGAAGTTGGTAGAGGGTTGCCAATGTGTGTCGAGATTTGTTAAGAAGCGTTGTACAGAGGGGATGTGCGCTACGAAGTAGACTGCACCAAAGAGAATTGCGATGATGGAGAGGCTTACTCCGATTTGGATGGCATAGGTTTGGATTTGTGCCAAGACGGTTCGACCATCATCATCACGAATGCGTCCCATGTCAGTTAATCCAGATTGATAGGCGCGGAAGAAGTTACGCATCCGTGGCCCTGTAAAGCGGGCGCAGAGTTCATAGAGTTTGTCGGATGAACGCAAAAGATAGGGGTTGGTTGCCGTACACAGAAGCGCGACACCTGCAGCAATTTGATCAAGCGGTTGCTTGCTTAAATTGCCCGTCATGGCAATGCCTGCGATAATGAAAGAGAATTCTGCCACTTGGCCGAGACTAATACCTGTCTTGAAGGCGTCACGAGGGTGTTCGCCAACGAGTAGGCACGATGAAAAGCCGTTGATTAACTTGAAGAGAATCATTGCCACGGTGATGAAGATGATAATTCCGATATTCTCAAGGATGATTGCGGGTTTCAACATCAAACCGACAGAAACGAAGAACACTGAAGAGAAGAGATCGGTTACGGGGCGAACAATACGTTCAATACGTCGACGAGCTTGCGCTTCTGCTACAACAGCACCTGTCAAGAAGGCACCCACGACCAATGAGAGTTTGAGACCTTCTTGTGCGAGGCATGAAACGCCGAAACAGAGTCCTAATGCTGTCATTAAGACGATTTCATCACCAAAGCGACGCGACACATAGTTCATTAAACGCGGCACGAGTAAGATACCGAAGACGGTTACGCCCACGAGGAAGAGGGCTAATACACCCATTTGTTTGCCGATGACGGTGGCAGTGTCCCAAAATCCGTTGCCTCCAGCCGTTCCGCCACTAACACCATTGAGCACTGCGATAAGTAAGATCGCAAGGACGTCTTCAATGAGAGCAATCGCGAAGGTATTTTCTGCGAAGCGGTGCTTGGTCCACCCTAAGCCTTCAAAGGTTTTCGCTGCAATAGAGGTGGAACTGTCGCAGAGGATAAGGCCTAAAAGGAAACACTCAAGATTACCCCATCCAAAGAGTTTACCAACGATGAAGCCGCCGACTACCATAAAGGTGACATCCCAAATAGCAGGAAAGATGACGCGTCCACCCATTTGTCGGACTTTTCTAAAGCTAAACCCTAAGCCGATGGAGAACATCAAGAACATTACGCCGAAGTCTGACAACATTCGGATACTGGCGCTATTTTGAATAAGTGCAGGGCCTAAATCTGGACCAATAATGACGCCTGCTAAGATATAACCAACCGTAAGCGGAAGGTTATAGCGAGAGAAGATGATGCCAACTGCTGCAGCAACTGCGATGGTGATGCTGAGATCTGCAAAGAAGGAGAACATTTCTGGCATGGCAAAGTCCGTGATGATGGGTTCACTTACGTGAAAAGATTATAACATATGCAAGAGAAGGGAAACAGTCATAAAAGGGGAGATTTCGATTAAAAAGTGTTAGTTTATTGTTAGAATTGGCCTTTTGAGATGGTTTATTTTGCAACACGCTTGTTTCCTTCGCGATGCGCACTTTCTAAAATATAAATTTCATATGATTTTAGGAGAGATTATACAAGACGGTGGTAAAAGAAAAAGACGCTCAAACGAGCGTCTTTTCGTGTGATATTGTCCGCTAATCGTTAACAATAAACAGATGTTTAATTGCTAACGAGTAACAGCCATTTCTTACTTTTCAGACTTCATCTGGGGGAAGAGGATGACATCGCGGATGCAGTCTGCACCTGTCATGAACATCACGTGGCGGTCAATACCGAGACCGAGGCCACCAGTAGGCGGCATGCCGTATTCAAGGGCTTCCACGAAGTCCTGGTCTGTCGGCTCTGCGTCTTCTTCCACCTGGTTGGCGAAAGCGGCACGCTGTGCTTCGGGGTCGTTCTGTTCGGTGTAACCGGGGCAGAGTTCCTTACCTGCTACGACGAATTCAAAGACGTCCACGAGGGAGGGATCATCGGGGCAAGCCTTTGCGAGG
>JAZRAG010000039.1:0-6712 GCA_045634445.1 Candidatus Spyradenecus sp. | reverse complement strand
CAATAATGACGCCTGCTAAGATATAACCAACCGTAAGCGGAAGGTTATAGCGAGAGAAGATGATGCCAACTGCTGCAGCAACTGCGATGGTGATGCTGAGATCTGCAAAGAAGGAGAACGTTTCTGGCATGGCAAAATCCGTGATGATGGGTTCACTTACATAATGAGATTGTACCATATGTAGGGGTGTGGTACTTGTTACAAAAGGGCGGTTTTTGACTAAAAAGTGTTAGATTATCGTTAGCGTGGACATTCAAAACATGATTTCACATAAGAACTGTTAAGAAAAAGAAAATACGAAATCCCAACGCTTCACTGCTGTGCACGCGATTTGCCTAGCCGTAACTGATTCATTTGCAATCACTTATCTTGAATATTTCAGGGTGGGTATTTTAGGTTAAAAATAGCACAACTGTATTATCCGTGCAAAATTTAACCAGTACAATTTCACACGTGGACTTTTTAGCCCTGTCTAGAAAACTTTAGAAAATAGTACGAAGGGCCGAAGGACTGAAATGAATGGCTTTCTTTTCACTTGCCAATTCACCCCTTAGTGTACTACAATGGTTGCACGCTATGGGATGAGCCATAGTATTTATCTTTTTGCGGTAACGCAAACGGTACGTCGAAAGAAATGTAGGAAGTTTCGGTGAAGACGTCACGTTTGAGGTTGCACGCGCATGCGTGTTTCCTCCTTCAGTGTCTCTTCACGGGTCTCCTACAACCTCTTTCGAAACACTGAAGGAGGTTTTTCTTTTGCCTGTTTCCTCCTTTGGGTGTTGTGAGGCAACAGGTCGGAGAACCGCCATGATAAACACATTAACCGCTATTCAGCATTTGCTTTCTATGATTTACAGTCAAAAAATCGCTACAGGTGACTGTTACATCTCAGGAGTTGATTATTGCTGTAATCATAATCATAAATCACCCTTGTGGGTAAATGGAAAGACTAGTAAGGTTGCGGTAGGAGATGTTCTAGCATGTGATATTTGCGATGATAATAGTCATACGGATCTCATAGTTTCTTTCTTCTTTCGAGAAACGTCCAATGTCTCGCATGATTCAGCGCAAAAAAAACATCTATAGCGGGTGGCCAACGCATAGTTATCCTGCAGGATTTGTATTCACAAAATATCCCGTTGATGTTCGACTGACAAAAACATACACCAATGTAAGCTTACGCGATATCGTAACGATTGTTGATGATATTCAAAATGTATTTGGACTATTTGGAGTCTAACTAATTCACGAACAGAAAAGTCTCTTCGTTGCTTGAAAGGAGTTCGCTATGAAAAAATGTTTTTTGATTGCAATACTGGTGTTAATGATGAGTTCTTTGTACGGAGTAACTTCATACTCAACGCCTACAATACGAGTTCGAAAGGATGGAGACTCTGGCTGTACGCAATGGACGTATCGTGATGAAAATGGTACGTTATGGAATTGTCTTAGAGAGGAGCGCTATTATAGCAATTTTACCACTTCACGCGTAAAAATAGGCTGTTTAGGAGAAAAAGTCCTTAATCAGTCGCTTTACGATGACTATAAGTTGGTGTCAGCCGTTGATGGAGTTGTTCCTGATAACCTTGTAATACCGTTAATACCTATAACAAGTACAACAAACTATAGTGCCACATTTGTAGGAATGCAGCCTGCTGCATGTCAGAATCTCCCTGTTGTATCGATTGTTGTATCTGAGGGATTTGATGATATTCCTTATGGGGCCTTTCGAGGATGCAAGAATCTTACAACAATAACTCTTCCTAGTTCACTCAAATCAATTTCAGGATATGCTTTTTCAAATTGTTCAAGTTTAAGTTCCATAACAATTCCCCAACGTATGACCTCTATTGCTGCGTGTGCCTTTGCAGATTCTGGTTTACAGTCAATAGTAATTCCCAGTAATATCACGTCTATTGGCGACGGTGCATTTTCAGGCTGTAAAAAATTAAAATCCGTCAAGATTTCAGAAATGGTAACTTCTGTTGCGGCTGATGCATTTGTTTCTTTAGATTTTGACGAATTTCATGTCTCAGGTTCTCCTGAAGGGTGGGATAGTACGGCATTCGGTAGCCCCAGTGCTATTGGAACTATTAAAACGTTTAGGTGTCCGTCTGAACACTTAGATGCATGGTTTCACTTCTTCGGCCCTTCGTACTATTTTCTAAAGTTTTCTAAACAGGTCTAAAAAGTCCCCGGCCAAAAATTGTACTATTTAAGATTTCTTCCCGAGCGGAAATTTTCCCTTAAATTAATTTGCCCCATCAAAAATTGTACTGTTTAAATTTTGCACGGATAGTACAAATTGTACTGATTTTAAGCTTAAAATTGCCGGCCATAAAATATTCAAGATAAGTTATTGTAAATGAATAAGTTATGGCTGGGCAAATATAGTACAAAGTATTGAAGAAGTGAAAGCATGGCTTAGCTATTTTGCTACCGCTTTAATTACTCCGTTGAAGGTAGAAACAGAGTTGTCAACCGTTAAAGTAGTATCAACGTTGAACAATGGTGGAACTCTTTCATTTCGTAATAAGCAACTAGTTAAAGGCGGGGCGGCTTCTATAACGGCTACGTCGAATGAAGGTTATATCTTCTTGGGATGGAGTAGCGATGTGGAAGGGATTGGCGGTTCGGAGCAAACGCTCACCTTTACCGTTCCTGAACGAGAGGAAGTGCTTTTAATTGCAAACTTCTTCCCGAAGGCTGTATTGACAACGTTGGTGAATGAAACCCTGAATGCGACGCTTGATGCAAAGGTGGATGCTCGCATTGATGCTAAGATTGATGGAGAGAAACTTTTGACGGCAGAGCAGTCGGCAGCAAAGACCGCGGCAACTATCAATCAGAAGGTGGCAGCGGGCGAACTCATTACGTCTGACCAACTTCAAGTGATGGCTTTGTCTGAACCCGTGATTGAAGTTAAGGATGGTGCGGCGACGGTTGGGATTTCAGTGATGAAGGCATCGGCCGTGGATGGCGAATGGGAAAATGTGGAACTTGAAGAAGATGCCACTTCGGTGGAGGCTGATACGGTTAAGGTGGCAGTATCTGCAGATGAGAAGGCTGCGTTTTACAAGTTTGTGGTGCCCAATAAGCAGTAATGGCTTGCTAAACTAACTCAATCCGCTTGCTAGGCTACCCTAGTGAGCGGATTTTATTTACAAGATGGCCAAGGAAAGAGGTTGGAGTGAGTAGAGATGTGTTCGTATAGTCTCGTGGGAAGAAGAGAAGGTACGAATATGGTAAGTGAAGCAAAAAACGAAATTGTGTTGTCTAATTCGAAAGATGGAAGTTTGTCACTTCCCGTCTCTATCGAGGCAGATACCGTATGGCTTTCGCAAGCGCAGATGGCTAAACTGTTTGGCAAAGATCGAATGGTGATTGGACGTCACATTCGTAATGCGATTAAGGAGGGTGAAATTGATTCTAAGACCATGTGTGCAAATTTTGCACATACCACTCAGCATGGTGCAATTCAGGGGTTGTCGCAGGTAGTGGAGGAGACGTATTATAACTTAGATTTTCGTTTCTTCGATACTTTGCACACTATTTCCCGTGTCGTAACTGATTCATTTGCAATCACTTATCTTGAATATTTCAGGGTGGTTTTTTAGATTAAAAGCAAGACAATTGCGATGAATCTTTCCGTTTCAATTGGCTAGAAAATAGTACAAAGTGCTGAAAATGCCAATGTTACAAGGTCCATTCTATGGTGACAAAAGAAAAAGACGCTCCGGGAAGCGTCTTTTTGTGTGATTTTTTCTGCTAGTACTTAATGGCTAACAGAGTGTCGTTAAGCTAGCATTTAACGCTTACTTTTCAGACTTCATCTGGGGGAAGAGGATGACATCGCGGATGCAGTCTGCGCCAGTCATGAACATGACAAGGCGGTCAATGCCGAGGCCGAGGCCACCCGTGGGCGGCATGCCGTACTCAAGCGCTTCCACAAAGTCCTGGTCTGTCGGCTCTGCGTCTTCTTCCACCTGGTTTGCGAATGCGGCACGCTGGGCTTCGGGGTCGTTCTGTTCGGTGTAACCAGGGCAGAGTTCCTTACCTGCTACGACGAATTCAAAGACGTCCACGAGCGAGGGATCATCTGGGCAAGCCTTTGCGAGGGGTACATACTGCTTAGGAATGCGCGTCACGAAGGTGGGCTGACGGAGGGTACCTTCAATCATTTTGTCATAGACTTCGTGAGAGAGGGTGACCATGTCGGTGATTTCATCAACGAGTTCGAGGCCTGCGACCGCGGCGCGTGCACGTGCGGTTTCGTAATCGAGTTCAAACCAGTCTTCGCCCATCTTTTCCTTGATGAGGTCTTGCTGGGTGACTTCGCGATAGGGCGGTTCGAAGTTGATGATTTCGCCGTTTTCGCCGTAGGGCACCTGACGGGTACCGAGGACGGTGTCGCAGAGGTAGGGGAGCATGCCTTCAATGATATTCTTCATCGAGGTGCGGTCACCATAGGCCTCATAGACTTCAAGAACGGTGAACTCGGGGTTGTGCGTGCGGTCAATGCCTTCGTTTCGGAAGTCCTTGCCGAGTTCGAACACCTTGTCAAAACCGCCGACGATTAAGCGCTTGAGGTAAAGTTCCGGTGCAATACGCAAGACCATGTCGCGATCGAGTGCATTGTGGTGCGTCACGAAGGGCTTGGCTGCTGCGCCGCCTGCCTGACCCTGCATAATGGGCGTTTCAACTTCAATGAAGCCCTTAGAGGTGAGGTAGTTGCGGATGCCGAGGATAATTTTGTGACGCTTGTCAAAGCGTGCGCGGCTTTCGGGATTGGACATCAAGTCCAAGTAACGACGACGATAGCGTTCTTCGGTGTCTTGGAGGCCGTGCCACTTTTCCGGGGGCTGACGAATGGCCTTGGAGAGGAGCTTCCATTCAGCGACTTCAACGGTCTTTTCGCCAGCTTGAGTCGTGAAGAGGGTGCCATGAACGCCGATGAAGTCACCGAGGTCAAGCAACTTGGCGGCATTGTAGGTGTCTTCGCCAAGCACGTCGCGCTTGAGCAACACCTGGAAGGCGCCAGTGCCATCGTTGAGGTGGATGAACATCAACTTGCCCATACGGCGCTTGGTCATAATACGACCAGCGACGGAGGCGGCTTTACCTTCTTCGAAGCCTTCGCGCACTTCAGCGAGATTACCGGTGCGAGGGAAGGCTTGTCCGTAGGGGGTGTAGCCGAGTTCGGCAAGCTTGCGACGATTTTCAATGCGTTGCGCGCGGTATTGGTCGGGCGTTTGCTCCTGGGCCATGGTTGCGCTCCTTACTTAGAAAGGTAATCGTTGATGAGCGTCGTCAAGTTGGCGACGGTGAAGCCGAAGTGTGCAGCGAGCTTTTCTGCGGGGCCAGAGGCGCCGAAGCCACCCATGGTGAGCGTGGTGCCCGCATCGCCGATGTAGCGTTCCCAACCGAAGGGAGCGGCGGCTTCCACTGCGATGCGCTTCTTCACGGAAGGCGGAAGGACGCGTGCGCGGTAGGCCTTGCTCTGTGCTTCGAAGAGTTCCCAGCTGGGCATGGAGACGACGCGGAGGTTGCGCGGGTCTGCCTGTGCGGCTTCAAGTGCGAGAGAAACTTCAGAACCAGAAGCGATGATGATGGCATCTGGAAGGACTTCAGGATTGCGCTGCCAGAGGATGTAGGCGCCCTTTGCGGTGTTATCCGCAGAGGCATAGACCGTACGATCGATGACAGGAAGATTCTGGCGGGAGAGTAAGAGAGCGGTGGGGCCGAGCTTGCGGCTGAGGGCAATTTCCCATGCCACTGCGGTTTCGGTGGCGTCTGCAGGACGCAAGATGCACATGTTCGGCATTGCGCGCATTGCAGGAAGCTGTTCAATCGGTTCGTGCGTAGGACCGTCTTCGCCCACATAGAAGCTATCGTGGGTGAGCACGTAGATGACGGGGAGGCCCATGAGGGCGGCCACACGCATCACGGGGCGGCAGTAGTCGCAGAAGACGAAGAAGGTGCCGCCAAAGGCACGGAGACCGCCGTGAACGGTGATACCATTCATAATAGCAGCCATGCCCTGTTCGCGGACGCCGAAACGGAAGTTGCGGCCCTTGAAGTCGCCCTTAGCAATATCGCCAAAACCATTGAGGTAGGTCATATTGGAGGGGGCGAGGTCTGCACTACCGCCAACGAGCCAAGGCACCACGGGTGCGAGTGCGTTGAGCACCTTACCAGAGGCGACGCGGGTGGAGATGGGCTTGCCATCCCATTCAGGCAAGTGGTCATCGAGGTCTTCAGGAAGTGCATTCTTCATGCACAAATCCCAAGTGGCCTTGAGGGCTGCGTCTGCAACGAAAGCGGCTTTAGCCTTACGCTTCCATGCGTTGCGAACGCGCTTCATGCGAGCGGCGCGTGCTGCGAAGAGCTGCTGGATGCTTTCGGGGATGACGAAAAATTCGTCGGGATTGAACCCGAGGGCCTGCTTGGTGAGGCGGAGTTCTTCAGCGCCGAGCGGAGCACCGTGGCAAGATGCAGAGTCTGCCTTGTTGGGCGAACCCTTACCAATGGTGGTATTGCAAATCACGAGGACGGGCTTGTCTTCGGACTTGACGGCCTTGCGAAGTGCACGGTCGATCGCCACGAAGTCGTGACCATCGCAGGTGAGCACGCGCCAACCATAACCTTCGAAGCGCTTCTTGGTGTCGTCGGACATCGTGATATCCACGCGGCCTTCGATGGAGATGCGGTT
>JAZRAG010000038.1:0-1101 GCA_045634445.1 Candidatus Spyradenecus sp. | reverse complement strand
CCGATCAAGGCATGGATGCTGCCACGCTGCACTGCCAGGTTCACATTGCTCACCGCAGTGAAGCCTTTGAACTCTTTGGTGAGGCTGGTGGTCTGAAGAATGATGTCGCTCATGGCGCCCAAGCTGCTCCGTGTTGGAGGCGCAGCGTTGGGTGGTTTTTGACCGCACTTCACGCATGCACCGAGTTCAATGTTGCGATGCATCGTAGGGTCGAGATTTCCGCCCTCGCACTAGGAGTTGTGCCTAAGACCTACAACCTAAGCACTTACCCTATTTTTAAAAAACAGCCAAAAAATACATTGAAATCATGCAGATAGAAAAATTACGCACATGCCAACACACCCACCCTAGGTGTCGCCCAAGTGCCTACTTGGCAGCTTTTTGTCAGTGTTTGAACTATCTAAATAAAGGCTGTGTTTAACAGCTCACAAATAAGTAGCTTCTTACGCTTATCAAATAAGGTTTTCAAGTAGATTCTCATTTGAAATTGATTGCAATAAAGCGCTAGCAGCTACTTTTTATGAAGCACTGCTGCGCTATTGCAACGTGGCTTTGCTGCCCTCAGGCAAGGCCAAAGGCTTGACAGGCACACCCAGTTCCAGCAATTGCAGGGCCTGCTGGGGTGTGGCTTGGCCACGGATGGGGCGCTCTGGTTCTTCACCTTTGTGCATACGCAGGGCTTCATCGGCAAACTTGTCGCCCACATCTTCAGTTTTCTCTGCGATCTTGCGCGATGCCACCAACCACGCCGCTTGCAAGACTTGCAGCTTTTCGCGGTCTTGCACCGAAGGTGGTGTTGCAACGGCGCCCGCGTTGTGTGCGTTCCCCGCTGTCTGCGGCGCTTGTTTGGGTGGCTGTGCCCCTAAGTTCAATCGCGGCGCACTCAAGCCTTTGCGCAACTCGGTACTCGCGCAGATGGGGCATTCAACAAGCGCACGCTCCATCTGGCTGCGAAAGTCTGCTTCAGAGCCAAACCAACCCTCAAAAACGTGGTCTTGCGGACAATGCAGATCAAACACCTTCATGGCGATCACATCAAAAGGAAAGTAAAAAAGCAGAGCCTAGGCTCTGCTTGGTAGGGTGCCCGCTCAGTTTAGCGGT
>JAZRAG010000037.1:0-36365 GCA_045634445.1 Candidatus Spyradenecus sp. | reverse complement strand
TGGCCACGATCCGACTTGTCTCGATGAAAGGGAGGGTGAGGGCATTGGCCTGACGCGTGAGGACGGCACCGTGGGGGAGATTGATGGCCTGGAAGTGGGCGGTTTCAGAGCAGGAGTCCCATGTGAGGAGGGTGCGTGAGTCTTGCGTTGTGGCGCAGTCAACCTCAATGACGCCAGCAGCGGTGATTTCGCCAATGTGGAGGGAAGCCTTTTTCGGGATACGCAGGATCGCGCCCGATTGGAGGGTGGCTCTGGAGAGGGTGAGTTTACCAGTGCCACGGATGCCGCCTTCAATAATGGCGCCTGCATTGACATTGAGGGTGCCTTTGCCAGTAAAGGTGAGGGCTGCATCACCGCAGAGGATGGCGTCTTTGTGGAGTTGCCAAGATTCGCAGACTTTACGTTGGCACCAATTGGAGTCAAGGCTTTGGGAGACATTGCGTTCTAAGCAGAGGCGGCCGCCTTCAATAATGACCGCACACAGGGGATAACATTTATCACTGGCGAAGACGACGGTGCCCTTTGAACTCTGCGGGATGACTAATGGTGGTCCTTTCCAATAGTCGTACATGAAGCAGGCGGCTTCAATGCGGAGTTCGGAATCTTCGGCTGCAGAGAAGTGGGTGGTGCCCCAAGGGTAGATGGTGCCACGAAGGATGCCAATGCCATTTTCGGCACGAACATGGGCCCATTTGAGGACAATATCTGCCTCAAAGGTGGCTTTGTTGCCCAAAACAATCGGGATGTCGCATCCAGAATCAAAGTAGAATCGATGACCATAGGCGCGGATTGTGCCACCTTTTGAGGCATCTAAACGGCGAAAGTGTTGCGTGGTGTGACGGTTCGTGCGATGCGTAAAGATGCAAGTGGCGCCCTTTTCCAAAAGAATCTCGGGGAGGGGAGCCTTGAGTGGATTGGAGAGGGTGAGTGTGGCAGGTTTTTTCACGCGGAGGGTGCCTGCGAGCAGGGTGTCTTGATGCGGCGGGATTTCAAGTTCGCCAGCGCCGTCTAACACCAAAGTGGTCAGGGGCTCCATAATCGCCTTCCCTAAGCGCCATTTGAGTCCGCGCAAGGGCAATAACGCCTCTGCGCCATGGCTTAATTGAAGGGCGGGCATATCGGTGCCAAAGGCGGGTTCCCAACGCACGGTATTGGAGGTGTCGCAGGTAAGTTCACCCTTCACGGTGCTGGGTCGCGTAAGGAGTGCAAACGCAAGTCCGCCCACCGCGCACGCAGCAAGTGTAATGCCGCCGATGGCCCACAACAGGGGGCGGGGATTGACGCGCGCAGAATGGCGCGTAATCCATGTGCGCTGTGCAGGATTGCGCTGTAAGAGGGCTTGCAAGCGTGCGCGCCAGAGGGGGGAGAATTGCTCAATGAGGAGTTTGCAAGCCGCGGTATCTGCATAGGGGAGCCCTGTCTTCACTTGAAAGAGCGTCACCCCAAAGGCGTAAAGGTCAGAGGCGGGCGAGGCTGGTGCGCCATGACGCAATTCTGGTGCGAGGTATTGCGGCGTCCCCGCGATCTTCCCGTGCCAAGTCTCAGGGGTGAGATTGGCCAACCCAAAATCAACGAAGACAAGACGCCCACCAGGCGCGATAAGGCAGTTGGCAGGCTTAATATCACCATGCACGATTTGATGTTCGTGCAAGTAGGAGAGCGCCGCCATACCATCTTGGTAACATTGTTCTAAGAGCGCATCAGAAAGGGTACATTTGAGGTCGCACCAATCTGCCAGAGAGAAGGAGAGAAAGCCCGTGTCAGGGCGTGGCTCGGTGGTGGTTAAGATACGCGAAGGCATCTGAATGAAGGTCTTGCGATTATCGCCAGGAATCGCCACGAGCGACATCAATACGAAGTCGAACGTTTCCCCCTCGTATGTGAGCGAACCTAAACGTAAGATTTTGCAGATATTTGGGTGCGCGAGATTAATCAAGGCAGCGGCGGCGTGGCAGAATTGTTCGCGCCAAAGAGAATCGTTCTGCGCGCGATTAATCTTCATTGCAAAAAGGAGCCCTGTAGTGAGCTCCTCAACAGCATAGACTTCACCCATGCCACCGTATCCAAGTGGCTTTAAAATGCGCCAATCCTCTACAATGGTATTTGCTGAGAAAAGCCAGGAATGTGTGGTCATAGTGTATTACAAGCGCGAACGGAATGCTTCGTAATCAAAGGTGCGCACGACTTCAAAGGTGTTGGGCGCGGTACGCAGGACGAGATTGGGGAGGCGAATGCCATTAAAGGTATTGGTCTTCACCATCGTATAGAGGGCCATGTCTTCAAAGATGATGCGTTCGCCAGGGCGCGGGACGTGGTCAAAGGCGTAGTCGCCAAAGACATCGCCCGCGAGGCAGCTTGGTCCACCGAAGCGTACGGTGATGCGCCCAGGGGCTACCTCCTCTTCGCCTACGCGATTGGCGCGGTGTGCGGTGGTTGTAGGCGTGGCTTCTCCGGTCCAATTGGGGTCAATGAAGGCACGTGGGGTATAGGGCATTTCAATGACGTCTGGCGTATGGCACGCGGCAGAGCCATCTAAGATTGCGATGGGGCCAGCATTCTCAACAACGTCTAAGACGGTGCAGACGAATGTACCTGCGTTTAGAATATGTGCTTCACCGGGTTCAAGATAGTAGGTGATGTGCGGGTAACGTTGGTGGAAGTCTTGGAGGGTGCGGATGAGCAGCTCGCGATCATAATCATCGCGCGTGATGTGGTGACCTCCGCCAAAATTAAACCATTGAATTTGCGGGAGTAATTCGCCGAATTTCTCTTCAATAGCGGCTAACGTGCGCGCAAAGCAGTCGGCATTTTGTTCGCAGAGGTTATGACAGTGTAACCCCGTGATGCCGCTAAGATCTTCGCCTTCAAAGGCTGCTTTACGAATACCAAGGCGCGAATGGGGGGCACAAGGATCGTAGATGGGGACTTGGCCTTCGGAGTGTTCGGGATTGATGCGTAGGCCGACCTGCGTGGAGGTGTGGCCGATTGCTGTAGCGATGCGTTGCCACTGGCGAAGTTGCGCGAAGGAATTGAGTGTAACGTGATGGATGTTAAGATCCATCAATTCGCGCATATCTTCTTCAGAAAAGGCTGCCGCGAAGGCGTGCTGTTCGCCACCAAAGGCTTCTTTTCCTAACATCGCCTCGTGGACGCTACTGGCGCACGTGCCCTCAAAGAAGAGATAGGGGGCTGCGGCTGGCATTGAAAAGGCCTTTAATGCTAAAAGCATGCGTGCCCCCGAACGGGTGGCAACATCGCGAAGGATTTCAGCATTGCGCTGTAAGGCAAGCGTATCAACAACGAAAGCGGGTGTTTTGAGCATAGTCTTCAAGGGATTTAGGGGAGAAAAAAGCCGATAATCCAAATGAGGATAAGCGCAATGAGAATAAAGCAAAAGCGATTCCAAGAACGTCGATAAGGGAAGGCGGAGGCATCTCGACGGGTGTCGTGGGTACCACCTGCGCCCAAAAGACGTGCTAAGGCATCTTTTTTCGCGGACTTAGAGAAGATGGGTTTATCTTCTGCAACATCACCTGTTTGCAACCAAAAAGCCTCTTGGTCGGGATTACGAAGGGTGAATTTTTGAGACTTTTTCGACTTCATCGTGGCGCGAAAAGAGACAATGACGGACGCACGTGAAGGTGCGCCCGTCATGGAAAGTGCGTGATTAAGGAATCAAGATGGTTTCGCCTGCGAGCAAGCGACCATCGGGATTGGTGGTGGAGCGATTGGCATCGCGAATACGCGGCCATTGTGCAGCGCTGCCGTAGGCTTCACGGGCAAGCGCAGAATAGCGATCGCCAGGACGCACGAGGTAGCGCTTGCCAGGGGTGGGGGCGGCGGTAATGGGGATTTCGTCCAAAGCCCCTTCAGCCTTTGCACGGAGCGCATCGTCACGCGGCGGCAATGCACCATCGGGATTACCCAAGATGGCATCTGCTTCTGCGCGCGCAGCCTTTACGAGGTCGTCGGTTTCAGAGCCGTTCAGTGCAGACTGTTTGGTGGATTTGGTCGGCTTGGAGCGTTCGGCTTCAAGTTCTTGGCGTGCTTTTTCAACCATCGCGGTGTGCGATGCACGGGTTTCTGCTTCAATTGTCTTGAGCTGTTCCACAAGGCGAGAAAGACGCTTGACTTCGCCCTTGAGCTTTTCAATTTCTTCATCGCGATCAGAAACCGTGCGATTCAACTTGCGGATCTCATTCTGCAAGTCGGTGATTTTAGTCTGTAAGCTATCGCGTTCGTTGGTGAGCGTACGATGTTCACGTGCTACGATTTCTGCAGCGAATTGATTAGCCAGGAGTGTCTTAGCAGAAGCGAGACGGTCGGTGACCAATTGCTTTTTATCAGACTCAGGCATCAAATCCAAATAGCGCTGGTAGTGATAGATGGCATCCATGTAGTTCTTGCGCGCATCGTGCGAAAGATTTGCCAAGCTCAGGTGTGCGCTAGCATCGGTAGGATCAACGGTAAGTAATTGACGATAGAAGGTTTCTGCAGCGATGAGGTTGCCCTGCGATTCAGCGGTACGTGCTTCTGCACGCAATGCTGCCGCACGTTCCTTACGGGCGAGTTCTGCGGAATCTTCTTTATTGCAACCTACCATCGCGACTAATAATGCGCAGCTTACGGTGAGGAGGATGGATTTGAATTTCATTGATATGTCTCCTAAAAGTCTAATTATTGCTTGGCATTCAACCACGCATGAGCCTGTTCGAGTGCACGACCGATGACCTTGTCCATGTCATAGTAGCAGTATTCGCCGAGGCGGCCGCCAATGACGACATTGGGAAGTGCTGCGGCTTCTTCGCGATACTTTGCAAGAAGTGCTGCTGTGCTATCGGCGTTGACGGGGTAGTAAGGAAGGTCGCCGGGTTTCCAGTCTGCAGGATATTCGCGGCAGATGATGGTTTTTCCAGAGGCGAAGACATCCTTGCGTTCTGGGTGGAAGTGCTTGAATTCGTGAATACGCGTGTAAGGGATTTCGCCATCTGCGTAGTTCATTACCGTGGTGCCCTGCCAATCTTGGACATCCTTAGTTTCCCATTCAAACTTCAGACCGCGCCAAGGAAGTGCGCCATGTTTGAAATCAAAGAGCGCATCAATTGGACCACTATAGAAGATAGGGAGGTCAGCAGGGAAGGTGTCGCGAATGGTGAAGTAGTCCACATTACAGCGCAACTGAATTGACGGGTGGTCCAAAAGCGCGTCAAAGATGGCGCCATAACCCTTCAACGGCACGCCCTGATAGGGGTCATTGAAGTAATCGGTGTTGTAATTGGTGCGCACGGGCAAGCGGCGAATGATGAAAGCCGGCAAGTCCTTGGGGTCGGTATTCCACTGCTTCTGGGTGTAACCTTTAATGAAGGCCTCATAGAGCGGACGGCCAATCAACGAGATGGCTTGCTCTTCAAGATTCTTGGGTTCGCCTTCAATACCAGCCTTACGCACTTCTTCTGCGATGAAGGCAGGCACTTCTGCGGGCTTCAAATTGGTGTTGTAGAAGGCATTGATAAGCGTCAAGCCGAGGGGCATGGAGTAGACTTTGCCCTGATATTCGGTTAAGACGCGATGGCGGTAATCGGTGAACGTTGCAAAGCGGTTGATATACTTCCAAACGGTTTCATCGGAAGTGTGAAAGATGTGTGCGCCGTAGCAGTGGCATTCAATGCCTGTAGCGGGATCAAACGCACTGCGAGCATTGCCACCAGGAAGCGAACGCGCTTCAATCACAAGGACGCGATGGCCAGCTTCTGCGAGTTCGCGCGCGACAACGCATCCCCAAAGGCCTGCGCCAACGACGAGGACATCGTATGTGGTTGCATCAGGAAGTTGCTGAGTGGTGTCTTTCATGAAATTTCCCTTTCACTTCTAACATCTTATCACATTTGCCTTAACGAATGGAGCCCCAACGAGGAGAAATAAAGGGCCAATGGACAAAACTTGCAGGTCCCAGAAGATTTGCAGCAGGCACTTTACCCCAATAACGACTATCTAAGCTATTACCCGTATTATCACCGAGTGCAAGATATTCGCCAGGACCTAATTCAAAGCGTGAAAAGGTTTCGGGATATTCGCCACCAGGCGTTGCGCGTATATAACCCAAATAGGCAGGTGCGCCAGGATAAGCCGTGAGCTTTTCGGCAATCTCAATTAATCGCTCTGGGCGTTTTGCAGGAGCACCATTAATCCAAAGATAGGACGAGTCTGGTTTAATCTCTACTGTGTCGCCAGGACGGCCACAAAGGCGCTTAATGTAGTGTTGGTTATCAGGCAAACCCTTTAAGCCCTGCGTAGAAAAGACGATGGTTTCGCCCAATTTGGGATGGCGGAAGTTCCAAATCCATCGATTCACAAAGAGGAAATCGCCACTCGTGACATAACCGCTCCAAATCTTTTGTCCAGTACGGACACGCGTGCCGGGTTGGAAGGTATAGCGCAACGATTGTGCTGCGTCATCAGGAAGTTCGTAGCAATCGCGACCATTGATGACAAGAGCCACGTACCCAGGCGTTGGAGCAGGGGTGAAGCCCGAAACAACGCCGCCACGTTGGATAACCACCTCTTTCCAGGAAGTGCCAGTAGCGCACCACTTCAAGAATTTGAGCGGTTGCTGGTCCCATTTTGAAGGCTTGGCGGCCGCTTCGGAGTGAATCCCGTAAAGGGTCGGCTGCATGGAGCCTGTAGGAATGCGGAAGGGCTCATAGTAGTATGCGCGGAAGCAGAATGCAACCGCGAGCGCCGAGACGACGATATCAAGCAGTTCGGTCATCCATGGACAGCGCGCCTTAGGCAGTGCTTCGGTTAATTCCATACGCAAGGTGGCGACAACACCATCGAGATCTTCGATTTCACGACCACGAATGGCCTGACGCACGTCTTTGAAACGTTCGTCCAACGCTTCGCGGGTGTTTTCGTCTAAGAGGTCTTCGTGAAGACGATAGTCGTTTTGTAAATCTTTGAGCGCTTTTTTAGCGCGTCGAATTGTAAAAAAGTCTCGGAGGTTCATAAGTAAGATTCCAATTCTTTTTGTGCTGCCATCATCGCGTCTTCGCCGATAGAGATGAGCGATTTGCCTGTATTGAATTCAAGTGCGTGAATATGGCCAACCGCGGGACGAATCAACACTTCTGGAGGATCACGTTCTAAAGCTAAACGACAAGTGGTGTTTTCGAGCATACGAATGGTTTGCAACAAGGTATTGACCATTGAGGGGCTCTTACCCTTTTCGCACCAAGCTTTCGTATCTTTTTCAGGGGATGATGTGTTGATGTCTACAGCGATAATCACATCTGCGCCGAGTTGACGTGCGACACGTACTGGGACTGGGTCGGCTAATCCTCCATCTACGAGGATTTTGCCATCGCGTATTACTGGATCAAAAACGCCTGGAATTGAAATGGAGGCGCGAACCGCATTGGCGACCTTTCCGCGAGTAATGATGACAGCGCATTCTTCATAGAGATCTGTCGCCACGACCGCTAGTCGCGTAGGGAGTTCTGAAAAGGTGAGATCGCCCAAAAGATGAGGCTGCGTCAACCACTCAATGATTGGTTTGCCAGAGAAGAGCCCTGATTGCGGAAGGTGAAATTCTGTGAAGAACTTTGTGATTTTTGCGGTTGAAAGGTTTGTTACTTCGTGGTCAAAGGCGTCAAAGCGCTCTGCGGCTAACATTGCGCCAACCATTGCGCCAATACTCGTGCCAACAATGATGTCGGGTTTAACCCCCATCTGTTTGAGTACGCGAATGACACCGAGGTGCGCCCATCCTCGGGCGCCACCACTTCCAAGAACAAGGCCTATCTTCCGGCGCTTGGTCACTGCTGTATCAACTCCACAGAGATGGCGGTTTGCGATAAGGTTTCAGGTGCACCGCCAATGAAGATGGCTTCGGGTGGCAAGTCCATCGCTTGGCTAATGGCTTCTGTCAAGAGCTCACGGCTAAAGAGCGTGCTTGGGGTCGAGAAGAAGTCAGAAGCGATGCAGACGCGCTTGGTTGTGCCTTTGTAGAGCGCCAATTCGTCAATCTTTGCCTGTGAGGGGATGTCATCCCACACAATTGTGGTTACGCGAGGTTGCGGCTTAATGGTGATGCAGCTTGCGAGAAGAAACCCGAGGAGAAGGGCCACGGGGATGAGTGCGGCCCAAACGGCGCTCCACTTAATGCGAATGGGGCGCTTCCCAATGGACTTCAAGGCTACACGAGAAGGATGGTGCTCAGGATAAACCGCTTGGACGCTCTGCCACAAACGACGCGCTTCGGCTTCGTCGCCTTCTTCCATGCGAATGCGAGCCAAAAGATCAATCGCTTCTGGCGTTTTAGAGAGTTCTTCGTGGGAGAGGATGAGCGCCTCTGCTTCGGCGTATTGACCTGCTCGTGCAAGGGTGTAGGCGCAGAGCAGTGCTGTTTTTGCTTTATTCGCCATCATTCACCTCCTCAGGCATCGCCTTAAGTGTAGGCTGAGGAACCAAGATGTTGTGACGCATAAGGATGGTTTCAATGGTGTGCAATGCGCCCATTACCTTCTCTGTATCATTGTCACAAAGCGATTGATAGACCAAGCCCATTGACGCACCAATCTCTGCCCAATCAGCTTTATCTGCCGCAACTTGTGCTGCGGTAATTTCATTGCGACGCAATGCTTCAAATTCAAATTCTGCAAATTGTTTCGATACTTCAACCAATGCTGTTGTGTCGCAACCTGAAACACTTAGTTCAGGACGTAGATTTTTGGTTTTTTGTGGCATAATCGCGATTCTCTCTCTCTTTCAATAATATTATGCCACATCTGGAATCGTTGTGAGCGTTATTTAATTGGAATTCGCTCAAAAATTGCACGAGGAAGCATTTTTAGGAGGATTGCAATTAATTTCCATCGCGGGGTAACATAAATCACGGGCTTTTTTGCGCATAATCCGCGCCAAATGACCTTTGCTGCGCACTCGGGACTACAGCGCCAAAAGGTGGAGGCTTGGCCCATTGCGGTGTCTACAAATCCTGGCATTAACGTGACATAGCGGCAAGGATGTTTATCATGGCGCGCTTTGCGACGATACCCCTCCATTGCGTTGATCATATATGCCTTTGACGCTGAGTACCCATTGGTGTCTTCTAACCCACGAATGCCAGCGATACTTGCAGTGGCTACAAAGCATTGGCACTGTGTGAGTGCCCACTGTGCAAATCGTTCAAATGCCAATACATTTACCTGAAGAGCCTGCTCGGTTCGGGTAGGGTCTGGAAGGGGTGTACGTTCGCCAAATCCAGCATTAAAAATGACCGTATCGGCCTTTAACGCTGCGATGCGTTGAATTGCGTTTGGAGCTGTGACATCTAGTTCAAGTGTTTCGCCGCCAAGGCTGTCTAAAAGCGCTTTTCGGCGTCCTGTTGCGATGACGTCATATCCTTTTTCACGCAAAAGAATTACTAAAGCACGCCCAATCCCAGACGTGGCTCCTAAAACCACAATTCGCTTCATCGTATCATTCGCTTTCATGTCTACAGTTTAGCATGCCTTTTCGCTGGGTGCAAGCAGTCTGTCAAATTAAAATGAATTCACAAATGTGGCCTATGAGAAAGGGGATTTTGGAGAACGTGATATTGCAGTTTTTCTTCTTTCGGGGTACATTTATAAGTGAAGATGGTGGATAGACTTATGCGTTTTCTGGAATGCAGAGGTGAAAAATGTGCAAAAAGCATTTGCATTCTTAGGCTTGGGTTCAGTATTATATTAGCGTCTATTGTCCTGGATTAGGGCAAAATAGAGAAAGGTATTACGATATGAAATTGACAAAATTCTTGAGCTTACTTTTGCTTGCTGGCGTTGTCGCTGGCTGCTGCCGTGAAGAGCCTATTTCTCCTAACAATACGAAAGCACGTTGGGAAAATGGTACGATTGTGGTTGAAACACCTGCACGTCCTGCAAATCAGACGCACGTGCTCGGCCTCACTGTGCCGAAGATGAAGACCGTGCGCGTGGCATTCGTGGGTCTCGGTATGCGAGGCCCTGGCGCTGTGACGCGCTTCACGCACATCCCTGGCGTTGAAATCGTGGCATTGTGCGACTACGTGCCTGAACGCGCTGAAAAGTGCCAGCAGAGCTTGCGCGCAGCAGGTTTGGCTCCCGCTGCAATCTATTCTGGTGCAGATGGTTATAAAGAACTCTGCAAGCGCGATGACATTGACTTGGTCTACGTCGCTGTGGACTGGATGAACCACTATCCTGTGGCAAAGTGCGCTATGGAAAATGGCAAGCACGTTGCACTCGAAGTGCCCAGCGTGATGAACCTCGAACAGTGCTGGTCGCTCGTGAACCTCGCAGAACAGAATCGCAAGCACTGCATGATTCTTGAAAACTGCTGCTATGACTGGTTCGAATTGGACGCTCTCAACATGGCTCAGAAGGGCGTGTTCGGCGAAGTGCTCTACGCTAAGGGCGCTTACATTCACAACCTCGATCCTTTCTGGGATGCCTACTGGAGCAATCCTGCTGACGATCCTGAAAAGCTCGGCTGGCGCTTGAAGTACAACAAGGAAAATCGCGGCGACGTCTATGCTACGCACGGCCTCGGTCCTGTTGCCCAGGTGATGAATATCCACCGCGGTGACCGTTTCACCACGCTCGTGGCAATGGATACCAAGTCCGTCCATGGTAAGGAACTCGTGGAAAAGAAGACCGGCAAGCCTTGCGAAGAATTCCGCAATGGTGACCACACCACCACCTTGATGCGCACCGCAAATGGTAAGGTCGTGGAAATCCAGCACAACGTGATGAATCCTCAGCCCTACAACCGCTTGTTCCAGTTGAATGGTACCCGCGGCTTCGCAAACAAGTATCCGATCGAAGGCTTCGTGTTGGAAAGCTCCCACATGGCTGGTGCAGAAGGCGCACCTAACCTCGAAAACCTCGACTCCCACTCCTTCATGAGCGCTGCTAACATGCAGAAGCTTCGCGCCACCTATCGTCACCCCATCATCAAGAAGTACGGCGAAATGGCTGCCAAGGTCGGTGGTCACGGCGGTATGGACTTCTTCATGGATGCGCGTATGGTCTACTGCTTGCAGAACGGACTCCCCTTGGATATGGACGTCTATGACTTGGCCGAATGGTGCTGCCTTGCTGAACTCGGCGCAATCTCCATGGACAATAACAACTGCTCTGTTGAATTCCCCGACTTTACCCGCGGTCACTGGAACGAAGTGAAGGGCTATCAGCATGCCTGGGCTGAACCCGCTGCAGAAGCAGAAGCAGAAGCAATTGCTACGGCTTACACCGCTGCACAGAAGGCTGTCGTCCAGAAGCTCAATCTTTGGGCGCTCTATGACGCTGCTAAGACCAATGCTGCTGCAGCTAAGGCATACGCTGACGCCGCTGCTAAGCTCGATGCAGAAATTGAAGCAGCTCTCAAGTAAGCCTTTCGAATTACTTGCAAAACAACCGGGAAGTTCACACGAACCTCCCGGTTTTTATTTACTCATATCTTCACTGTTCGGTGTTTGAATCCATTTATTCAGTGGTCTCTTTGCTTTGGTTCGCGACCTTTTGGGTTTTGGCTTGACGTTACTTTTACATTATCAATCCTAATGTGCGACTGAGGGAGTTGTTCTTTTGTCTTTCTTTGTGCAAACACTCCTATTGGGTGTACACGCTTTTCCTATTGTCAATAGCTATCACGGGGAATTTTGGCACTGGATTTGGAGAATGGTTGTATTGGATGTCTTGGCTTCTAACGAGTCTGTTAGTGATATATTTAGAGCGAAAGCTGTAACATTTTCTCGCAACATCGCGAGTAGGCGAGAGGATTCAAACATACGGTCTCTACGCTAAGGGCTGTATGGATGTCTGGAGCTTTGGTGTGGATGGTTTTGAGGTAAGTGATTGATCGAGTCACTTGGGTAAGCGATTGGGTAAAAAGAAACAGAGGCTCGGAAATCCGAACCTCTGTCATCACTTGGGCTAGGTTAAAGATTATTCTTCAACGATAGCTTCCATCGGGCAAACACCAGCGCAGGTGCCGCAGCCCACGCACTTAGCGGGGTCGATGGTGTAGATGGGTGCGCCAGCTTCGATTGCTTCAACGGGGCATTCGCCTGCGCAAGTTCCGCAAGCAACGCACTTATCGGTAATTTTGTAAGCCATGGTCATTCTCCATAATTGTGCACAATGACGGATTGCCTTGTGCTAATGATGTAACTATAACAAAGGAGTGTCGTGTTTGACGAGTCTAATCTTTTGTTTTTAGCGATTTATTGTCACAAAAGAACACCTTTTGCTTGTTATGTGCAGGGATGACGTGTGCACTGGGCGCAATAAGGGTTGTTTTCAACTTCAATAAGGGTTGTTTTGTATTGCAAGAAAGGGTTCTTTTTAATCGCAATAAGGGTTGTTTTGACGCGATTAGAGATCAAGGATTCGCTTTGCGTTTCCACCCATGATAGCATCTAAACGGGGTTTGTCAATATTCCACGATGCGATGGTGGCGGCGTGTTTGCCAGGGCGTCCCCAGGGCCAATCGCTACCAAAGAGGAGATAGTCCTGCGGGTGCTGCTCAGCAAAGGCGCGAACGATGGGCTCTGTGCCACCTTGCTTTTGATAGGAGAGGTCTACGTAGATAGAGCGCCCCAAGAGGAATTTGATGGCTTCTGGATGTTTCCACGAGGCGCAGTGCGCGCAAATCATGCGTAGGCCTGGTACGCGACGATAGGCGTTGAGAATCTGCAAAGGCGAGGCCATAGGGGGGCTGTTGTAGGAAATGTCGCCGCCTGTGTGGCAGAGGATTGGAAGTCCTGCGTCTGTGATAACGCGTAAGAGGCGAATCATTTTACGGCTATCTAAGCAAGTCTGCTGGAAATAGGGGTGAAGCTTAACCATTTTGGCGCCGAGTTCAATCAAGACGCGGATATGGAGCTCTGCATCTTCGTCATCTGGATGTAACGAAACGCAGGGAATCACGCGTTCTTTTGCTTCGGGGCCGCAAGCGCCTGAACTGAGCGCATGCATAAAGCGCGTCATATAGTTGAATTGCTCTGGACGCACGGCAATGGGGCAGATGGCAAAACGATCAAAGCCGTCAGCAATTTCTTGGCTGACGAGATCAGCGATGGTACCATTGCCTTGCGGTGTGAGCGGACAGCGTTTGGCCGATTTGCGAACGAGCGTTGCAATCACTTCTGGCGCTTTGTGTGCCGGGAAGGAGTGTGTATGAATATCAACGCGCATGGCTGCATCCTTTAGTTGCAGAGTTGGAAGGCGCAGTGGTAGATTGGGTCGCCCTTGGAAAGGAAGAGGCGCTCAAAGTCGGTTTGTTCGTCTTCTTCGCGAATCAAGGGTGCAATTTCGGTGAAACGATTGTCTTCGGAGAGGTATTTGTACATTTCTTTGTAGTACTCTTCGTGGTCGGTAGAGATGTACATAATGCCACCAGGGACAAAGATGCGCGTGAGCACATCGCACATTTCACGTTGGAAGAAACGGTTCTTGTGATGACGACGTTTGGGCCACGGATCTGGGAAGAAGAGATACATCGCCTTTACGCAGTGGTCGGGCAACATCTCGCGAACGAAACGGCCAGCTTCCACACGGACGAAGTCAAGGTTTTTGAGTTCGCCATTCTCGCCATTGACGGCTTTACGTGAGCAACGACGCAAGCGTTCCATCATACGCTCTACAGCGAGGTAGGGCTGGTCAGGATTCTTCGTGGCGCGCGCAGCGATAAAGCGACCATTGCCACAGCCAATTTCGAGTTCGATAGGCTTGGCGCCAGGGGCTAAAAAGGGGTGCTCAAAGGTTTTGTCGTCATCTTTGAGTTCTAAAATGTGGGGCAAAATCTCATTCATAACGTCTTTATTTTAGCATATTGTGGCGAATAAAAAAGCCCAACACAATAAGGTGTTAGGCTTTTTTATTTTTAGGATGCAAAGGATTATTCTTCGATTTCGAGAGCGTCAAGGATTGCCTTTGCTTCTTCAGCGGTCATTTCTTCTTCATCTTCTTCGTCGATGTCGAAGGTGGGAGCTACGGCGGTAGCCTGGCTCTGGAGGGCCTTCATTTCTTCGAGGACAGGGAGGAAGTTGTCAGGAGTGATCGTGAAGGAAACCACGCAGTTATTGCCTTCAGTCTTGCAAGAGATATTGGCGATGAATGCGATCAACTTCGAGTCGGGCTTACCCAAGAGTTGCGGGCCCATCATCTGTGCGATCATCTTGTAACCAAGGGCGGCTTCCTGAATCTTCTGTGCGGCTTCAGGCGTAGCTGCGGCGATGGTGAGTTTGAATTCCACTGCGGCGCCCTTAAGCTGGCAGGTCATGACGCAGTCCTTGATCTGAAGCAGTTCAGGGTTCTGCGTCTTGAGCTGTTCAATCGTGGCAGGATCTGCGAGGCGATTGATAAGCTCAGAGAGATCCTTGAGCACGTAGGTGGCGTTCTGGGAGACATCCTTGCTAAGCGGGGCGAAAGCCTTCATCAAAGGATTGCCCTTTTTAATGGACTTCACCTTGCCATCGCGGACAGCTTGAGCCTTTTCCATGTTTTCCTGTAAGGTGAGCAAGTAACCTTCAGGAGCCTTGGTGATGGCGATGACTTCAGTCATTTCCTTACCACGGAGCGTCAACCATTCACCTTCGCGGGTGAGGGTGAGCTCGTCGGCTTCATTCTTGGTCATGACTTCGCGAATAGCGGTTTCTAAAGCGTTAATGTCAGCCTTCGGGTTTTCAAGAACGAGTGTCATGGTAGAGCCGCGCAAAGAATCTTCGGGCTTAGTGGTGTCGTTCTTGATAGATGCGGTGAAGAGAATAGACTTGGTGGAAGTCTTCTTGAAGTCATCGTCAGCACCTAATGTGACCTTGATCAAATTGGTAATGCCAGGGCAGGCTTCTTCCAACTGCTTCATCGATTCTGCATTCTTGCTTTCGTCAATGAAACCAAGCTTCTTGAGGCCCGGTTCCCAAGCGTCATTATAGGTCTTGTTTTCAACATCTAAGCCGCGCGCAGTAATCGCGAAGTCGGCATCTGCAGGAACCCACTTAGCATTGGGCGCAGCAAAAGCAGTAACAGCAGCCGTTGCGGAAACGCAAAGTGCAGTCAACACACGAGGAAACTTATTCATAATCTTCTCCAATTGTTACAGTGACTCAACAAAAGTCAACAAATTAGTAGTATAACACAATGTGATGGAAATTTAAGAAAGTTAAGAAATCTTTGCTTAAAAACAGATTGTGTATACGGATGTCACTTTAGGTGTAAACTTAAGTGAGTTGATTAAACTTGAGACCGAATTTCGTGAGATACTTTGAAAGGCGGTCAGTGTGGTTTGCCGAGGCTTTTGCACGAATTGATACAGCGTAGAGTTTGCGCGCGGCATCTGCCATTGAGTTTGAAACCTTGCAAACGCGAATTACATGCGCGAGTTGTACTAAGTCAAAGACGTCATACTGCTCAGCGTAATCGCTTCCGAGGTGTTTTTGCAAGAGTGCGTCATCGTCAAGCGGTGCTGCGCAACACGGCACTTGGGGTGAAACGCGTTGGATTTCTTCTTCAACCAAGTCCACAGTAATGCGGCCACCATCTGCGAGCGTTGCCATACGCGTAACCATTGCATTAAGGTCGCGGAAGTTGCCCTCCCACTGCGTATTCGGATGTAGGGCATATTCCAAAAAGCGTTCGCGCGCTTGTTTATTAAGGGAGATGTGCTTTCCTGTGCGCTTTGCAAAACGATTGATCTCGTAATCCAAATTAGGCGCGATGTCTTCGCGACGTTCGGCAAGACTGGGTAAGCAGAAACTCCAGAGGTTAATACGTGCAAGCAAATCGCGTCGGAATTTACCAGCTTCAACTTCCTTTGTGAGATCGCGATTGGTGCCACAGATGAGTTGGAAATCACTTGTTTCATCTGTAGTGGCGCCAAGCGGACGGAAAGTCTTCTCTTCGATAGCCTTTAAAAGGAGTGTTTGCGCCTCCAACGGCAGTTCGCCAATCTCGTCCAAAAAGACCATCCCGTGATCAGCTTCTTTGAGGAAGCCAATATGGTCTGTTCCTGCACCCGAGAAAGAGCCTTTCTTGTGGCCAAAAAGGGCTGACTTCGCGAGATCGCCACCAAGTGTCGCGCAGTTAACGGCTACAAAGTCGCCCTTAATCTTGCCAGACTGCTTTTTAAGGAGGTAAATTTGCTTAGCGAGTTGTGTCTTGCCTGCGCCTGTTGGGCCATTGAGTAAGATTGGATCTATCGAACGTACGGCGACACGCTCAATGAGTTCAATCAAACGATTGAAGGCCTGATTTTTGGTATCAATCCCTTGTTTCAAGAAGGTTAAGTCATCTTGACGCTCGGTTTCAAAACGCTTCGCAAGTTTGTCATAACGCGAAAGATCAAGGTCAATTAGCGTATAGGTGCCCTTTGGATCCTTGGAATGGCGCACATGACCTTCTTTAGGAGTCGTTTGAATTAGTTTCGCAGGCAAATGACGCGATTCTGCCAAAAGAAAGAGGCAAATTTGCTCAACGTGCGACCCTGTCGACATATGAATGTAGTACTCGGTCTTTTCGTCGTGAAAACAGGGCTGCTTTGAATAATTGTAGAACTTCTCGTAAACCTCTTCAAAATCCCACGGGTTTTTGAGTTGGATAATGTCAAAAATAACATCAGTTTCTGGAGAAACCGTGAGAATGTCAGCTTTAATACGATTCGCGAGCGGAAGATGCTCCAAATTGAAAATCAAATGAAGTTCATCGATGGGCAAGGATTCTTGTTGAACAAGGCCAATCGTTGGACGCCACGTATCCCAACGTTGAGGTCCTATGCCACCATGCGCATCTTTTTGCGTGCCAAGAACGGATACTACTGTTGTCTTCATAAAGATAGTTTAACATAAAATTGGATAGGATTACTATCTTTATGAATAGATTTATCGATAAATGTGGTTTCGTTGAGTGCTGAGGTGGCGTGCTAACCTTCTTTTTCGTGTGTCTGCTTCCTATAGTTAAGGTGCATTTTATTTATTTAATGGTAAGGAAGGGTGGTCTGCGAGATGATTTTTTGAGTAAAAAGACGTTTTTTTATTTTTCTTTCAGGAATTGGCACGGTAGATGTAATAAGAAGGCGTTGATCTTTTTAGTTTTGATACATGTGGTTGGTGACACGTCTTGGTGTCACATTTTGGGTAACGCGTTTTAAGTAACGCATTTTGAGTGAACACGTTTTTAGTTTAAGGTGTAACTGCACGAGAAAGAGGTGAAATTATGGAAGAAGAAAAACAATTTGATGTGTATCAAGGCCATGGAGGTCACAATGAGTGTTTGAATGGTTATGAGGATATTACAGCCTTTTGGGGTGAAAACTTGTCAAAAACGATTCAAGAGGGCGAGATTCTTGCTCAGACGGAACGTAAGGTGACGATGACTGAACTTGACGAGGAGGATGTTTCGAAAGAAGGCGCTCAGATTCAAGTCCATGCCGCACTATTAGGAAATGAAGAAAGTCCTCGATTAGTGGCGCTCATTGCGATGAATGAAGCTAGTGGGACGATTCAACTCGTTTCTTGTTATCCTGAGTGCGATGGCGCAGAGGTTCAGGTGCGCTTGACGGAAATTCATGAGTGGGCAGGCTCTTTAGAGGCTACGCTAGAGGGTGAGACTCAAGGCACCGTGGTACGACCGATCACTTTCTTCGATACGCGTTATGCTTTTAACAAGCATCGCTATCAAGTTGGCGAAGTGTACACCTTCAAATTGGCGGCATTTGGCTATCATGCAGAGGTGTTAACTGAAGCTCAGCGCACATTTAGCTTTGAGGGTGAAAAGGCAGTTCAATTCCTTGAGCGCTGTGGAAAAACGCCAGAACTTAATGACGACGGCTCTGTAAAGCCGGTGATCTTTCACTTGGATGAATTAGTCGCGTTGTTCCAAAGCACTGTGGCACATCCAGATGACGCGGAATTTCAATCGCCCATCTTGAGTGAAGTGGAGACGTTTGAAAAGTTTGGTGGCGTGTTTAAAAGGTTTGAGATTGCAATCGCACGCGAAGATGATGATCTAGTGAAGGTGCCGATGGTGATTAAGACAAAAGCACTCACTGGCGAGGCGAAACAGGGTGATCCGATTTGTGGCATGTTATGGTTGCAAGGTTATTTTGCAGAAGTTTAATTGAATAAGAAAGTTCATAAGATGACAACTGAGATTTTGATTGATGGCGCGATGGGCGAGGGTGGCGGGCAGATGCTGCGCACTTCGTTGACGCTAAGCGCCGTGATGGGAATGCCTTTTCGCATGATCAATATTCGTGCGAATCGTAAGGAACCAGGATTAAAGCGCCAACATCTTACGTGCGTAAAGGCTGCGGCAGAGATTTGCGGCGCTACAGTGGAGGGCGCGGAACCGAAGTCGCAAGAGATTGTCTTTAAGCCGAATGCGATTCGCGCTGGAAAGTATCGTTTTGAGATTGGTACGGCAGGGAGTGTAACGCTTGTGGCACAGACGGTGTTGCCAGTGTTATTATGCGCAGATGAAGCTTCTGAAGTGGTGATTACCGGTGGTACGCATGTGCCAATGTCGCCATCGTGGGATTTCTTCATGCGGACGTATTTACCGCAGTTACGCGCGATGGGGGCTGAGGTTGAGGCGAAGTTGATTCGTTATGGCTTCTATCCTGCCGGCGGAGGCGAGGTGGAGCTGAAGGTCCAACCGTGGAAATCGGTCGCGCCATTGTCCTTGGTTTCGCGCGGAGAAAAGGCGGATGAGATGATTGTTGCAAAGGTGGCGCATCTGCCGATTGGAATTGCGGCATCAGAAACGAAGCAGGTCGCATCTCATTTTCATGGACGCCAGGTGCGTCAGATCGTTGATGTGATTCAGTCGCCAGGTCCTGGAAATTACTGCTTTATGATGGTAAAGCATCAACATCTCACTGCGGTGTTTTCTGAAATCGGCACATATGGGAAGTCGCGAAGGGCGGTGGCAAATTCAGTTGCTTGCCAAGCGAAGATTTACATGAGTGCGGCATTTGCGGCAGATCGTTATTTGAGCGATCAATTGTTGCTGCCGATTGTGTTGGCAGGACGCCTCTTAACCTCTGAAAAGAAGCTATGGGGTGCGTTTTCGATGCCGAAGAAGCATTCGCTTCACTTTGATACAAATAGGAGTGTGATTCAGCAATTCTGCAGTGATTGCGATTGGGTTGAAAAAGCACACGAAACATGCAAGTCGAGTTCAATTATTTACATTGGTCAGAAGGGTTTTAAGGATGAAGTGGCAGAAGTTTGAAGAAGGAAGTCAAATTCCGATTAAGAGTTGGTGTGAAAACTGCGAAGATGGCGCTATTCAACAGGCGGTAAATCTCTCGAAACACCCTGCTTTGGTGAGCCATGTGGCATTGATGCCAGACGCACACCTGGGTTACGGGATGCCGATTGGGGGCGTAGTGGCGGCGGATCAAGCGGTGATTCCTGCGGCGGTGGGCGTGGATATCGGCTGCGGAATGATTGCCGTAGAAACGGGTATCCCTGCAGAACGTTTTGAAGAGATGTCTTTCCGACGCGCTTTTCAAGAGCAATTGAAGTTGAGAATCCCCGTGGGTGACGGTGAATCGCATCGCGAACAGCAGTCTTGGGAGGGCTTTGAGGAATACGAGGCGAATAATGCTACGCGTGCAACGTTGTGGCCTTCAAAGTTAGATCGTAAGAATCTCGGGACGCTAGGTGGCGGTAACCACTTTATTGAGTTACAGAAGTCTACGGCAATAGATGGTGGAGATCCCGAAGATGGCGCAAAGATTTGGTTGATGATTCACTCTGGATCGCGCAACTTAGGAAAGCGCATTGAAGAGCATTATCATCGCATCGCGAAGCGTTTGTGCACACGTTTCCGCGTGCCGTTGGCAGACCCTGATTTGGCATTTTTGCCGATTGAAGAGGCTGATGGGCACAACTACTTCACTGATATGCTCTTCGCACTGCGTTATGCAAAGGAAAATCGCCGACGCATGATGGAGGTGATGAAGGCCACGCTCGCAGAATTTGTGCCTGAAGTCAACTTCTTACGAACGATTGACATTCATCACAATTACGCAGCGTTTGAAGAACACTTTGGCCGAAAGGTCTGCGTACATCGTAAGGGGGCTACATCGGCAAAACTTGATGAAATCGGGATTATTCCTGGTTCGATGGGGACGGCTTCGTACATTGTGCGAGGGTTAGGAAATCCGCAATCCTTTATGTCGTGCTCACACGGTGCTGGACGAAAGATGAGCCGAATCGCAGCTTCGCGAAACTTAACGGTGGAAGAATGCGATCAAGCGATGGATGGAATCGTCTGCGAACGTTGGCATCCTTACAAGGGATACGGAAAGGCGAAGGGGAGATTAGACCTCTCTGAAGCACCTCAAGCCTACAAGGATATTGAAGATGTAATTGCCTCTGAAACAGACTTGATTGAGCCCTTGGTACGTTTAGTGCCGCTCGCGAGTTTGAAGGGGTAAAGGGGATATTCCTCTGGTGAGGTTTCTTGCATACTTTACCTTGCGAAGAGGAACGTGTGTTTGTGTGGAGAATATGTTTAAAACGCAGCAAAAATGCGGGGTGGGAATGAAATAATCGTAAAAATCTGTGTAGATAATGTCTGTGTGTGTTTGCCGTCTGTACAAAAGTGCAGGCGGGATTCTTTTAGGTGCTAAAATAACTCATTTTAAGAGCAATAAATCACCTTTTTGAAAACAAGCCTTTTTGAAGTTGAAAACAACCCTTATTGATTTCCAAAACAAGCCTTTTTGAAACGCAAAACAACCCTTATTGAAATTGGGCCCCAATTGACGTTAAAAATCTAAGCAACCTTCTCGCGTACGCGTCTACACGCGTGCAAGATTTTGTGCTATAATTTCACGCGTCATTTTCAGGGACGGGTGAGATTCCCTATCGGTGGTATTCAGCCCACGAGGCGCTTGCTGGGTGGTAAGCGTCAGACGCGAGTAACGCGGCCGACGGTTAGAGTCCGGAATGAAGAAAGTGGCGATGCCCTGCGATAAGGGCTTTGGAATAAACAGATGTCTACAGACTGTTTTGATTCAATTGAGGCTTGCTTGGAGGATATCCGAGCGGGTCGCTTTGTTGTGATTACCGATGACGCGAATCGTGAAAACGAAGGCGACTTGGTGATGGCAGCAGAGTTTGTTACGCCTGAAGCGGTGAATTTCTGCATGCGTGAGGCACGCGGCTTGCTCTGCGCGCCTTGTGCCGGCGAAATCTTGGACCGTTTAGGCATTGCGCAGGCCCCGAGTGTGAATCGCGGGGACTCCTTCTCAACCGCCTTCACCAATAGCATTGACGGCGCTCCGCACACGGGAGTGACGACAGGAATTTCTGCAGCAGATCGCGCCATCGCGGTGCGTTTGCTCGTAGATGAGGGCGCTACTTCGGCAGACTTGGTTTCGCCAGGTCATATGTTCCCGCTTCGTGCGCGTGAAGGTGGTGTTCTTGTGCGCGCAGGACACACAGAAGCAACCGTTGACCTCGCTCGTTTGGCGGGTTTGAAGCCCGCAGGTATTTGCTGTGAAATCGCAAAGGCCGATGGCGAAATGGCGCGTTTGCCAGACTTGATTCCCTTCGCGAAAGCACACGGTTTGAAGTTGTGCTCAGTGGAACAATTGATTGCGTATCGTAAGCAACACGAAACCTTGATTGAAAAGGTGGAAGACGTTGATTTGCCAACGGCTTACGGTCACTTCCGCTTGCAGATGTTTCGGAGCACTGTTGATGGTCTTGAGCACCTCGCTTTGACAATGGGCGATCTCACGACCGATGAGCCGCCTTTAGTGCGCGTGCACAGTGAATGCTTGACAGGCGATGTCTTCGGAAGCGCACGTTGTGACTGCGGTTGGCAATTGCAGAACGCAATGCGTCAAATCGCGGCAGAAGGTCGCGGATGCGTGCTTTATATGCGCCAAGAAGGCCGCGGCATTGGCCTCGCCAATAAGTTGCGCGCTTATCGTTTGCAAGAGCAGGGATGCGACACGGTAGAAGCCAATGTGCGCCTTGGGTTTGCGCCAGACTTGCGCGATTACGGCGTTGGGGCGCAGATTTTGACGGCTCTCGGCGTGAAAAAGTTGCGCTTGCTCACGAATAACCCGCAGAAGGTGATTGGTTTGGCAGGGCACGGCCTTGAAATCGTGAGTCGTGAAGCCATCATCGCCTCTGCAGGCCCGCACAACGCCTATTATTTGGAAACCAAGAAAGAAAAGATGGGCCACTTACTCTAATGCGCCCCAAAATCCCCCACTTTAAGGAGAAGACAGATGAAAGAAATCACCGGTGATTTGAATGCATGTGGCATGCGCTTGGCCATTGTGGTTAGCCGTTTCAACGCCATCTTTACAGAACAACTCTTGAAAGGCGCACTTGATGCCGCCGCTCGTCACGGCGTGAAAGACGAAGACATCACCGTGGTGCGCGTTCCTGGCGCCAATGAAATCCCGCTCGCAGCTCGTCGTCTCGCCGCGAAAGACGACGTGGATGCCGTCGTGGCATTAGGTGCAGTGATTGACGGCGCGACCGATCATGCGATGTTGATCAACACCTCCGTGGCGCGCGCACTCTGCCAGATTGGCCTCGATAACGGCCTTCCTGTGCTCAACGGCATCGTCTGCGCACACTCTTTGGATCAGGCAATTGAACGTTCTGGTTCCAAGGCTGGCAATAAAGGCTTTGACACCGTGGTGGCTGCAATCGAAGCAGTCAATGTCATCAAACAACTCTAAGGAGCTAAGGTCATGTTAGAACCGACAATGCGCCGCCGTAATGGTCGTGAATGGGCCCTTCAGATGATCGTGCAGGCCGACTTGAACCCCTTTGTTAACGCAGAAATGATCCTCAAGCACTTCTGGGAGCAACAGTGGAGCTGCAAGCAAGAAGACGCAGGCCTTGAAGATGGCGATATGGACGAGGTCGCACGCTTGTTGCAGCCTTCCGAACGTCTCGCTACCGCAGCCGTTCAGGAATTTACCGAAGCGCTTGTGTTGGGTGTGCTCCGCGAACGTGAAAAGTTGGATGCGCAGATTGCCCCTTATTGTGAAAACTGGAGCTTGGAACGCGCTGGCGTGATTGAACGTTGCGTTTTGCGTTTGGCCTTCTATGAACTCGAAAACATGGATACGCCGGCACCTGTCGTGATTAATGAAGCCGTTGACTTGGCGAAGTATTTCTCCAATCCAGAGTCTGGCGCCTTTGTAAACGGCATTTTGGATCGTCACGTTCGCCGCAGCGCACGCTAAACGTTGCACCTCTTTTGTGCTGAACGACGCGTGAGTGAGCGTAAAAGCTACACGAGTTATGTGCACGAGATGCAGGTGGTTTAGCCTAAAAGATGCACGTTTTTGTGTAAAAGAGGTGCGTTTTTTGAACAAAAGTGCGTATGTGACTTAGCGTAAACAGCGCACGAGTTTTGAGCAAAAGAGCGCACATTTTCGCGTAAAACATTTTTTGGTTTCGCTTTTCTGACACTTTTTAGGAGACATTCCTATGGCAAAAATGGCTGTGAATCTCGGCGGTATCGCCATGAAAAACCCCATAACGGTGGCCTCTGGTACCTTTGGTTATGGACAAGAATACGCGCAGTTGTTTGACATCTCCCGTTTGGGTGCTGTCACAGTAAAGGGTATTCGCGCCTGTCCGTGGCCAGGTAATCCGCTTCCGCGTCACGTCGAAGTGCCGGGAGGCATGATTAACGCTATCGGTCTTCAAGGCCCTGGCGTGGAAGACTTCATCCGCGATGACATGCCTTTCCTTGTTGAAAAGGACGTCCCTACAATCGTGAACATCTGGGGCACCTCTGCAGATGAATACGCGGAAGTGGCTGCACGTTTGGATGGCGTGCCTGGCGTTTCGGGTTTAGAACTCAATGTCTCCTGTCCGAATGTTAAGGAAGGCGGCGCAAGTTTCGGTACGCGTGTAGAAACCTTCGTGGAAGTCGTGAAGCGTGTGCGCGCCGCGACGAAACTCCCGATTCTCCCAAAACTCGCACCAAATGTGCCAGATGTGCGCCCCTTTGTGCAGGCTGCTCAAGATGCAGGTGCCGATGCTATTGCGTTGATTAATACCTTGCCTGCGATGGCTGTGGACTTGGAAACGCGTCGTCCGATCTTGGCTAACAAGGTGGGCGGCCTTTCTGGTGCGGGCATTCACCCCGTGGCATTGAAGCATGTCTACGAAGCTGCACAGGTCGCAACGGTGCCGTTGTTGGCAATGGGCGGTGTTTTCACTGCCAAAGATGCGCTTGATTTCATCCTTGTGGGTGCTACAGCTGTGGCCGTGGGAACTGCGACCTTTATTGATCCGCTTGCGCCTCTCCACGTACTTGAAGAGATGGAAGCCTGGTTGGATGCGCATGGCATTGAAGACGTTAACGACTTCCGTGGCACATTGCGCGTGTAAAAACGCAACAAAATCACATCGCGAGGTGGGCATAAACGCTCATCTCGCGTTTGTTTTTAAGCGTATCAGCTTTTACGAAAAAGTTGCCCTTCTCTTGAAAAGAGAGGGGGATGCCATAGTATTAATAATCTCTTCTGTAGCGTAAAAAGCGCATATTCGCGTTAAAAAGGGTGTGTTCCCATTCAAAAAGAGAAACTTTCTACACTTCATAGAATATGAATCTTGCAAAGTGTGGCGTGTATTTTGTGCAGGGGTAGGGTTAGATGAGCGCAACGTATGTCGCGCGGATGGCGTAGCATTGGCTGACAGAATAGCCGTTCCCATTGAGTAATGCGAGGGCCTCTGCGTGTGTGCGTGGGCCATTGGGATTGATGGTGTGATTGGGAATAACAACGACTTGGCGGGTGTTTTTTACGGGAAGGTATTCAATCCATTCTACGGGCACGTGATGACTGCGACCATTACTATCATAAGCGATGACGTGCTCAACACGTGGATTTTCGCTAAATCCGTGTGCTGTGGCTTTGAAGATGGTGGCATCTCCATGACGTGTGGTGACGGTTTTCACGATATTTGGCGTCGCGCTTCGTGGATGTGCAAAGTGTTCTTCGCCGTATGCATTTGCGATGAGTTCGTTTTCCCACGCGGAGGTTTCGAACTTCTGGACGGTGGCGGTCTTTTCTGCGCGCGAACTTTGCTGACAATAGAGCGGAATTGTCATGAGTGGCGCGAGTGCGAAGTAAAGAGCTTTAAAGTAGTTCGCGTTGAAGGTTACAAAATGACGTTTGAGGGCTTCAAGATCATAGTTCCAGAAATCAACGGGGTTGAGCGATTGGTCGATGTCTTCTAAGTGCTCAGGGAAGAGTAGGGTGGCGCGCGTGTCTTTAATCATATGGAAGTTGTCGCCATATCCCACTTCAGTATCGTTGAGCAATTTCACCATTTGCTGCTGTGCATAGGGGGTGAAAAGGAGGCGGAATTCGCGCTCGTCGGTGCGGTCTGTCGCATGGAAAAGGGTTTCGAATTCGCGGTTTGCCATCATGGTAAAGCCGTATTCGTCATCCAAATTACGCGAGAAGGCTTCAAGTTTCTTGGTTGTGCGGTTTTTCGCCCAACGATTAAAGAAGTTGTTTGCTTTTCCTGAGTGTTTTGAGGGTGAACGCGTAAAGTAGAGGTTTGGCGCTGCGTCGTTTCCAAAGAGGACAAAGGATTTTGTGGGAAATTCGGGAACAGGACGTGTGATATGCGCGTAAAGCGTTTCAAACGTGGTATACGATTCGTGTTTACCATTGGCATTAATGCGTGTTTTACGCACGGAAACGGTGCGTGAGCCGGTGTAGGTCTTTTCTCCCCATTCAAGGGTTCTCCCTTTCACGAGCGCAAAGGGATTTCCGCGTAGGTGTCCTGTTTGCAAGTTGAGAACGGAGATATGACTTGTGACTTGCTTTTTCAAGTTGAGAGAGGCCACAAGGTCTTCAAATTGCGTATGAAGGAAGTTCTTGTCAAAATGAAACTCTGGCAACACTTTACGCAAGATGTCTGTGACGGTATCCCACGTAAAAAGCGTATTGAGAGAACGCATTTGTTCCCAAGCTTTTTTGAGTAAATTGTGGTACATTTCCTCAAGTTTTGCAACGACTTGAGCGTAGTTGGCGACTTTGGGCTTGACGAGTAGCAGCTTGAGTGTGATGAAAAGTGCCGCGCCACATCCTGCCATGATGACGAACTTTAAGAGGTCGGAATATTGCTCTTCTTCAAGAATTGCGAAGATCCCTCCAACGGAGAGGAGGGCGGTTGACCAGAAAAGGACGCTTAAAACCGTCCCAAAAGCTTTCCATCTGCGCAGGCGTGTCGATGCGGTTTTGAGATCGTCCCCCACTTGATTGAGCAGGTTTACGGTTTCGCGGTTTTTCTTAGCATCAACATTTGAGCGCTGAATCAACTCGTTTAGCGTGTCCCAAACGAGTTGACGATGACGCGGCTCAAGGGCGCGAAAGGCCTCTAATGGTTCGTCAAAGGAGGCCATTAGAAGAAGGTGGCGCGTGCTTGCGCTTTAATTTCTGCGGAGGCGATGAAGGGAATACGCGTGGTATAACCCGAGCGTGCGGCAACAATCATCTTTGTGGGCCACGAGAAGATGTCGGTATTCCACTGTGTAACGGTGTCATTGTAGAGCACGCGTGCAGCGGTAATTTCACGCTGAAGGTAGTTGTTTTGCTCCATTGCGCTTGCGATGGCGGCGTGCGAACGTAATTCTGGGTAAGCCTCCACTTGCGGGAAAAGACGTCCAAAGGCGGTATCAAGCTGCGCGGCAACGGCGTTACGCCCTTGTCCTGAAACACTCGCGCCACCACGAAATGCGGCAACAGTTTTCATCACATCGCTGTCGACATTGATGGCCTTTTCAACCAATTTTGCGACGTTTTGCAAGATGACAACGCGCTGCTCCAAGAAGTTATCAATCTGCGAAGCATCGGCTTGAATCTTCTGTTGGAGCTTTTGGAAGTAGTTTTTGGCGTTAATCTTCATAAAGAGGAAGATGAGGCCAGGAAGAATGCCGCAAACCCAGAGTAAAATCTCAAACAACGCCGAACCAAACCCCACGCGCACGGGAATTTGACGTTCAATCACATTGATGTCGCGCCCCATCGGATTGACGGTGGCGGTCATTTCATCTAATTCGTTTGCCATAACACATCCTCATTTCTCAAAGACGAAGTCGTTTACAAAGGCTCACTCCAAAGCCGCGAGGGGGCATTGCCACAACCTCTATTATTAATAGGTTACTCTACCTCGCGTCAGAAGTCAAACAAATTACACAGAAAACCAATATAAAAAGCGCTTTAAACCCCCTTAATTTGGGTCAATTTTGAAAAAGGGTTGTTTTCAATCGCAAAACAACCCTTTTTGACTTTCAAAACAAGCCTTTTTGAAGTTGAAAACAAGCCTTTTTCAAAATGGCCTAAATTGAGCCTTTGCGTGTACACTGATACAATGTAGGAGTCAATGTAGATTTTTTAATAATAGAAGTGTTGAAACGGCTCTGAAAAATGGTATGATATGCAATGAGATGTGGATTGGAGCGAAAGCTCCGTAATTAAACACAAGGAATCAAGCGATGGCTAAATTCAGATACAAGGCAGTGGATTCGCAGGGTAAAGAGGTGATGAGCACCGTTGAAGCGGATTCTCAAGGCGCAGCAATTGAAAAAATCCGGGCGATGAAACTCACGCCTAAGGCCATCGGCATGGTGAAGGAAGATTCGCCAGCTGCTGCGGCACGTCCTGCAGCACCAGCTAAGCCGAAAAAGCGTGGCGGCGGCGAAATTAAGTTGCCCAAATTCATGCGCGGTAGCGTAAAGACGAAAGATTTGATGATCTTTACCCGTCAGTTGGCTACGCTTGTGGACGCAGGTTTGCCCTTGCTCCGCGGTTTGCGCGTGTTGCACCGTCAGACGACCAATGAAGCGATGAAGGAAGCGCTCGCAGGCATGCTCGAAACGGTGGAAACCGGTAATACCTTCTCTGAATCGCTCGCAAACTATCCTAAAATCTTCAATAACCTTTACGTGAATATGGTGAAGGCTGGTGAAGCAGGTGGTGTGCTCGAAACGGTGTTGAACCGTTTGGCAGAATTCATGGAAAAGGCCGAAAAGATTAAGAACAAGGTGAAGGGCGCAATGACGTACCCCATCGTGGTCTTGACCGCTGCAGTCGGCATCGTGGTCTTCTTGATGCTCGCCGTGATTCCGAAGTTCCAGCAGATCTTCGATGACTTGATGGGCGGTGAAGGCATGCCTGCATTGACGCAGTTCGTGATTGACCTCTCTGAATGGGTGCAGGAATACTGGTTGTTCGCTGGCGCAGTCGTTGTGGCCATGGTCATCGGTATCAAAATCTTCAAGAAAACCCCGATGGGCTCCTACATTAGCGACGTTTTAGCCCTCAAACTCCCTGGCTTCGGTGAATTAACGCAGAAGACCGTCGTTGCACGTTTGACGCGTACCCTCGGTACCTTGCTTAGCTCTGGTGTGCCTGTGTTGCAGGCGCTCGGTATCGTGAAAGATACCACGGGTAACCAGGTGATCGCAAAGGCACTTCAGTCCGTGCATGATAGCGTGAAGGAAGGTGAAGGTATGACCGCACCCTTGGGCGCAAGTGGTGCATTCCCTCCCATGGTGGTCTCCATGGTGGAAGTCGGTGAAGAAACCGGTGCTCTTCCTGAAATGTTGATTCGCGTCGCAAATACCTACGACGACGAAGTCGATAACGCAGTGGCTGCAATGACCTCGATCATCGAACCGATCATGATTATCTTCCTCGCAGTGGTCGTCGGTGGTATCGTGATTGCAATGTTCATGCCGCTCATCTCGATTATCGGCACGATCGGTCAGCAGGGCAACTAATGCCCCTCGCGCACGGACAATCGCGTCGCCGTTTGTCCGTGCGAACCCCTAACAATTGAATGGAGTGAAGGCAATGAAAACAGGTTTTTTGGCAACCGCAAAGCGCGGCTTTACGTTGATTGAATTATTGGTCGTGATCGTGATTATTGGCATCCTTGCCGGAGGTATCTTCATGATGACGCGCTCGGCGAACACAAAGTCCGCAGAAGCAAAAACCATCGCACAAGTTCATGCCATCGCTACGCTCTTGAACGAATACAAGGCCACCTACGGCGAATATCCCCTCGTCACCGACTCGGATGACAATGGTTATTCCAACCTCAACTTCACCTTCTTGGTCAATAGCGCCTCCTGCGACGTCTGCGGTGCAGAACGCGTGACCTACAGCGAAAATGGCGAAGGTGTAAATGACGGAGTGGCATTTGGTCTCGTCTCCCACTTCATCCCGCGTGCAACCACGATCGCGTCCGCCACCAGCGGCACGAATATGGAAGCGTATTACAAGTCGCAGTTCAAAAAGCCCTCCAGAGACTCTGTTTGGGAAAAAGAATTGCGTGGCACGCGCGAAGGTAACACCTTAGACCGCACCCGCGCTTACGAAGCTGTGGACCTGAACCTCCAGACGATTCACCGCTCTTGGCGTCGTTTGAAGAATCAGGGCCTCGTCTTTGAAGAAGTATATGGTTGCGAACAGTGCGATGTGGCCCGTTATTCTGCCGGCGCAGAAGCAGATGGTTGGGGTCATGCATTGAAGTATCGCAATGAAGGTGGCGCAGGTGAAATCGTCTCTGCAGGCCCTGATGGCCGCTTCGGCACCGCCGACGACATTGTCAGCGGCGGCGCAGCTGTTGATGAAGATGACGATGAATAAACCATTGGAATAAAGGATTTTAATGATGAAAATGGCTAAGAATCTTAAAAAGCGCGGCTTCACCTTAATTGAATTGCTCGTTGTGATCGCAATCATCGGCATTCTCGGAGGTGTCTCTTTCGGTGGGTATCAGCACTTCATTGAACAGGCACGTAAAAAGAATGCTACGGATGTCTGCGCACAGATTAAAACGGCTTGGACAAACTTCCATCGCGAAATCGGCTTCTGGCCAGAAGAATACGGCATTGGCAACAATGGCGTGAAGCAGATGGATACCGATATGTGCTTGGTCCTCGGTAAGGCAAAGCTCTTAGATGTGCTTTATCTTGATGACGATGCAGAAAACCGTGGTTTGAAGAAGAATAAAGACAATGAAGCCGAATTGAAGTTTGGCCTCTTGTCGCCCATCGGGAAGAAGCGCTTTGATGCGGGCCGTAGTGGCTCTCAAGTCACCGACCACCTCTATCAGTTCGTCTTGGACGTGAATGAAGATGGCGTGATTGATGGTTCGGATGGCATGCCTGCAGCATTGACCCGCGGTCGCACAATCCGTGGCGATGCTGCTGTGTGGTGTTGGCCCGAAGACGAATCTTTGCGTAATGAAGGCGAAACCTACGCCCAGAGCTGGTAATTTAAAAGCGAGAAGGAATACGCTATGAAGATGTTTTCCATGTTTGGTGCCGCTGCAAAGCAGGGCTTTACCTTGATTGAATTGATGGTTGTGGTCGTGATTTTGGCCACCTTGGTCGGTTTGGGCGCAATCGGTGTCTCCAAGACCGTGCGTGGCGCTGACAATACCAAGCGCACCGCTTTCGCACGTGTGGTCACAAGCGCCATCGCCGCCTACAAGAATGAATTAGGCGAATACCCGGTGCCCGCTTCTGGTAATCCTGACAGCAAAAATGTCTTAACCTTCGGCACTGTGAATAACAGCAATGCGATTCAAGAAGGAAACGCTGGCGTGATTATGCTCCTTTTGGGCCGCGATGAAAGCGGTTCGCGCAATTCCGAAGCACGTGCCTACATCGCAGACTCTTCGATGTTGTACGTCTGCCAAGGGCGTCGCGTGAGCAAACTTGACGATGTTTTGGCCAAGGGTGGCATCTCCAGTTCGGATATGATTGGCTTCCCCATCACGATGGCAAAGACCTCAAACAGCAATAAGAAGTCGTTGAGCAAGGCAAGAGCCTTCGCACCGATTAAGATTACCTTCGACTTTGACCTTGATGACTACAAGGTGACGGTGGCAGGTGAAGGCGACTTCAATAACGTTGTTAAATTGAATTAATGGACGTTGGTCCAACGTTTGCCTCGCGATCTTCCTACGAACGAAAAGGATTTACAGGCTATGTGGAACGCTCAAAGACAATTTCAATCCTCTAAAGCAGCGAAAGCCGCTCGCCGAGGGTTTACCTTAATTGAACTCTTGGTGGTGATGGGCATTGCGGCATTGTTAATGACCTTGGCCGCGACCTCCTTCTTCGGCGCCTCGCGTCGTGATAATATCACCAAGAGCCGTGACCAATTCTGTGATGTGTTGCGCTTGGCTCGCCAGCAGGCAAGCATCTTAGGGAAGACGCACATTGTGGTGTGTTGGAACGCTTCCACAAAGATTACCGTGGGTGACAAGCAGGTTACGGGCGGTCAGCAGGGGCGCTACGCAATGTTTGAATACGTGGGCAATGTCTGGCCAAGCGGCACCAAACTCGCAGCGCCATTCGGCTTGCAGCGTGAAGCATTGGCTACGCTCACCACCAATGCGCGTCTTATCAATATCAATGATCCCGATAAACCCTTCATGCGCGTGCGAAAGGTGGCTAACGATGCCACGCAAACCGAAGAAGACAATAGTCAAGACGCAGATAGCGTCACGAAGGTGACATTGGATTACTACGTGGGTGGCAATCCCAAGTCGCTTGATATTGAAGGCATGGACCTCTGGGTCGCGACATTGCGTCAGAGCCCTGGCGAATCCAAGGCATTCCCCTTGGGAATTCGCACCTCGCAGACCTACTCTTTGCCGAAGGATTATAGCTTTAGTAAGGAACGCTCCGTCTTCATCTTCTCTCCTGATGGACGTTTGGCTTCGGGTTCGGAATCTGCAGTGACGGCGAAACACTCAATGTCAAAGAATGCAGATAATGCGACATTCACCGTCTCCATCAATCAGCAAGGCGACATTAGCAAGAAGTGAGGCCCTGTATGATGAAAAAGAATCTCTTTAAACGCTTGCGCGCTGGCTTCTCTTTGATTGAAGTCAATATGGCGATTTTCGTGCTCGCAGGGGGCGCGCTCGCGCTCTTGGGCCTTTTCCCTTTAGGCTTGCGTGAAAGCTTGGCGGCGCGCAATGAAATGCGTGTAGCTGCTTTTGCAGAACGTTTCATTAACGCCGCACGTGTGGCCGCTTCGGATGCGCAGAATGTTGCCACCGTGGATGATTTGCGTTCGGCTTTGGAAAGCGCACCATTCAACTTCACGGTTTCAACCGATGCGGGTGATGCTGACGATGAAAATGCACACAAAGATGAATCGGGTGTGTATTATCGCGCATGGGTGATTCAAGATCCCGACTGGCAGTCTGAAGCATTGGGCGATAAGGAAATCGCACAGGTTGGCGTTCAGGTGACAGCTGAGAATGCGCAGCAGAATAAGCGCGCTCTTTTGGTTGCGCCTGTGTACGTTGTGCGCGTAATCATTGAAGGTCAGCAATAAGGTAGGGAGGAACAACAGTGAAATTGACTCACAAAAAAGCTGCTTCCCAGTCAAAATCCTTGCGAAAGGCTGGCTTTTCGTTAATTGAAGTGTTGGTCGCGATGACCATCCTCTCCGTAATTGTGCTCATCGTGGCAGGCATCTTCCAGCAGACAGGCTTGGCTTGGTCGTTGGGTTTGCGCCGCGCAGATGAACAGAGCATGGTGCGTGCAGTGGCGGGTGCTTTGACGCGTGACCTTTCAATGATTGTTGATCCGGCACACTTTGTTATTGGCCCCAAGAAGGATGATGATTCGGTTCGTCAGCAAGCCTTGGGAGAGGGTGGCATTGACGGAGGCTCTGCGCAACTCGGTAGTGGTAGCATCTCCTTCTGGATTTTGAAGCCTGCCAATGACATCGCGGGTGATTCAGATGTTGGCCGTGAATTGATGCATGTGGAATACTCGGGTGGCGGCGGTTCGGTGACGCGTAAAGAATCCGCCTATAGCTCTTCTTCCAACAGCCTCTCTTCAAATGGCGATGCCGCCAAGTTCAATTTGGGTAATGGTAGCGTTCGTTTTGAAACGCTCTCGGGTACGAACTACGATGGATACGCTTCTCTCTATGATGATGGCGGCGTTAGGATTGTGGTTCAGCCGGTCACTCCCGAAACGATTAATGACTATGAAATCGCTGTAGGTTCCTGCGGCCCTGACGGCAAGTGGGGTACCGAGGACGATATTCGCACTTGGGTCGAAGGCGAAGACAATAAGTAATTTCGGAGCGAGGCATAGAGATGACAAACGCTAAGACTTTAAGCATGAAACTGCGTAAGCGTGGCCAACGCTTCCGTGCAGGTTTCACAATGGTAGAATTGCTCGTTGTGATGGCAATTCTTGGCATGTTGGTGGGGACCTTCGCAGTGTCCACAACCTCCGCTCGTGAAAACGCTAAGATTGTGAAGGCTACTGCCGAAAGCCGTTCGCTCACAAACGCGATTCGCTTATATTGCATGACGATGACCGATACTGCTGTTTCTGAAGATGGCGGTAATCCGATGATGGATCTTGGCCTGAGCGATGGCTTGCGCGATGCAGATTCGAATTTGACAAATTTACTCACGAAGCCCTCTGAAAAGAATGGCAATACGGTGTACTTTGAAGCAAATGACCGCTCAATTCGCGGAAATCGCCTCTGCGATCCGTGGGGAAATCCCTACAAAATTCGTGTAAGGCGCGTGAATATCGCCGTTGAACAGGAGCGCGATTACGAAATCGTCGTGCCGATTCCTGGCCGTCATCGTGCTATTGAACCTTTGAACTGAACCTTGGAGAACCGCTCATGAAGCCTTTTTCCTATTCTGATAATCGAGGCTCTGCACTCTTAATCGTGCTGGGTTTGCTCAGCTTTTTGATGATTAGTGCGGTTGCTTTCTCTATTTCAATGCGTACAGAGCGTACCGCAGCTGCGGCTTATCGTCGCGGGTTACTTGCGCGTGAGTTGTTGGATAATGCCTTCGTGGATGCACGTTCTACCGTGGAGCACACGTTGCGTTCGCAGCAGCAGGGATTTGACGTGCGCAATCCGAGTACGCATACGATTGAGAACTTGGCACCCTTCCGTTACGGTAATGAAGATCGTTATGGTCGCGTGCTTTCTTCGTATGACGCCTCCGAAGGTGATGCCACAGCGTATCTCTTGGATGAAGCTGTGATGCGTCACGTGCCGCCGTATGTGGCAAACGCGGTGTACAATTACTTGGAAAAGAATCAGTCAATTACTGAAGGCGATGGCTATAACACGGGCACGTTAGCTGCTGGTTATAAGTTAGATGCGCCTGCAAGCTGGAAGACGATTACGGTTGATATCCCTGATGGAGATGATATCAGCGGCGAAGATACGTCGAAGGCTGTGATTGGTCGTATGGCATGGGCCGTAGTGAACCTCTCGGACTCCTTGGACATCAACGCAATTGGTTCGGCCTCGTCCTATCGTGGTATTGGTTTGACAGCAAGTGAATTTGCTTTTGGTACGGCTGCAACGGGTAGTACTGCGCCAACAGAGTTCTTTGACTTATTGGAAACGACCGACTCGCCTGAGGGTAGCGAAGTGAAGGATTTGCCAGTTTTCTGCTCAAATGCGGATATCGCGCGTTATGCAGAAAAGAACTCGGGCTCAACGATGCTTGTTGTAGACAATGGTAATGAGTTCCCGTATTCTTGGCAAGATGCCGTGGACAATGATGGTGATGGCTTCTATTCACCCTTCTCTTGTTATAGCTTCTGGCCGCACGCTGACCGCAAGAGCGAAGGCGAAGACCGTCGCGCTCCGTCAAATAATGAAGTTGCAAAGATTACTTGTGATAAAGTGACGCAGAGCGCGTTGATGTCCGGCTTGGATAGTGAAATTCAAGACGTTGTCACTGCAAATACTGACCTTGATGCCACGGAAGCATTAAGCTTTGTGCAACTCTTAACGGATTATGTTGACCAATACTCCATTCCTGAAAAGTTCGAACGCGGTGCAATGCTTGCAAACGCTCGTCCTACTGTGGAAAGCGTACCAATGGTTTCTGAAGTGGCTTACGATGCTTCTTCGTGGGCATCTTCAATGGAATCCAAGGTGAAGGAGGCCATTGAAAAGTCTTTGGGGGATATTGATACAAAGAACTTGGAACCTGCAGAATCGCCCGATAAGATTCGTCAGAATTTGGCTGAGTTAGATTTGGAATTAGAAATTCCGATGGGTGAATTGGATTTGGCTGTGCGTACCTATTGCCCTGGTTATGAAGAGTTGGAAGAGTCTTCGTTTGATGTGGCGATTGCAGGCTTTGCAGGTGTTGGTGTCGCAATGGCCGTAGGCTCTGAAAAGATTGCAAATGAAGGTGGCGCTACGCAGACGAAGTCTGTTACTGAACAGGTTCAAGCTATTGATACGGGTACGCTCTTCTACGATAAGTCTGGAATTGCCTTTGCTCCTTCAAATGATCCGGTGAAGATTAAGTTCAAGGGTGATAAAATCCCCGTAACGTATATCCCCCCAACGGAATTGAATGGCGCTACAACTCCGCCTGAGCAATCTGTCACGCTTTCGTTTGTGGTGGACTACTTCTTCCATGTGGATGTGGTTAATGGCGGTGATGAAGTGGACCGTTGCCCCGCAGATCGTGGCAAAGGTGATGAGTACTCCGCTAACAACTATCCGACTTTGCTTGCAGATCGTGTGAATGAAAAGCGCATGGTAGGGTTGGATTCTCAGTACTTCCGTGTCTCTTGCCCGATGACCGTAACGTTTGCACTCGGCTGGGATTTGAAGGTAGAAGAAACCGCTGAAGGCAAGACAGTGATTAAGTACATTGGCGTGGTTGTTCACAAGGATAAGGTCGAGATTAAGGCTGACTTTGGTGCAAAGTTATCCTTGGGGGATGTTGAGCTCGCCGCTTGCACTGATGCCGCTTCTGCTTCTTACAAGGTGCTTTCTCCTGAAAAGGGTACATGGTACACGGTGGATCCGCGCTATAATTGGCTCTCTCCGATGTTGGGCCTCAGTGACGGCTCGGTGGGTGCTTATAGCGATGTGGAAGCGCGCCCGAATCTATCCTCGCCGCATTGGCTCTTTGTGGAAGAACGTTCGGTGACAACGGGTAATGGCGCTTCTACCGTCCAGCAGGATTACGCAGAAAAGAATGAATCGTACATCCCGTTCTCTTGGGGCTTAATGGTGGAAGATATCCGCTATGGTCATAATGACTCTGGCCAACTCTTGCTTCCGGGTGAAGTGGGCTTCTTGCCTGTGCCGATGAGCATTGATCATTGGCATCCGAATGAAAAGAATTATAACCGTAACTCTGTTTCAGATTATTACAACAAGGTTGCGAAGGCCTCCTTCTTCCGTACGATTCCTGTGGTGGATTTGAAGGATGGCGCGATGGATTACTCGCGTTACACGAAACTGGTGCAGTGCTTTGGTTCCTTCGCAAGCGAACATTTCCC
>JAZRAG010000036.1:0-3294 GCA_045634445.1 Candidatus Spyradenecus sp. | reverse complement strand
CAGAACTCTGCGTGTCGTTCAGCGGTTTGAAGACGGCATTACTGACGTATGTGCGCAAGAATCCGCCGCAAAATGACGAAGACACCGCGCTTATTTGTGCTTGTTATCAAGAAGCAATTGTTGATGCGCTTGTAAAACGTGCGGAGATTGCATTGCGCACAGGACGTTATAAGACCTTTGCTGTGGGTGGTGGCGTGTCGCTGAATGGCCGTTTACGCGAAGCGCTTGAAGGCGTCGCGAAGCGTCATCGTGTACCTCTTTTGGTGGCACAGGCGCGTTATTGCGGTGATAATGCGGCAATGATTGCTGGATTGGCCTCTGTGGGCGGTGGCTTAACCGCTGAAGATCCTTTAATGTGGGATATTGACCCCTCACTTCCCGTTTGATTTTGTTAAAAAGAAAGTACCTAGAAAGGCACCTAAAATGGCAGACAAGAAGACAACGAATCCTGCAAAAGCAGGCGACAAACTCGCAGCTGTACTCAGCCAAATCCGTAAGGAATTCGGCGAATCAGCAATTATGCAGATGGGCGAAGTAGACATCAAAAACATTCCTGTAATTTCAACGGGAGCTTTCTCCTTAGACCTCGCGCTTGGCGTGGGTGGCGTTCCGAAGGGACGTATTGTTGAAATTTTCGGTAATGAATCTTCGGGTAAAACCACGCTTTCGCTTCATATTGCAGCCAATGCACAGAAGGAAGGTGGCATTGTTGCCTTTATCGATGCGGAACACGCTTTGGATATTTCCTATGCTAAGCGCATTGGTGTGGATGTGAACAATCTTCTCTTGTCTCAGCCGAACTCGGGTGAAGAAGCGCTTCAGATTACCGAACAGCTCGTTCGCTCTGGTGCTGTGGATGTGATCATCGTGGACTCTGTGGCCGCGCTTGTGCCTCAGAATGAACTTGATGGTGACATTGGTGATTCGCACATGGGTGCTCAGGCGCGTTTGATGTCGCAGGCAATGCGTAAGCTTACGGGTTTGCTTGCGAATACCAATACGCTCTGCATCTTTACGAACCAGATTCGTATGAAGATTGGTGTGATGTTTGGCTCTCCCGAAACGACGACTGGCGGTAATGCGCTTAAGTTCTACGCTTCGGTGCGTATGAAGATTGCACGCACCTCCACGATTAAGGACAACACGGGTAAGGTCCTGGGCAATCGCACACGCGTGAATGTCGTGAAGAACAAGGTTGCACCGCCCTTCACTGAAGCGGAATTTGACATCCTTTATGCACGTGGCATTTCTTGGGAAGGTTCTGTTTTGGACGCTGGTCTTGCTGCTGGTATCATTTTGAAGCGTGGCTCTTGGCTTAGCTTTGAAAATGAACAGATTGGCCAGGGCGCTGCTGCTGCAACGGAATTCTTGCGCAATAATCCTGATATTTTGGAACGTATTCGCGCAAAGGTGCTTGAAAATCGCGAAGCCTTTGCGCCCGGTGCTGACCAACCTCAAAACACCGCGCCTTCTGCTGAGTAAAGCGTTTTGCATGAACTTCACAGAAGCCGCGGATCACGCGGCTTCTTGTGATTTTAAAAGCAAAGATTACCCCGTGTTCACTAATGCAGTGAAAGACGCAGAAGAGGGCTAGGCAAAGGATGTGTCTGCGAAGGATGTGATTTTTTGCTATAATGTAGCGATTGTTTCTTTTAATTGGAGAGCCTTATGGCGGAATTTAAGTATCTTGTTTCGGTGATGACCCCAGATAAAGTCGGGTTGACCAGTGAGATTGCGCGCACGATTGTGGACTTGAAGGGCAATATCTCAGACATGCGTCAGACGATTGTGAGCGGCTTTTTCTCGTTGATTTTCGTGACCAATCATAGCGAAAACGTGCATACCGTGTTGCGCGAATCGCTTGAAAAAGTGTTACCTCAGGGCGCCGAACTCTCAATTATGGAAAACCCAGAGGCCGCTTTGAAGGCTACGCCGATGGAAGGTACGCGTTATGTGGCGATTACAACGGGTATGGACCAGCCAGGTATGATGTTGGCCATCTCCTCATTTATGGCCGAACATAACATCAATATTGAAGACTGGTCGACGGTTTTAGACGGTGCACACGTGACCCATGTGGTGTATGTGACCTTCCATGCACCCTGCACAGATTTGAAGACCGTTCAGATGCAATTCAAGCAGGCGATGACGGATGCAGGCTTCACGGCTCAGCTTTGCCACGAAGATATCTTCCGCGCCACGGGTGAAATTGCACCCATTAAGACGATTCTCTAAGGAGGCTGCTATGCTGAATAATCAAGCTGTAATGGCGACCTTGCGCATGGTTAATGAAGAAAACCTTGACGTGCGCACCTGTACAATGGGTATTAACTTGTGCCGTTGCGCAAATCCTGACCCAGATAAGATGGTTGAAGCGGTTTACAATCGCATCATGACCGTGGCAAAGGATTTGGTGAAAACCTGTAATGAAGCCTCCACGCTTTTCGGCGTGAACGTGGTGAATAAGCGTATCTCCATTTCACCCGCATCCATGCTCCTCGAAGGCCACACCGTTGAAACCGCAGTGAAACTCTGCAAGGCCCTTGACCGCGCAGCAGACGAACTTGGCGTCGACCTTTTGGGTGGTTTTTCGGCGATTGTGCACAAGGGTATCACCCCGGGCGAACGCACCCTCATTGAATCCTTACCCCAAGCTTTGGCAGAAACCACGCACGTCTGCTCTTCGATTAACGTCGGTACTACTCGCGCCGGTATCAATGTTGACGCCGTGAACCTTGTGGCAGAAACCATGCTCAAGATTTCCAAGGCGACCGAATTCATCAACGGCTTTGGTTGCGCCAAAATCGTTGTCTTCGCCAACATCACGGAAGACAACCCCTTCATGGCAGGCACGTTGCTCGGCCCTGGTGAACCCGATGTCGTCATTAATGCTGGCGTGTCGGGTCCTGGTGTGGTGAAGTGCGCAATTGAAAAGCTTATCGCTGCTGATCCGCACGTGACTTTGGACGAAATCGCTGAAGAAATCAAGCACACGACCTACCGCGTGACGCGCACGGGTGAACTCATCGGTCGCCACGTGGCAAAGAAGCTCGGTGTGCCTTTCGGCGTGCTCGACCTCTCTTTGGCGCCTACGCCGAAGGTTGGCGACTCTGTGGGTGAAATTTACCAAGCAATGGGCATCAAGAAGATTGGCTGCCCGGGTACGATTGCTGCAGTGATGATGCTCAATGACGCAGTCAAGAAAGGCGGCGCCTTCGCCTCCTCTGCAGTCGGCGGCCTCTCTGGTGCATTCATTCCTCCGATGGAAGACCACACGCTTGAACTCGCCCTCAC
>JAZRAG010000035.1:0-20494 GCA_045634445.1 Candidatus Spyradenecus sp. | reverse complement strand
CCCTCCCCTGCGTTTTCCATAGCTCTCCCCACATTTTAGCGTCTTCATCCACTTCATTTTACCCCACGTTTCGCTTCCCTCTTTTCTGCATTTTAGCCGCCCCTCGACGTTTGCATTTTAGGCGTGTTTTTAAAACAACCCTTTTTCAAAAATACGCTTTTTGTCAAAAAGAGATGCTTCTAAAAAGCAGTGCGGCTCACTCCGTTTTGAAGTGAACCGCGCTAAAAAGTGTTAGCTAAATTTTAACGGTGTTATGCCGCGCAGAACATTATTCTACGTGCGCTTCCACGTGAAAGGGTTGCGAAAGATCGCGTTCGGTCAAATCTGCAATCAGGTGTGCAGGAAGGAGATTGGCCTCGGCGAGCGCTTCCTTTGTTAAGGGTACCCAACGAAAAGCTATCCACGATTCGGTCGCAGCAGGATCTGCTTCTGGAGAAATGCTTGGGATCTCTAACGTAAAGTAGAGATTGATTTCACAATGCGGTTCGCCCTTTTGCAAAAAGGCATTTTCTGTTGCAGCGATAAAATTGCCAGCCGTAGCGGTTTGGCCCATCTCTTCTTGGATCTCTCTCACAAGGGCTTGACGTGCCGTTTCGCCGAATTCAATATGTCCGCCAGGAAGATAGGCGCGACCGCCCTTTGCGGGTTGGCAGAGGAGGATTTTGCCCTCTTGGATGCAAATTCCGCGGGCGATGGTTTCAATATTGGCGTTTTCGTAAGACATGATTATAAACCCTTTATAAGCGCGATGGATAAAATGGGCATTATGGCGCGCATACGAGAAAAAAGGCGGAGGGTTGTGCCTCCGCCTCTTTGATTACTTGCCGCAGCACTTCTTGTACTTCTTACCAGAACCACAAGGGCAAGGATCATTACGGCCCACCTTCGGCGATTCGCGCACGATGGGTTCGGGCTTCACGAGTTCGCCATCAATGAACTTCCATTCGCCATTGACGCGCTGGAAGAGCGAGCGTTCGTGATGTTCGAATTCAGTGCCGTTCACGCTGTAACGTGCGATGAATTCCACGAGGCCTTCGTCATCCTGTGCCAAGCCCTTTTCGGTGGCAACGATTTCCAGGCCGTTCCATTCAGAACCTTCTGCCCAGCGGCGGGAGGATTCGGGATCGAAATCAGCCTGCACGTCAGGACCAGAAGAGGCGTAAAGGAAGTCAATGTTGCACGTGGCATATGCCGTGTAACGTGCACGCATCAAAGCTTCAGCTGTTTCTGCCTTCTGTGCCTGATCAAGGATGGGGCCGCAGCAGTGTGCAAATGTCTTACCAGAACCGCAATAACAAAGTGTTTCAGACATGATAATCTTGTTACCTTTTTCTAAAATTAGACGAGTTCACGCTTGACGAGTTCTTCAGCGATCTGCACAGCGTTGAGCGCGGCACCCTTACGGATGTTGTCGCCCGAGCACCAGAGTGCGATACCATTTTCTGCAGAGGGGTCAATGCGGATACGGCCGATACCGACGTTATCCTTACCACCGAAGTCCTTCGGCATCGGATAAGCTGCAGCAGCGAGATCGTCCACGAGTTCCACACCAGGAGCCTTTTCGAAGATATCGCGCACTTCTTCCACCGTGAAGGGGCGTTCAAAGGTAGCGTGAACAGCGATGCTGTGTGCGTAGAACACAGGCACGCGGACGCAGGTGCAAGCAATCTTCAAATCAGGAGCGCCGAGAATCTTGCGGCTTTCGTAGGTGAGCTTAGCTTCTTCAGTGGTGAAGCCAGGCATTTCCTGCTTCGGTCCGCCAATCTGAGGAATGACGTTGGCCACGATCTGGTGAGCGAAAGCCTTAGGTGCCACAGCTTCGCCAGCGGCGACCTGCTTCATCTGCACATCGAGTTCGTCGATTGCAGCGCGGCCTGCACCAGAAACGCTCTGGAAGGTCACTGCGGTCATGTGGCGGAGCGGATTGACGCGATGCAATGCTGCGATGCCCATGAGCGTAATGATCGTAGAGCAGTTGGGGTTAGCAATGAAACGGGAACCCTTGCGAATCATCGCTTCCATGTCGTCAGCGTTGATTTCAGGCACCACGAGCGGAACGTCTTCCACCATGCGGAAGTCATCGCCGTTATCAATCACGATTGCGCCCTTTTCAATGGCGACCTTGCCCCACATCTTGCTGGCGCCCTTCGAACCTTCGGTACCAGCGAAGAGCACGATATCCAAGCCTTCAAATGCTTCAGGCGTGGTTTCAAGCACGTGGAATGTTTCACCAGCGATAACTTCATCGCGTTCGCGGGTAGCAAGAACGCGGATTTCGCTAGCAGGGAAATTACGCTGACGAAGAATCTTAATCATCTCAGTGCCAACTGCACCGATACCCACGAGACCGACTTTGTACTGCTTCATCTTTCAAGCTTCCTTTGTTAAGGGTGAAAATTGCAACAATATAATATCAAAAAAGAAAAACCATCACCGCCACTTTTTTTGTTTTTACACAGACGCATGCTAAAGGTTTCACAAGATATGATATCTTACTCAGTATGTTTCATTTCTTCGGCCCTTCGTACTATTTTCTAGAATTTTCTAAATAGGTCTAAAAAGTCCCCGGCCAAAAATTGTACTATTTGAGATTTCTTCCCGAGCGGAAATTTTCCCTTTAAATAATTTACACAGAAAGATTTTGTACTGTTTAAATTTTGCACGGATAGTACAAATTGTACTGATTTTAAGCCTAAAATTGCCAGCCATAAAATATTCAAGATAAGTTATTGTAAATGAATAAGTTACGGCACGGCAAATATAGTACAAAGTATTGAAGAAATGAAATGGTACCATATTCTTCAGCAATATTAGCCTTTTCCATTTTAAAGATGCTACCATTTACAATTTTAACGCTATCTTTCTTTCAATTAGAGGGAATAGAGATGCGATTGGTGTCCTACCCTTTTTCACTCAAAATTCAATATGTTCTTTTACAATAAAAGATAGCGTTCAACGCCCAAGTGCGGGAGCATTTTTCTTCTAAAATCCCCTTTAAAAAGGTTAGCGATTCCCATACGCTGATGATTTTACCGCGAAGTATCGCGGGGCGGACTTTGTCCGCGCGGTACACGCTACGCGCCTTCCATTCGTCCGTCATGCGCATCTTGCCGTCTGCGGCCCGCAATTTCAACCCGTGACAGTTTGTCACGGTTTCATTTCCCTCGGCTTTGAGGCGTTGCTTCAATTTCCGCCAGTAGGCAAGCGAATCCTTGCTTTCGGTCAACACCGCCACCACATCGACAATGGAGAAGTACCAAATCTCCGCCTCGTCATCCCAAACGGAGCGAATCTTTCGGTCCCCGAAGATTTTTATGATTTCTTGCCTGGACATCTCAACAACTCCTAATTATTCAACTCGCTATTTGTTGTTTCTTTCGCGCATTTCAAGGTGCGTAGCGACTTCTGTTATTTCAGCGACAAGCGAAATCATCTTGTCGCTCAATGTATATCGCGGGCAATTTGCCTTTGTCCGATCTGTTTCACGTCTTCTCATCTTCACTCCTTACCGCTCATGGTGAAATTGTACCATGGCACGTCATGCGTTTCGGGCGTCCTTAAGTTTGATTCCGTTCTCGTTCTTCCAGAACGACGGACCGGCGACAGGGAATCCGCAAACAAACTTTGCCGCCGATGAAGGAGAAGCGAACACAAGGTTTCGCTTCAATTTTCCATCTGGCATGAACGAACCGGCATTTTCACGTCTGAACTTGACATCGCCCTTCAACAAAGTTTCTGATTCTTTTCCCGTTCGAATCATGCTTCCAGCAAGCAGCGTGTATTGACTATTCCCGTCCCAAATCAAATTGGCCTCACCCTGTTTCGTTCGCCCGTGGAATGACCTCCCCATGATCGTCGTTTCTTGACTGACCTCTACCTCGCCGCTAAAACCAAAGACTTTCGCACACAAATTAATGCCGTCATAAATGTCATCAAGGACCGACAATGCACTTTCGTCAGGAGAACCACCAGGCGGCTCATTACCATTTCGCACATCAAGCGCTATATTATCTTTTGCGCTGACATATATCGCATTTTCCAGATACTTCAACCCCGTCTCATCTACACGACGCGAATTGGTAGCATCAATAAAAACAAAAGCCGTTGTCCACCAGTCTCGCGTACGTTTCTCGATCCTATCATGTTCAGACAGGCGATTGTAGATTGGATCACCACACTTCCGTGGAGCCGCCTGCCCGACATAAAACGGAATACGGTTATCGATCGGCTTGCCGATCAACATGTAGATCCCCGGATTCTGCAAATCATCGTGAGCGCTTCCCTCTAGTGCCTTGATGTCTTTGATCCGGCCTCGCGGAATACGATAGGCGACAATCGCCGCCTTGTCATACGCACATCTGGCAATCCCCATCGGATTACCGCTCGGAAAGCTAAACTTGAAATACTTTGGCTTAGTCATATAATATCCTTTGTGTCGTTGAGTTGTTCTTTCTCTTCTGTCAAGCTTCATCTGTCAACTCGCGCAACTCTTCGCGGATGCGCTCGGCCTCTTCCTCGTCATCATGCATGACGGCATACTTGAGAGATGCGCCGCAGCGATTGCGACCAAAGGTCGGAATAGCCCGAGCATTGCGAAGGGCCTATCGTAGCTTTCGGAGGGGAGATTCGCCAACGGCGAACCCGAAGGGTGCGCAAGCATCCGCAGACGTCAAGTCGCTTGATCGCCTCTATCGTACTTGTCCTCCGTAGCGCGCAGCGCGAAGGAGGATCGTCTCTCTGCGGCATCGCCATAGTCTCTACTCCACCATTTCTACTCAACCGATGGGGCCAGTCCCTCTCGCCTCTTATTAACGGTTGGTTACACACCTTCGATCACAGCCACGGTTCGCAGCGCTTGAACGGACGCAGGATTCTCGTCCATTCTTTCCGCGCAGTTTCCTGTTGGTCTGCGGGCATGGTTTGGATGTGAAGCTCGCTACAGGAAAGGTAATACTGGTAGATGAAGTAGTTCACGTAGTCGGCATGGTGCTGTTTGTTCCAAGACGAAATACGCGCCTCGGCCTTCTTCTTTTCCTCGGCGGCCTTCTTCTCCGCCGCCCGTCGCTTGATCTTCGCACGTTCCTTACGCGAAAGATTCCATCCCCATTCGTCCACCTTCTCGTCAGGCATTATCCGATCCATTAACTTCCCAATGTTCCGCCCCTGCGACGTCAGCTTGCCGTCCTTGCACATGGACTTGACTGCGTCACGTGCAAGTTCATTCGCCATCTCGTCTATCGTTTGCACCCCCAAGCCTTTCTTCTTTCTTCCCATTAATCCACTCCTCTTATTTGGTGTCACGAATTGTTTCGCCTCTATGCGGCATTCCCACTAGCATTTTACATGCTTTCAACTGTGTCAACAGTGATTGACCACTCAGTACCCGTTGAAACATCCGCTCCTTCTGTTCTTATTTTGACTATAACACACCGCTCCATTACTGCTGGATAAATACACTCATGCCTTTCAAAATGAACTTACATTCTTCCCTATCGCTTCTAATTCTGGATGTACGTCCATTAGTTCCGTTGGAACAAGAATCTGCTGCTCTGGAAACCTTTGTAGATGTCTTTTATATTTTGATATTGAGTTCGTGTCATGGCCAAGAATAGAATCTATAACAATTTCATAAATAGAAAATCGCAATTGCTTTAGGCCACATCCATCACCTTTCGCTGTATCCTGTTTTACCCATTCCCATACTTGATTCCACGAATAACCCCAATTCTTTAGCAACGATATAATGTTATCTAGCACGCGATTTATGTTTTCACCCAAATCTACATTAAACTCGCGCAAATCATTGGAAATCGCCATTCGACTTTCATAATCATTATTTGTTAATGATAATAGCATCGAATTTGAGATGGACTCAACCTCAGAAATTGCGACCTCAGCATGCTCTAACATTGCCTTAACTTGATATGCAACTCGTGCACTAGCCCAATCAACTAATTCCTTGGGTTTATAGATTAAATCATGGGTTGCAATACTCCACGCATGTTGCAAGAATGTCTTAACCTGACATTCAAATACCAAGTTCTCTGTTTCGGGATTACTGTCCCTTTCTTTTAATGTCAAATATAACCTCAAGTCATCAAATACAAAAGAATCAGGCCGTTTCTTTGTAAACCCCGAATCCTCGGGCCGTCTATATTGGAGAAGAAAGAAATTCTCCAGCAACTTGATTGCGTCAAGAATTTGTGATGCATTCTCCACGACGATTGTACAAGCAAAAATATCTTCTTTAACCGCAGACCACCGACGGGTCTGGGCTTTCACATAAAAACTCTCTATTGATTTCAACCTATATAAATACAACCACCGTTCATTTTTTACGTCTCGATTCATCACTTCTTTCACACTAGATGCTAAAAGCCCATACTTATCTATAAAAGCTTCGTATTGGGCTACAATTGAGTGAGGAATCTTCATCAGGCTTGTCCCATGATTTGCTCTAACATCTCTTGCCTCTTCTTACGTTGAGGTTCCTCAGTCGTAGCGCCTCGACTTGCATCATAATACCCATACACGATTGGATCCCATGAATCTCTCTCCAACGGATTAGGCGACGCTTCAACTTCGCGATACTTCTCTATAAATGAAATATATTTCTCGCTATTAAATGGAGCGATGTTAGAAGTGTTTGCACTGAGGACTAAATATGCCCACAAGGAATACAAATGTTTTGTATCCGTTAGGAACTTCTCAACCATTGAATTCGTGTTGAGGATCTCGCTAATTTTATTTTTAACAACATCAATTTCTGAGCGAAAGTCTTCCTCTACTAAAGGAATATAACGCCATTCGTTATCTGCATCAAAGTCATCCACATCATCATATGTGGCATACAAACCGTCTAAGATCTCTTGCGAGAAACCACATATCGACTTTGTGACAATAATCAACAACAACTCAGAAACAAATTGAACATCTAACATTCTTCTTGAACGAGCCTTTGTACGGACTTTCGTATTTTGCCAAAACTTATCATAGACTTCATCTTCTACAAGATTAATAAACCACCCCGAGTATTTTGCATGCCTCAACTCTTGTGGGTTCAATATTTTTGAATTACGATTTAGACGATCAAATACATCATTCACATACGCTGTATCATTGAACGGCAACTCAACAAATTCAACGGGGAAAACATAATTAAGAAATGTGGCAACAACCTCATTCTCATCCTTTATCTGTTTCCACTTCTTGCCGTCCAATCTAGCATCTCCAAAAGCATTTGGTAACGCAATCCTATTGTCTCGAAACATAAGGACTGTTTCAAGGCGCTGCTTACCATCTACAACGGCATAAACCGACCGCCCATCTCTAATCGTTTTATGCAAGTAAATCGGAGGACATGGAAAACCTCGAAAGATTGTATCTAAGAAATATTTCCTATCCTTTGAGTTCCAAACACTTCTACGCTGATACGATGGATTTAGATCCAACTGTCCCGTTGAAGCTAAATCCAGAAACCACGATACGTCTTGCGTAGAAGGTCTGCGCGACACTTGATTTTGTATACTTGGCATTTCACTTACCTCCTTTGTAGGTTAGATTACGAATGATACGAACTGTTAAATGACGACATCGGATTAGACGACTAACAATATCCGAACATTCTTGCGATGAAAAGAACTTACAAACATCCTGACAAAGTTTCAATTCCGACTTATGTCCTCTTGGTTTAAGATATATCAGATGATTATCCAAATGGAAGTCATGACTGGAACTCACAATTGAAGATACGCATCTGATTTTATCAGAAGGACTTGATGTGCGTCTAAGAACGACAAAAGGCCCCTTGACGGGTTTGTGTACGGATTTTGTCTTCTCTTTCACTCTAATAATATTCGAACCTGGAGGCACATTGTCTGCCGTCAAGAAATAACAACTTCTTCCCTTAAGCGTATCACGATGAGGGACAACTGCACCTACATGAACATCAAAATCATGGCAAATCATCCGGCCTTGTTTTCGCCCTACATTCCTTAAAACACGTTGGCGCATATCTGGCCTATGATCCAATACAAACACGTCAATATCTGTCTTCTTATCAAATCTACCATAAACACGAACCGCACTTTTCAGATCTGGGGCAACAGTTGTACGCAACTTTTCATAGCGACTACCAGAACGCAGAACATCGGGTAAAATTGCTAGAATTCGAGACTTCGGAAATCTCTTATACATTTCGTACAGAAAAATCGCAGCGTATGAAACTTTCCCCGTACCCCACGAATAAATACTTTTCGAGTCAACCTGTTGAAAAGGAGGATTCATGATCACGATGGTTGGCATGGTCTCTGGCAGATACTTAAAAGCATCACGACAAACCACACCAGCAAATCGTTTTTTAAGATCAGGAATAACCAACTCACCTAGTTTGGTTACCACATGATACTTTAGGCATAAGAGTAACCATATCCGCAATTTCAACAATTTAACAAATGACGGTTCCAGTTCTGCAGCAAACACGATGCTTTCCCATTCTTGCATCGTCTCACGAAATGAGGCCGCAAGTTCTAATTTATCTAAATATCGTAAAAGCAAATCCCCGCAACCGGCAGCTGGGTCATAAATACCAGCCTTCACTATAGGCACGTCCCTTAACAGGAAATCGACTAGGTTGTCACCACTAAAAAAGGCGCCCCTCTTTCGCAATACAGAAACACCATTTTCACTTCTTAATAATTGATATGGAAGATTAAATACGACATCACGACTCAATGGATCATCCTTGTGTTCCATTAAGTATGACATGAATAACTTATAGATATCTTTCATGACAAAGTCTTCCAACTATCACCAAGATGGATTGCTACCGAGGCGAGAGCACAAAACTGCGAGTTACGGTCGTCGCAAAAGTCTATCAAACAATTGTTCTTTTCCCTAAAGCTCATCTTCTTATCACTCCATCGGCTTGATGAGGGATTCGATGAACTTCTGCTCGGCTTCGGTGAGACCGTATTTCGCATAAAGCAGCCTGTCGATCTCAGGGATTGGGCGCGACCGGTCGGTATCAAATCTATACCAAGAACTTATCATGCAATCACCCCGTATTTCCGTAGAATCGCCTGTTTACGGATAGAAGCAGAATTCATGACCGCTTTCGCCTTGGCGATTTCGGCTTCATACTTGATCACCTCTGCAACAATCTTCTTCTGCTCATCAAGAGTAGGCACAGGAATCAGCAGGTTTGAATACTGTTGTGCATTAATGTTCGGCTGCGCGGTGCCACCCCGAATATTCTTCGCCCATTCAAGATATGTAGCGGAATGGGTAAAAGCAATCAAATACCTTGGAAGTATCATTTCCTCCCGAGGAGTGAATTTTATTAGATAGCCTGCGTATATCGCCTTACCGACTTCAGCCCTGTAAAGGAAGGTCTTACCTGCCGTTGCTCCACTCCGAGCAAAGAGCACATCACCATCCTTTAAGATGTACTTATTTTCAATCATTTCGGCTGTCTTCCAATCGTTATTTAAATCACCATAATCATCGATGTCTGTAATTCTAATATAGCGGTAATCTGTTTGCGGATTGCCCTCTTTTGCCGCGACACTTGCACCATACATTGGAGGTTCGCATATATCGCCTAATCTTTTATACCCCCCCCCCCCCCCCATTTTGTGCAATTATAACTTCAAGATCAGAAAAAACCTTTGCTATTTTAGTGCGATACTCTTCAACCGTCATGCGTGAGGTGTTGTATTCCTCATCCACTTTTTCGCATTCCGCAACTACTTTCTTCTGAATGGCAAGTGGTGGAACTGGCACTTTGTAATTAGGGATAATCTCTTTGTTTCCGCGTGGCATTTTAACACCAGTCTTCCCCGCCATCATAAAAGAGAAGAATGTTTCCTGTTGTAAAATATAACGCAAGAATGATGATAAAACCTTTTTAGTATCTGCCACTCGAAAAACAAGAACATCGGGAGAACAACCACCATCTTTATCTGCAAGCCAAAGTTTTTTCAAATATGGTCGAATATTGGAAACCAGAATATCATCCTTTTTGTAGCGAACAACCGTAGCTATATTAGGTGTCCCATTATACATTTTCACACCTTGACAATCTTGAAGCATATTATTAGTCGAAATATACGATGTTGCAACTATGTCTGCAAATGGAACTCTTTCAGATACATAGGGGGCAACAGTACCAAGACTTTCAAGAGGAAACTTACTTGACAACGTGATTTCTGCTACTGTTGTTGTGCTTGTCCTGAATTGCTTGTCAAAAGTGACGGCATCAAAATCAAGCATATCGACAAGGCAGATCTGTTTTGTAAATGGCTTCAGAGATTCTGGTATGTCTGAAAGCGCACCGGAGAAATTGAGACGAACAAGCGAATTCAGTTTGTTAGCTTCAAAAAGATCAGAGTTGTTGAAAAGTGGAGTCTTGATGGATTCAATGCCCTTGTTGCGAGAGAGTGCATCGTCCTCGTCTTCGTTCGCAGCGGAATTCCTACAGAGGTACTTTATACCCTCGTTGCCTTTGGCAGAGCTCCATTCATAACCGAGATATGCTTTGGCCGCTTTCGTATCTGAAGGCATTTTAATTACGAGGACAGATGAAGCGTTTGCGTCGGCAAGGAGGAAGTAGTAAAGGCGTTCCTTCTCCTGTGCGCGGATGTATTCTGATTCGGTGAAACGCGGTTTCTTGATCTTGGAGAATGCAGCGCGATAGGCTTTAAAGGCATCGGTAGCGTTCAGGGCGGCGTCTGCGGGAAGTCGCCCTTCCAGAAACGATTTGTATTCGGCAAGATCGAAGTTACGGCGGATGCAATAGCGTTCAAGCGCCGAGACATCTCCAAAGACCTCGTCACCGTCGTGTCTGGCGGCGAACCACGCATCGGCACGGTTCTTCATGTGGTCCGCGAAATCCGGCGGAGCATCCTTCTTGCGGAGGAATGCCGTGATCGTATTGGTGCCCGTCTTGCCAAACGTACCGGAGCCAAACTCGGCGATGGCAATGACATCAAAACTCTTGAGGATTATCTCGCGGCAGCGTACATACACGCTGTCGCCATTGGAGAGGATTGACGAAGGAAGAATGATCGCCGCGACACCATTGGGCTTGAGGAGCTGGACGGCGCGTTCCACAAAGAATGTCTCAATGGCGTTCTGCTTTGAGAGGTCGTTCACGCAGTCCGTGAGGTCGTAGCGCGCACGGTCTTCCTCTGAAAGTGTCTCCAAAAAGCCTTTGACCGAGTATGGCGGATTGGCGACAAGCAGGTCGAAGGATTCCTCCTTAATTCTGTCGTTCTTCGCGAGGGCGTCGGCATAGATGATTTGTATATCGTCCTCGCCGTACATGAAGGCGGCAACCTTGGCGACCTTCGAGAGTCTATACTCCTTTTCAACACCAACAATCGTGGAGTAGTAGTCCTTCGCGCCGTCAGACTCATACCAGCCGAGGATGTTCTTTATCTGCTGAGCGTATTCGTTGAGGAAGTGCCCTGCGCCGCAGGCGTAGTCTATTACGCGCGGCGGCTCGCTCGCATCATTCACCAACTGCTGGAGCGGAAGCGCGGAAACGATAAAGCGCACGATAGGCAATGGAGTGAAAAACTGACCCTCGGACTGTTTTACGCCGCGATCAAGAAAGCCTTCAAAGAGATCGCCTAGGAACTGGTTTGGCTTGTCGGTCTTGAGTTGAATGTCTTCAAGCATCTTGACGATGGCGAGAAGGACTGCGAAGTTCTGGCGAAAGAGTCGAGGGTTATGGACATCAATGAACGAGAAGTCGTTGTTGGTGTAAAACTTAAGTTCACGGAAATATTTAAGAATCGCATCCTTGGTGGCGTCTGGGTCTCGCTCAAAACGACCGAAAGCCTTCTTGACCTGCGCCTCGTCAATGTAAGTGACAGTCTCGCCGAGAAAGTCCTTCATACCAACCATGTAGAGATACTGGAGGCGGTCTTGAAGAGAAAACGCATCATCGTAGGCAATGCCTTTCCAGTAGAACTTCAAATCGGTTGGATTCTTCTTCTCGTCCACAACCTTGGCGAGGAAGAGGTTCACAAGTTTGTCGAAGGCGTTTTCGTGCCCGCTTACATTGTGCTGACGCAGAATTGTCGCGAACTCGTGATACTTCTTCTGCATGGAGCCATGGTCTATCACGACAAGATCTGCTGCGGAATACTTCGTTTTGCCAGGCTTGTAGGGGGCAATATCCAATTCAAAAAGACCTTTTGTGGCAAAGTCTAGTTTATAGGTGTCACGCCAAACAGCGAATAAATCTTTTGCATTCCCGTTTTTTGCAGCAGCAAAGGTTTTTGGTTTCTTGAGGGTTTTGATATAGTCAGGGTTATCCTCAACCCTGACAAGCCTGTAGTCACTTACAATATCGCCTGTCTCAGTAAGATCGCTTGTATAGAGGCACAGGAACTTAGTAGAGGTTTCTTGCTTGAAATAGCTAAAGAGTTGTGCGCCGTCTTCCAGCGTGTCGCGCCATGCACCGTCAAATTCTTTACCTGCGGTCTTGCATTCAATGATGAGAACCGAATCGCTTTCGCCTCGCTTACCCTTCGTGCGAATCCAGATATCGGCACGTCCGCCCTTGTCCGTGCGCCCGAGCCTCCATGTCGGTTCAAGTTCAATATCCTTTGGTCTGTAGCCTTTTTCGAGAATGCGGCATATGCACTCGAACACGACGAAATTCTCGTTCTGCGAGAAATTGGCCGTCGTCGCTCCCGTTACGGTTATTCCGGCTTTCTCATAGTAAAACTTTTCTCCATTTACATCCACCTCAAGTGTACAGCCAATAAGGAAATCCCGTCGCCAAAAAGTGCCGGACACGTCCTTTGTAAACTTAAGGACTGCCAAAAGCTCTTCAATGTTCTCTTTTGTGATCATGGGCGATTCACCTTTCTTAAAAACTCTATTTCGTTAACTTGGCAAAGTCTGGCTGGTGATATGTCATCACCTACCCCCCTTTGGAGGTCTTGCGAGGAGCGGACTTCTTTTTCGGCTTCAAATCGGATTCGGCCCGTGCGTTCGCCATGACACGCCTGACGCCCATCGCCCCGTGGGGCACAGCATAGGGACGAGAACATCGTCCCATTATCAGGCAACACAACACAAAAACAAAGTGTCAACTTTAAGCGGGGTCTTGACACCGTCATCCAAAGAATATTCTTCCCCGTTGTCCTGTCTTTGAGAAGAATATCCAACACATCTCTTGGGATCTCAGACTCTAAGATGTCTCTTTTCCCCAAATCAGGATCAATCACTTTATAAGACATTCATTGCGCCCTATACTTACTCATCATTCACCATGGAGAATTATATCAAAACAAGAAAATCTTTGACATACCCATCCGATAATCTATCATTTTTCTGTAAATCGCTTTCAGAGGGGAGGAGGTCTTGGGAATGTTGCAATATTCCGCTTTTATTCTTTTGTTATGGAAGGGTGAGGTTGGGTGGGGCTTATTAGGTCATGTTTTTTGGCCAATTATGCGTTTATGAAAGAAGCTAAACTTTTCTCTTTGTGGCGAATGAAAGAGAAGGCGAATGCTTAGAAAATTAAACCCAATGGGTTTGACTTTTAAAGCCAATGGTTTCATTTCTTCAATACTTTGTACTATATTTGCCGTGCCGTAACTTATTCATTTACAATAACTTATTTTGAATATTTTATGGCTGGTAATTTTAGGCTTAAAATCAGTACAATTTTTGCATAGGGACTTTTAAACCCTTTCTCGAAAACTTTAGAAAATAGTACGAAGGGCCGAAGAAATGAAATCTTCCACAAAGGATTCCATAACTTGAACGTCGTCAATGACGTCCTTTACGCCTCCGGCGAACCCACGTTGTAAAATCGTGTTGGAAAGCGATGAATACGCTTGAATGCGTCCGTTTAAAATAAAATGAGAGAAAACGCATTTTTCGCTTGCATTAGGGCGGGGCGCTTTGTTAACTTATAAGTGATGAAACGAGATGCTTACTTTTTTTACTTTATTGGGTCTCCCGCGCGTGCTGCTCGGGCCATCCGCTGATGTAATGAGGTAAGGATGACTTTAAGAACGGCCGCGCTCCAAACAAGGAGTGGCGGTTTTTTTGTAAAAGAAAGCGAGAAATAACCATGATTATTATCATGAAACCGACGGCAACTCAGGCAGAAGTGCAGACCATTTGCGACTGGATCACTTCCTTGCGTTATCAGCCCCGCGTGACCACGGGTGCCGATCAGACTGTGATTGCCTGCATTGGTAATGAAATTAATCCGCAGACGGTGGCGCAGCTCGAAGCGCTCGACACGGTTCAGGAGATTATCCACGTGAGCAAGAAGTATAAGCTCGTGTCTCGTGACTTCAAGCCCGAAGATACAGTTATTGAAGTAAAGGGCGTGAAAATTGGCGGCGGCAACATCCCTGTCATGGCAGGCCCCTGCGCTGTTGAAAGCTACGATCAGTTCCACGCTGTGGTTTCTGACCTCACCAAGCTCGGTATCAAGATTATCCGCGCCATGGTCTACAAGCCCCGCACCTCCACTTACGACTTCCAGGGCCTCAAGGAAGAAGGCATCCGCGTGCTTCGCGAAGTGAAGAAGGACTTCCCCGATGTGGCCTTCATCACCGAAGTGCCTGGTCCTAACCAGATTGAAGGTTTGATGGAAGTGACCGACATCTTCCAGGTCGGCGCTCGTAACTCTCAGAACTACGATTTGCTCGAACGCCTCGGTAAGGCTGGCAAGCCTGTCATCCTCAAGCGCGGCCTCGCTGGCACCGTGGAAGAATGGCTCCAGAGCGCTGAATACCTCATGGCAAATGGTTGCACCGAAGTGATCCTCTGCGAACGCGGTATCCGCACGTACGAAACTATCACTCGTAACACCCTTGACTTGGGTGCATTGGCTGCTACCAAGCGCTTGACCCACCTCCCGATCGTGGCAGACCCCTCTCACGGCGGTGGTAAGTTGGAATTGGTCGTTCCGCTTTCTTGCGCAGCTTTGGGTGCAGGTTGCGACGGTCTCTTGGTCGAAACCCACCCCGACCCCAAGCACGCTTACTCCGATGCTGCACAGCAGATTCCCTCTGCGACCTTCGGCGACTACCTCGCTGCCATCAAGCCTTGGCACGAACTCGCTGAAAAACAGCGTCGTGGTTAAGCCAAACGCTAGCTCCGCGGTGTCCGAAGATTCGGCGCCGCGGAACTTGTGTTTATTCTACGTGTGATTGGATGGGGCCAATCGCACGCGCATGATGTCTATTAAGGTAGTAAATGTGTTAAGATAAATACGCTTCAAACGTATTGTGTTTGCGGATTTTATGCTATGAATTTGTACTACTTGGGTCCTGAAGAAACGTTCTCGCATCGCGCGGCCACGCGCATGGCGAAGCCTGGCGAAATGCCTGTACCATGTGCCAACTTCTCGGAAGTCTTTCACAAACTCGCGATTGACCCCGATGGCGCAGCCGTCGTGCCCTTTGAAAACACTTCGCAAGGTCCTGTCACGGAGGTGATGGATCTCCTCGCAGAACACCACAGCATCACCGCAGTGGAGTGTCGCGCAATCCCCGTGCACCAACACCTCCTTTCGCGCGATCTCACCACGCCCATTCGCCAAATTCTCTCAAAGGCTGAAGCGCTCGCACAATGCCGTGCCACGCTCAACCACATTTACCCCGAAGTGCCCCTTATTGCCGTCTCTTCTACCGCTGAGGCTGCACGCTTAGCCGCAGAGGACCCCACACTGGCCGCCATCGCAGGCGAATCCACGGCAGAACGTTACAAACTCACGCTCCGCCGCACCGATGTGCAAGACGTCCAGGACAATACCACGCGCTTCTTTCGACTCGAAGTGCGCAATGGCACCTTCCGCGGACGCACTTCCGACGCCCTCCCTTCCACACATGCCCTCTTACGCGTGGAAATCGACGACCATCCGGGCTCGCTCCTTGAGGTGTTGGAAACCCTCAAAACGCTCGACTTGACCTTCATTCAGTCGCGCCCCTTGCATGGAGAACGTTGGAAATACGCCTTCTTCATGGAGTTGCTCATCGGCAACGCCGGCATCCCCATTGCCACCATCTTGGCCAACGTCCGTAAGGTCGCACGCGATGTCCGCGTTCTTGGCGACTACACCATTACCACGCAGCCCACGGTGCCAGACGCGTCTACCACGACGGCGCTCTCCAGCCTGCGCGCAATGATTGCCGATATTGACGCCTCACTGATTCGTGCCTTCGCAGGACGCCGTGCCTATCGCTTGAATCCCAGCCTTTATGTGCACGCCGAACCCGTTGATATGCACGAACTCGCACGTGCTTTCGCCATTGGAGATGCCACTGAACAAACGCGCCTCTTGCGTCGTTTCTACCTCACCACTGTGGTGCCCTACCTCGCCGCACAAGGCGAAGATGCAGACCCGCGTGAAGCGCTCTACGCCGACACTGAAGTGATCTCAGCCCTTGCGCGTCGTTGCCAATTCTCCAAGAAGGTCATCGCCCGTAAACGCGTTGAACTCGCACCCGAATTGCGCGCTGCGGCTCAGACTGGTAACCCCGCAGAAGTGGAACATGCCCTCTTAAACGAAGTCGTGGAAGAAAAGGTGCTCGCGCGCATCGTCAACTTCGCTGAAATTGAACACTTCGACCCGAAGGGACGCCCCGAATCCGTCGTTCGCCACCTTGTGGCGCTCTATCGCGACTATCTCCTGCCCCTTTCGCGCCTCATTCAGGTCTACGTCATTCTTGAAGACTTGGCCGACTAACCCATTCTCACACACGATTGAAGGAAACGCAGATTATGTCTTCTATTGATACCCGTCCAGATTGGGACACCTACTTTATGTCCATCGCCAATGTGGTGGCCACACGCGCAAACTGCTCGCGTCGTAAAGTCGCTGCAGTCATCGTCTCTGAAAACCGCATCATCTCCACGGGTTACAACGGCACCCCGCGCGGCATCAAGAACTGCTTTGAGGGCGGTTGCCCGCGTTGCTCTGGCAATGTCGCAAGTGGCGCTTCTTTGGAAGAATGCATCTGCGTTCACGCTGAACAAAACGCCATCTGCCAGGCCGCCTACTACGGCATCCGTCTCGCTGGCGCTACCATCTACGTAACGCTCACCCCGTGCTTGACCTGCGCCAAGATGATCATCAATGCAGGCATCCGCGAAGTCGTCTACGCCGGTAACTACGCCTTTGACGAACAGACCCAAAAGCTCTTCGCCGACGCTGGCGTCATTTGCCGCAAGTACATCCCTACAGAAGAAACGCCCGCACAGTGAAGCGTTTAAGCCTCATCACAATGCTCTTCCTCGCGAGCTTCAGCACCGCTTACGCTGAGGCTCCGACCGCTACGGCCATTAAGGACGAAGCTGTGACGCGCATTCGTGCGTTGCCGCCGCCCTTGCAGTCTGCCTCTGGGAAGGTCTTTGTGAGCTGCCTCTCTGCGGACCGCGCCACCTACCGTTGGCCTGTGATGCGCTTCACCGAAACCGTTGCCAAGCACCTTAGCGACACCTACCTGCCGCTTGGTTCAGCCGTTTCGCCCCTTTCAATCGAACTCGGCACACAAACCAATGCCGTCTCCACCATTGAACGTCGCATCTTCCGCACAGGAGACGGTTTCTCGCAGCTCGTCATCCGCATTCCAAATCCAGAAACGGTCGAACTCGAAACCTTGCGCGAAGCCATCGCAGAGGCCCTCCTCCGCGAACGTGCCCGCGAAGCAGCGGGGCGTTATGCCGCCTTCACGTGGCCCAAGTGGTTCCTCTCCGCCATTGTCAATGCCTCGAAGGGCAACCTCTGGAAAGCAGAAGCCTACGAACGTTTCATTGACGCTATAGCCGACAAACCCGCCCCAACGTTGGACCAAGTCCTCCTTACGCGCGGGGAAACCATCACGCCTGAGATGGATGCCTTCTTTGCCATCTGGCTCCTTGAAGAAACTGGCCTCACGAAAGAAGCGCGCGTCCAATTGCTCTCCACCCCTTGGGCCCCACAAGACCTCCGAAAGACGCTTGATGAATCCAAGTGGCAAACGTGGCTCGATAATCAAAAGTCTCGCGTCTTCTTGCCTGGAGCCCTCACCCGTAGCCAATATCATCGTTGGAAAGAAACGCTCATTGAACCCGAAGATGTCAACACGGCAGTCAATATCGTCAACGAATTTCCGCGCGCGATGATTGCACGTCCGCAACTCTTTGGCGACCTCTGCGATCTCTATCTCAAGGCCTACACCGCCTACATCTCTGACGGAAAATCTGCCTACTTGCCCCTTCGCGAACAGGCCGACGAAGCCGCCAAGGCCCTTGATCAATACTTTCTCCAACACGAGCTGCTCACGCACGAACCCTTTGCGCCAGCAGCCGCCACCCTCCAAGACCTCTCTCGCCCAGAGGAAGCGCCTCAAACGCTTTGAAAGTGACACTATGAAAGCAAATGATACCGCCACCACCGTTGGCAAAATCAATCCCGACGTCCTCACCTTCACCGAAGGTAAAGACCCCGTTTTAGACCTTGCCCTCGCAGAAGTTGACTGCATCGGCACCGCTGCACACGTGACCATGCTCTCGCGCATGAATTACACCCCGATCCTCTTCACGGAAGAACAGCGCATCGCCGTCTTAAAGGGCCTCAAAGAAATCATTGAAGAAGCGCGTCGTGGCGAATTCACCATCACTGCCGCTGACCAAGACGTCCACCTCGCTGTGGAACGTCGCCTCACCGAACGCCTTGGTGACCTCGGGAAAAAGGTGCACACCTGCCGCAGCCGTAATGACCAGGTCGCCGTTGACATCCGTTTGCACGTGCGTAATGAACTCAACGACCTCACCCTCGAGCTCGCAGAACTCGCACGCGCCCTCATCACCCTCGCACGCCGTCATGCCGACATTCCCCTCGTGGGCCGCACCCACCTTCAACCCGCAATGCCCAGCAGCGTCGGCATGTGGGCCAGCGCCTACGCCGAAATGTTGATGGATGATGCCTACCTCTTGGAAGCCGCCGCGAAGACCAACAACCTCTGCCCCCTCGGCTCCGCAGCAGGGTATGGCGTTCCCCTTCCGATTGACCGCCAGCTCACCTCCGACTTGCTCGCCTTTGACCGCCCGCACCACAACGTCTTCTACGCCTCCTGCGCACGCGGTAAAGACGAAGCCGTCCTCTTGGCAGCTTGCTCGCAAATCATGCTCTCCCTCTCCCGCTTGGCAGAAGACCTCATCCTCTTCTCCATGCCTGAGTTCCGCTACTTCACCCTCCCGCGCGAACTCTGCACGGGCTCTTCCATCATGCCGCAGAAGTACAATCCCGACGTCCTCGAGCTCATCCGCGCCAAAGCGGGCCTCGTCGTCGGCTATGCCACCTCTGCCAATGTCATCCTTAAGGCTATGCCTGGCGGCTACAACCGCGACCTGCAGGACACCAAGGAACTCTATATGGAAGGCCTCCGCGTCACCCGCACCTCGCTGCGCATCATGAAGTTGATGGCCGATAACCTCACCGTCAATCCCGATGCCTGCCGCGCAGCCTTTGCAGAACCCGGCGTCTTCGCCACCGACCGCGCCCTCGAACTCGTGGCTGGCGGCATGCCCTTCCGCGATGCCTACCACCAAGTGCGCGACCACTTGGAAGACCTCCGCGGCATGGATCCCGATGCTGTCATCGCCAAAAAGACCCACCTTGGCGGCACCGCGGGTATCAACTACGATACCCTCCAAGCACGTGCCGATGCCCTCTCTGCAGAGGCAAACACCGCCAAGGAAAAGGTTGCCACCGCCATCCGCGAACTCTTCGCCCCCGCCGAAGCGTAACCCTTCTGGCATCCCCAAACAAAAGGCCGCCCCCGCGGCCTTTTTTCTTTTACCCTTATTCGTTAGCCTACCCACGGCAAGGCTGAGCCCTGCACGGCAGGTGTTTTGAAAAGCGCCTCGTGGTTTGGCATAAGCGCCACCCTTGGCACTTTTTGCTGTGCTTGCGAAGCAGGTTCTGCCGTCTGCGCGTCGCGCAGACACTAATAGCGCCTGCGGCGTACCTTCGCAGAGTCTCCACGAGTCGCACAGGTCTTCTAGCCTGCCCGAAATGGGCACATTTCCATTTCTCGACAGGCTACGCTCGCGCTTCTCTAACGCCTTCGGCGTACCTTCGCAGTTTAACGCAAGAACGCAAGGTCTTGGAGATTTGCCACCTCGGCGCAAGAAGCGTTTGCTTCGCATCCGCTTCCCGAGGATGACAAATCTCCGCTAATGCTTTTTACTCTAGTAAGATTTAAGCGCAAGATGACGAGAAATGGAGAAGTGCCCATTTCGAGCATCTTGTAAGACCTGTGCGACTCGTGGAGGTTAGCGAAGTAAGAGATAGCGTCTTTCCCAACACTGCGAGCTCGGGCGCATATAGGCGGAAAATGCGAAGGTACGCCGCAGGCGTTATTAGTGTCTGCGCGACACGCAGACGGCAGAACCTGCTTCGCAAGCACAGCAAAAAGCGCCAAGGGTGGCGCTTATGCCAAACCACGAGGCGCTTTTCAAAACACCT
>JAZRAG010000034.1:0-3252 GCA_045634445.1 Candidatus Spyradenecus sp. | reverse complement strand
ACGCAAGAACGCAAATCTTGTTCCGTCGCTCAACTCGGCGCAAGAAGCGTTATGCTTCGCATTCCGCTTCCCGAGTATGACGACGGAACGCTTACGTAAATTATTGGAGTTCTTTCCCAAATGTTATGGTTTGTCAGCGCAAGATGACGAGAAATGGAGATGTGCCCATTTCGAGCATCTTGTAAGAGCCGTGCGTATCGTGGAAAACCAGCGAAGGCTTGAGCGCTCCGCGTAGCCTCCTCGGGAGGAAGACTGCGTAGCAGGATTTCTCTTGCGCCGAGGGGCAAGCGGAGTAAGACTTGCGTTCTTGCGTTAAAAATGCGAAGGTACGCCGCAGGCGTTATTAGTGTCGGTGCGTGTGGTGGAGGTGTAAGTATTTAATAGGGTGGCGAAAATTTTGTGGCATTAGGCTCTGTTTTATGATATGCTAACCGCATCAACCTTGAAAGGATTCTTGATTATGAGCGGTATTTTTAAAGCCTATGACATTCGTGGTATCTACGGTGAAGATTTGACGGAAGCTATTGCCTATGATATTGGTAAGGCTTATGTCACCTTTACGCAAGCGAAAAAGGTGGTGATCGGCCGTGACTGCCGTCCGCACTCGATTCCCTTGCAGGAAGCTTTGACGCGTGGTATCACCGAAATGGGTGCTGACGTCGTGGATATCGGCGAATGCTCCACCCCGATGAATTATTACGCAAACGGTACGTTGAAGGCGGAAGGTTCGATTATGATTACCGCCTCGCACAACCCCGCACCGTGGAATGGTTTCAAGCTCTGCCGTGCTGATGCAGTGCCGATTTCTGGCGTAACCGGTATCGAAGATATCGAACAGATTGTTAAGGCTCAGGCTTTCAAGCCGGTGGCTGATAAGACTGGCGCTGTGAGCACGTATGACATTCTCCCTGAATATCGTGAACACATCCGTCCTTTCATGAACTTTGCTCGCCGTCCGAAGTTGGCCATCGACTATGCTAACGGTATGGGCATTCCTGAAGCAAAGACGTTCGAGGATGCTGTTGATCAGACGCGTCTCTTTGGTGACATTGATGGTAGCTTCCCCAACCATGAAGCTAATCCGCTTCATCACGCTACTTTGGCTGATCTCCAGAAGGAAGTGCGCGCTGGCAATTATGACTTTGGCGTGGCTTTTGACGGTGATGCTGACCGTGCTGGCTTCATCGATGAAAAGGGTGACATCATCCCGATGGACCTCATTACGGCCCTCATCGCTCAGGATGTGTTGAGCCGTGAAAAGGGTGTGATTTTCTACGATTTGCGTTCTAGCCGCGTCGTGAAGGAGGTCATTGAGGCTGCTGGTGGTGTGCCGATGATGAGCCGCGTGGGTCACGCATTCATCAAGGCTCAGATGCGCGAACACAAGGCCATCTTCGCCGGTGAACTCTCGGGTCACTATTACTTCCGCGATAACTTCGTGGCTGAATCCTCTTCGATGGCTGTGATTGCTCTCTGCAACATCGTCACCAATTCGGATAAGCCGCTCTCTGAACTCATTGCTCCGCTTCGTAAGTATGCTTGCTCTGGCGAAATCAATACCAAGGTCGCTCGTGATCCCTTGGAAATCCTCGCCGAAATCAAGGAAAAGTACGCTGATGGCAATGTCTTTGAACTTGATGGCGTGAGCGTGGAATATCCCACCTGGTGGTGCAATGTGCGCTGCTCCAACACCGAACCGCTCGTGCGTCTCAATCTCGAAAGCACCAAGAGCACTGAAGAAATGGAAGAAAAGCGCGACGAATTGCTCGCCTTGATCCGTAAGTAATCTTCATTCTTAAACGGGCTAGCGGCACTGCCTCTAGCCCGTTTCCGTTTATTTATTTAGTTGAAAGAAGCTCGAAATGATTAATCAAAACGTCTACGACGAACTGGTTGAAAAGTACAAGGCCCACTATGGTAAAGCACCTGAAGTGGTGGCTTATGCTCCGGGTCGCATTGAAGTATTAGGTAACCACACTGACTACAATGAAGGTTATGTCTTCTCTGCTGCCATCAACTATGGTACCTTCTTTGCAATTTCTCGTAATGACAATGGCGTGAATCGTATTGTGGCTGGCGACTTGATGCATGAAGTCACCTTCCCCTTGACCGATGCAAAGCCTGTCACGGAAGATACTTGGGCCAACTATGTCATCGGTACGGTGGCGGGTTTGAATGCGCTCAAGCCTCAGGATGCAGGTTTTGATGCAATGTTCTTGGGCAATGTCCCGATGGGCTTTGGCCTCTCCTCCTCTGCAGCACTTGAAATGTGCACGGCAAAGGCTGTGAGCCAGCTCTATGCAATCACCGCGGACAATGTGACGCTCGCAAAGATTGGCCAAGCGGCAGAACGCGATTACGCTGGCTGCCCTTGCGGTCTCTTGGACCAGATTTCCTCCCTCTGCGGCGTGGAAGGTATGCTCGTGAAGACGGACTTCCGCACGCTTGAAATTGAAACGGTGGACATGGGTCCGAGTGTCTGCTTCTTGATGTGCAATCCTCACGCCAAGCATGCGCTCGTGGATGGTCAGTATGCCTCCCGTCGTAAGGCTTGTGAAGATGCAGCAGCCTATTTCGCAAAGGTGCTCCCCCACCCTGTGGCCGCCCTCCGCGACGTTACGATGGCTGAATGGGAAGCGAACAAGGCAGGCTTGGATACGACTGTGGCCAAGCGCGCTGCTCACCCGATTGGCGAAGATGAACGCGTTCTTCTCGGCGCTGAACTCCTCGCAAAGGGTGACCTCGCAGGCTTCGGTAAGCTTCTCTTTGATTCTCACGAAAGCTCCCGTACGATGTTTGAAAACTCTTGCGAAGAGTTGGACAACGTCGTTGAAGTCACGAAGACCGTTCCTGGCGTCCTCGGTGCACGCCTCTCTGGTGGTGGCTTCGGTGGTTCTGCAGTGGTGCTCGTGAAGACTGAAGCAGCAGAAAGCGCAGCCAAGGCCATCGCAGAAGCCTACAAGGCAAAGACTGGCAAGGACTGCGAAGTGTCGATGATTCAGCCCTCTATTGGTGGTTCTATCGTTTACACCGCCTAAGTGTGCTAATGCATCCATCAAAAAATGCCTCGAGGAATCCTCGGGGCATTTTTCATTGTGTCTACATGAGCGGTTTGCCCATGCGCGTTTTTTCTGCGGATCTTAGAACTCTTCTTCGCCGCGCAGATAGGGATTATAATTCAATTCCCATGCCATTGTAGAGGCATCACCGTGGCCCGAGAGAATCGTTGTTTCAGGCGGCAAGGTTTCTGCC
>JAZRAG010000033.1:0-1720 GCA_045634445.1 Candidatus Spyradenecus sp. | reverse complement strand
ATGGTTAATGCGCAACGAGAAGGGCATGGTGCATGCCGCCTGTCAGTCTTATCAAGAGGGGATTGGCACGGGAAAGATTGTGCGCAACTTGTCGGAGCGCATCGCTACGCTCAGTGGCATGAACAGCCACAAGGTTGTGGGGCGAAAATTCGACATCCATAAATACTTTGACACCATCGGGCGCGAACACATCCACCATGCCTTTGACCTCGTAGAGGCGCGCCACGGGGCGTCTGCCGTCATCCGCCTGCTGCGCAACTATTACGACTCTGACGTTTACTTCGACAGTCGTAAAAAGCAGTTTGTCGGGGCCTATCAAGGCATCAAACAGGGATGTGCCGTATCATCGTGGTTGGCAAACGTGATACTCTTTGAACTCGACCTTGAAGTCGCTGCCCTCGGTGGCGATTACGTGCGCTACTCCGACGACATTATCTATGTGGGCGAGAACTACGAGCGCGCCACGCAGTGTATCGTCTCAAACCTAAGCAAGAAGGGCCTTCAACTCAACAGCAAGAAGATTGAAGACGTTGTGGGCGATGCGTTTATCCGTTTTTTAGGTTACAACATCCGTGGCCGCGAAATCACCCTCTCACAGAAGTGGGTGAAAAATTTCCAAGGAAACATCGACCGCGTGACGGTCAAAAACAAGCACTTGATTTCGAGCATCCGCACCCTGCGGAAGTCTCCCCCCAGCGAGAAGCGTGAGCGCCAACTCATGCTACACCTTCGCAAGGCAGAGAGAAGCGTCATGCGCTTCCTGTATTGGGGGAATGGCGAATACGGTTGGGCGCAACTCGTGCTCGGAGTGATTAACCGCAAGGCCGACATTGAGCAACTCAACAGGTATTGCCTCGACGCCCTTCGCGCCGTTTACACGGGGCAGACGAGCATTGGCGGATTGGGCGCTTCAAAGACGGAAGGCATTAAGCGCGGCAAGGGCAAGCACGTTGCCATGAACCGGCGAAAGACTGCCCACCTGTATCGCACGAGTGAGATGCCCGAGGGGTGGTTAGAGGGTTATTTCTCCCTCACCGCCATGCAAAAACTCATGGGCAATAAGTGGTTGTATCGCGCTTTAGTTGCCCACCTGCTCACGGCGCAGGAGGTGGCGCTCTATACGAATAAATGTGTAGCGCCAAAGGTTGACGACACTGTTACTCCCACCCAAGAATTAGAGACGCGCTACGCCGACTTTCTCAACAGTCGCCCCGACGGCAAACAGCGGGAGCGCTTCTATGCCAAGACACTCAAGGATATGAATACGCTTGACCTGCTCTGTGGCAAGCAGCGCCATGAGACGCGCGAGGCCTTAGAGGCATTTATCCATGAGCAAGTGAATTACGACGCCCTGTCGCCCACGGGCGGTTGGTATTGGCAAAGTCCGCAGTATCCGCAACTCATTTTGCTGCGCGACTGGTTTCACCACGAATAAATATACTGTAATCATAAACCTATCTTAATATCATCCTAACTATGAACCTTGATGACTATTTGAATAACCTAAATAACGACCTCAATCAGCGTTTGCAGGGTTTGACTCTCCAATCTGATTGGCAACCTGCCACGCTCAACGCTGCGTCGCAACCTGCCGTTTGCTTCTGCCCCGAATGTGGCACGAAGATTGAGGGGAAGGCCAATTTCTGTCCCAATTGCGGCGAGTCTTTGTCGGGCGAAAGTTGCTGTTCTGACGAGGGCGGCGCTTCTTGTGTGCGCAACG
>JAZRAG010000032.1:0-2989 GCA_045634445.1 Candidatus Spyradenecus sp. | reverse complement strand
GCTTCTTTGGGTGGTTTTACTTTTACAGGATTTCTTTTCTTCAAGCCTAATGATGTAATTCTCTTTGACGGAATAGTTCTTGTCATCGCCCCTAAATAGGGGTATACTATGGATAGTCGAGTAAGACAATAATCTCATAGGAGTGGCAATGATGTTTCAGCAGGTTTCAACGTTTATTTTAGCGGCGGGGATGGCCGCGAGTGTGGCATTGTGGGATGCTGTGGTTGATTTATCGAAGGATCCGCCTTTGGTAGTGTGTGATGGAAATTGGATTGTTGGGTGTGAACGTGTGCCTGGGGGTGTTGAAATTTTGGCAACGGATGCGCCAGATATGACGTTTTCGTTTGAGGGTTTGACGACGGAGGTGATTTTAGGGTATCAGGTGGTGTCTGTAGATGATGGGGAGTTTCTTTTTTGCGGTGAGGGGTGTAATGTACCGCTGAGTTTGTGTAGTGGGGCTGTATCGATTTCGTTTTATGCTTTGACGGGAGAGGTGAATTGGGCGGAATTAACGTCTATTTCGGCTTCGAAATCGTCTCCTTTAATGGCATTGGCGGCCGATAAGCGTCGCTTGAGTACACAAGGTGCGATGGAGGATTCGGAGCCAACGGGATTTCAGAAGTTGCTTTCTGGTGGCACATTTACGGCTTCTTTGGCTGCTAATTGTGGGCATGGGTATGATTTTGCGGGGGCAACGGTTCTGCCAGGAACGGTTGTTACGGGTGAGTTGTATTCTGTGCCGAAGGCTTTTGCCGCAACGTATCAGGGGCATCATGGCGCGCTTTCGATTACAGTAGAGGGGATGACGACGTTAAATGGTACGTATGATCTTCAGGTGGGTGCAGACGATACAGTGTCGTTGACGATAGGGGGTGTTGGTGCCTCTCTTGAGGGTGAGTCGCCTTTTCGTTATGGTGAAGAGATAACTTTTTCGGGTTCTGGACTGTCGCCAGTAAGTTTGACGTATTCTTCTGTGGGTGGCCCGGCTCAATATGAGATTAAGATAGATGCGCCGTTGGATCTTTCTCATTATGGCCTTGTGCCTTACGGGGTGTTGACGGTTTCTCCTGCTAAGCTTCAATTAGGGTGGTCGACGAATGCTATTCCCGTCACTGTTTCGCTCCAGTGTGCAGAAGAGGGAGGTTCACTGGGAAGTGTAAGTGGGCGTGGTATTTCAGGAACGCAGACGGGTGGGTATGCATTGGATCCCATGCAGTTCTTTGGCGAAATGAATAAGGTTGAAGTTTTAGTAACGGCGCAGGAGCGCTATCAGGATAGCCATCCCCAAAACAATGTGGTACAGACCCATAACCATTTTGCGTCAATTGAGGTGACGCCTCCAACAACAAACTTGAGCATATCAAAGAATAATTTGACGGTTACGAATGGGTTTACAAATGATGTGATTAAGGCGAAAGGGAGTGATGCGCCGACGTTGCGATATGTACTCATCCCTGGTCCACACTTGTCTGTGACCGATATGAATATTCGTGCGGGGAACGACATATTGCAGTGGATGGAGTTCTGTAAAGAAAAGAATATCTCAATTGACGAGATTTACGATACGTTTGTGGATTGGGTCGCTTATTTTGGCCAGAAACCTGTTGCAAGTGGAAGTCATCCAATTACACTTAAGGTAGAGTTGTCTACGAAAACATCTTCGTGTAGTGCGTGTTGTAGTGAGGGTACGACTGTAAATGTAGATTTGTCATGCGTATCATTTCGTCAACGTTTTGGACGGACGCCCTTACTTGCAGGGATGCCCGAAGGTGCATTGATGATTGAGGAAGAAAACCTCTCAGATGCGCTTTTTACGCCCGCGGTTTTACGTTATGACCATCCGATGGAGCGTCGTTTGAACCCAATTACTAGGGTGGTGACAGAGCCGAATGGCAGAAGCTTGATGTATGATAATCAAGGCCAACCTTGCGGGGCGGATATCGCAGCGGATAGTTGTTTGATTCAACAGGCCAATGGCGTCTTTCAGGAACGTTTTGCCGACCGTTCAATTGTAGAGTATGATGCTGAAGGGAATGTAGCTGCGTTTATTTCATCGCAAGGGGTGCGCGTTTCGCGTGCAGACCTTGGTATAGAGGTGATACGCGATGATAATGACGTGATTACGCAAATTGTTTCAGCTGCGGATGGCGTGATTGATGTTTTGGTTGATACGCCAACGTCATATCGCGTTATTTGGACGGATACAACAGGTGTCGTGTTTAAGACGCTCAATTTCTCCCAAGAAGGAGAACAAACACTTTGTTTGATCGACAACGAAAATTATCCTACACGATGGACGTGGAATGATGAGCTGCATGATTTTGTCATGGCTCGAGGTGACGCGAATGAAGCAATTACGGTGGAGCGTTCGGTGGCGTATGTTGGTACGCAAGCAATGGTGTCTAAGCGTTATCTGAAAAATGGCGTGGTTGCATCGGAAGAGACAGAAGTCATTGATGCGGTCAATGGTAATGCGGTCGTGGAGCGTACAACAGGTGGGCGTGCAACGCTTTCGGCTACACGTGTAACTGAAGGATATGGTATAGGTAAGATTGCGGCAACGGTAGATGCGTTGGGGGCAGAAACGGCTTATACCTATGACGAATATGGGCGAACGCTTACGCAGGTGACGCGTGGCGCAACCACGAATGTGGTGGAGTATGTGTATGTGACAGACCGCTATGACCGCCGTCCATGGAGTACAATTGAAACAGAAGATGGCGAACTTATCCGTGAAGAAACCTTTAGCGATGTGATGTTGCTTAATGGCGAACGAATTGAAACGACAACGACATGCGGATTAGTAACAATTAAACAGTTTTATGCCGCAGATTCGGTTAATCGTTATGAAGCGGGTAAACTTAAAGCAATTTTGCGTCCAGATGGTCGCATGACGACTTATGATTATGATGCTGAAACCTTGGTGGTGACGCAGACTGAAGGCGTGGCTGATGAAGATGTGAATTTTGAATTAGTTGAAGGGAAATCA
>JAZRAG010000031.1:0-2210 GCA_045634445.1 Candidatus Spyradenecus sp. | reverse complement strand
CCGCAACATTAGCGATGCAAGAAGCGTTTTGCGATCTGCCCTTGAAGCTGGCGTTGAAGCGTTTAAGGCGGTTCGCCAGGATGCTTTGATTCAGCTTAACAACGCTTACAGTTTCGTGAAATCGGCCAAGGCGCATTGCGTATGCCGCATCTGCCAGGGCAACGGATGTAAGGCTTGCCACGAACGCGGCTGGCAGACTGAAGAAGAATACGATCGTAATCCGAAGGAGTTCAAGGCATGAAAAATGTGGTAGTTGCAAAAATGGAAACAACCACTTCAACCTGTAAGGATTCCTTACAAGTTGGAAATATAGCGGTAATGCGTGATGCGTTGGAAAAGGTTATTAAAATTGCAAAAAGGGAGTGGAACGCCTTTCGTGAGACTCCCGCGATGTTTGAGATGCGTGAGATATGCAAAGCTGCCATCTCCACACCACCAAGAAATTGCGACAAGTGTCTAACCCTGAAAGACGCAATGCTTGCACATCTCGAAGAGGTGTACAAGGGAGAGAAGGTTGAATTTGGAGACTTTAAATGGTGCAAATTTATTAAATGGCTCTTTGCCGAAGCGAAAGGAGAAACGAAATGAGTGACGAAAAATTGACCAAAGAAGAGCGAGCAACTGCAGAATTTGCAATCTCCCATTTGCATGAAGCAGTTGAAAATCTTCAAGCTGCATACGAGCGGATTTATAAACTTACAACTACTTATTGTTGGGATTTGGATTATGATGCGATTTCTCAATCCGCAATGCTATCAGGCAAGGTCGCACTCGATATTGTTGATAGCATTGCGGCAATTGATGGATGGGAGCAATATAAGTCTAAGAAATATAAAAAGGCTTAAATCCCTTTAGGGCAAAACGAAAGGACGAAACGTGAGACTTCGGGATTATCAGGAAGCGGCGGCAAACGGCGTTTTTGAAGCGTGGAAAGATAATACATCCGCGCTTGCCGTATTGCCCACGGGCTTGGGGAAAACGGTACTCTTTGCCGAAATCATACGGCGGATGAACGAACGCGGGGCGCGGGCGATGGTGCTTGCGCATCGCGAGGAGCTTATCACGCAAGCCGCCGATAAGATTAAGCGCGTTACCGGGCTTGAAGCGCAAATTGAAATGGGCGAATACCATGTGCAGTCATGGTGGGGCGATTTGCCGCCGGTTATCGTTTCAACCGTACAGACGCAATGTGCTGGCGGCGATGGTGCGGGGCGGATGAGTAAGTTCGACCCGCAGGAATTTGGGCTTGTCGTAATCGATGAAGCGCATCACGCCACATCAAGCACTTACCGCCGTTGCGTTGATTGGTACTGCCAAAACCCCAACTGCAAAGTTCTCGGCGTTACGGCAACGCCTGACCGCGCGGATGAAGCGGCGTTGGGGCAAGTGTTCGATGCCGTCGCTTACGAGTATCAGGTGCTCGACGCGATAAATAACGGTTGGCTCGTTCCCATCGAACAGCAGATGGTGACGGTTGGCACTCTCGATTTTTCACAATGCCGCACCACGGCGGGCGATTTGAACCAAGGCGATTTGGCGGAAGTGATGGAAAATGAGCGCAACCTTCAAGGGATTGCCGCGCCTACGGTGGAAATCTGCGGCGAAAAACGCGCTATTGTGTTTGCCACCACGGTGGATCAAGCGGAGAAGCTTGCGGAAATCTTGAACCGCTACCGTCCGGATAAGGCGGCATGGCTCTGCGGCAAGACGGATAAAGAAGACCGCCGGCGAATGCTTGCCGATTTTAAGGCGGGGAAGTTGCAGTTTATCGTCAACGTCGGCGTTCTTACCGAGGGTTTCGATGATTCGGGCGTTGAAGTGGTGGTTATGGCCCGCCCTACGAAATCACGCAGCCTTTACGCGCAGATGGCGGGGCGCGGCACAAGACCGCACGATACGGTCGCAGGGCTTTTGGGTGAGACACCCACGGCGGCGGAACGATGCCGGATGATTCGTGAATCGGTTAAGCCCTCTTGCCTGATTGTTGATTTTTGCGGTAATTCCGGGCGGCATAAGCTCTGCTCAACGGCGGATATTTTGGGCGGCAAGTTAGATGATGAAGTTATTGCGGAAGTTGCGCGGCGGGTGAAAGAAGGTGGGAAGCCCGTCGATATGACGGAGGAGCTTGCCAAGGTTAAAGCGGAAGTCGAAGAACGTAAAAGGCGTGAAGCCGCCACCCGCGCCGGGCTTCAGGCAAGGGCGGAATTTCT
>JAZRAG010000030.1:0-40666 GCA_045634445.1 Candidatus Spyradenecus sp. | reverse complement strand
GTCACGGGCGTGGCACCGCAGTCCAAAATGGTCTGCATTTCATCCTTGGTAAAATCACCCTCTGGGCCACACCACCAGCCCCAAACCTGTCCCTTCTGTACAGGATTGAGCGTGTCTAAAACTGGCTTTAAAGGTTTGGCTTCAGGAATCAGCGCCGCCACGATCAACGTCGTACACGCCTGCATCATCGGCACCGTCGCATTAAAGGGCACTGGCTCCACCACCTCAGGCACATAAGCCGCGCCACACTGACGCGAAGCCGCCTCCACGATACGTTGCCAACGCGCACGCTTCGCCTCAGCCTGACGCTTGTCCAATCGCACCACCGTGCGCGCGCTCATCACTGGCACAATACGCGAAACGCCCAATTCTGTTGCCTTTTCCAAGAGCCACTCCATGCGGTCACCCTTTGGAATACACGCAAATAACACCGTCTCTACGGGCGCTTCTGCCGCAGAAAAGACTGGCTGCTTCGCCTCAAGCGTGAGCGCTGTAGCACTGCGCGCCACCACGTGGTAAAGACGCGTATGCCCAGCGCCATCAAAAGCACCCACCTCAGTCCCTTCTGTTGCGCGAAGGACATGCATTAAATGATGCGCCTGCTCACCCTCTAAGATGAGCAAATCCTGCTGAATGGCTTCGGCAGAGACCTGTTGACGATACATCATTCCACTCCGTAACGCGTTGAGAACGAGTTCCAAATCTGCTTAAGTTGCGGATTCAAGAACGGTGTCACCTTATTTGCAAGGGCTTCATCCACGCCATAATACGCTTCTGCAATGGCACACGAAATCGCAGCCTGCGTATCGGCATCGCACCCCAAAGCAATCGTTTCACGCAGACATTCTTCAAAGGAATTCGTACACAAAAAGGCGCTAATAGCCTGCGGCACCGAGACCCACGTTTCATCAAAGCCCACTTCTGCCGCATCCATACGCAAAAGTTCAAGGTCATCCGTCAAAGGATACAGGAAACGTTCTTCAATCTCCGAACGAATATCATCCTTGTCCTGACCCTTACGCGCCAAGAAAATCGCAAGTGCCGTTGCCTGCGCACAGGCAATGCCCTTTGGGTGATTGTGCGAACACGCCGCTGTGGTCTCAGCTTCACGGAGCACGTCTTCTACCGTGTTAAATGCCCATGCCACCGGCGAAACGCGCATCGCAGCGCCATTCCCAAAACTGTTGTAAGGAATCGGATTCTTCTTCGCAATCCACTCGCGATAGAACATCCCACCGAAACCGCAGTTCGGATACTGCACCCCTAATTCGAAAATCACATCGCGATACGGACGCTGTTCCAAAATTGCCTTCGCCACGGCCAAGGTCAAAATCGTGTCATCCGAAATCGCACGGTCAGGATGATTCAAATCAATCTTCGTCACATCACGCTGAGGATTAAACTCATACGGCACCCCGCAGATATCACCCCATAACGCACCTAATAAACACAACTTCATCTTACTATACCTCCTTTAAAGCGACAACACATGCGCTGCACGCTTCTCTGCCGTATCCAAACCAAGCGCCTCAAGCGTCTTCAAATGCGCCCACAAATCCCCTGCTTGACGCGTCACATGCGCATCAGAACCTAGCGATAACTGGACACCTTCCGACAAACATTCAGCGAAAAATTCCACTTCAAACGCATTCTTGTGATGGTTAATCTCTGCCGCTACGCCCGCCTGCTTCAACATCTTCGCTACAGGCTTGTACAAATGACGCGGCACCGCGCGCTTGTACCATGGGAAATAACGGAACGGATGCGCCAAGATGCGAATCGGTTGCGCTAAAAGCGCCTCAACATCACGCAACCACTTCTTCTCAAGTTCTGCATCAGAAATGGTCTTAATCTCCACATCTGCGATTTCATGCACCGCACCGATGAGATAATCCCACCCATCATAGTCTTCAGGCGCTAGGCAGAACTTTCCATCCTTCAAAAGATCCACCTCTAACCCAAACTTCACACGCCCACCCAAAAGCGGACGCACCGTGGCAATCAACTCTCGATACGCCTTCATACGCACATGCCCAAGATCTGCCCACGCACGCGCTACCTGCGCTTCATCATTCTGCCACTTAAACTTCAACGCATCCGACCCGAAATAGAGCGCAAACGCATGCTCCGTAAAACACTGCGTCTGCACACCTACCAATTCCGATAACTGCGCTGCATCTAGCAAATCAATCCCACGCCCACAGTACGCAAACTGCGTATGCGCATGACAGTCACAGAGCCCCGCAGGCAAATGAAGTTCCAAACTCTCCCCATCAGCATACGCCACAAATGGCGAAGATGCCTCTGGTACGCCCTCACGACAGACGCACAAAAGGCCATTTAAAGCAGCCTCATTCGTCAACCGATAAAACGCCGCATCATCCAAACAGCCCTTCGGCACAACCATACACGACGGCTCGCCTACACGCATCCGCGCACGCTTAATCGCCTTATCTGCCAAATACGACGCCCATTTAGACGTCACCAACGCTTTCGGTAAATACAGTTCCATAACACTTACATTATAGCACATTCGTTTTTCGTTTTTGTATTTCGTTTTTCGTTGACGCCTTCAGGCAGAACTGCCAGAGGATTAAACGCTAGGACGCTATCTCTTGGAGATTTGCACACCTCAGCACAAGAAACATTAGGCTTCGCATTCCACTTCCCGAGAATGACAAATCTCCGCTTCTCGGTATCTTAGGAAGGATACGCGTAAAATACGAAGTATCCGTAAAAGGCGAAGGGTATGCCAAAGGGGCTACAACGCAAAACATTCCGTTAGCGACCAAGGCCGCTAACAGAAAAGGAAAAACAAAAAATGAAAAACTGCGGTCTCGCCGCCCCCGCTTACTTAATCGTGTAGCGAGTAGCCTTTAAAAGCGCCTTCCAAAGGGCCTGAGGCGTTTCAGCTTCGATGAGCGCCTTACGATTAGCTTCCTTCAAGAAGGATTCAGTAAGGCCAGAGATTAGGCGCATATAGAATGCACTAACGGCCGAAGGAATCGTAATTAAAAAGACGATATTCGTCTGCGTTCCGCTCTCATCCCAAGCGAAGGGTTCCTTACTTACACCGCAAGCGAGTGTCAAAGAACCACCTTCTACGCCACGAACGTGCGGGAATGCCAAGCCAAAGTCCACTGCGGTGCTGAGCATGGTTTCACGTTCCATTGCGGACATAATTAATTGATCCGAATTGGAAACAAAACCCTCAGCCTCCATCTTGCTCGCGAGGATTTCAATCGCATCAGCGGCAGAACCTGCCACCATATCAGGCACCATGAGCGCTTCTGCAGAGAAACGCGAAATGCCATTCTTACGCGGTTCACCACGCGCAGGCATTGCGCCGACCCACTGCGGTGCATTCATATCTTCATAAAGAATGCGTGCGCATCCAGGACAGAACTGAATCGCTTGACACTGACGTACCGACTGCACTTGGCTAATCGGCAAATGCATCCCACAAACAGCGCACTTTTCCTTATGCACTGGCGACATGATTACATGGTCACGCGTGGTCAAACGATTATAAATCGTGCGGATATTTGCAGGTAATGCATTCACTACGCCATCAATCGACTCATTTAAGCGTGCAAGATGCTCTGTATTACCCGAAAGACGATGTTCATCACGAGCAAGGATCAATTCCTGCAATTGACTTAACTGGTTCAAAACTTGTTTCATTTTAACATTCCACGTTAAAAGAAAGCGTTCCGAAAAGGGTTAAAGAAAACACCCCAAGGGGAATCATCTTTCACAAAAACACCCTCAAGAGGGAATCCTTCAAAAAATGCCCAAATGCGATGCTTTTGTATTCATCAAACAATCAAAAATCACTTAATGGTTGCGCAGCTACGGAATACTCCGTTTTTACGTTAGAGAGAACCTGCGCGCCGCATTCTCTAAAACCGCGCCGTGCGGTTTTCCACACGGCGCTAGTGATTCAACATTAGAAGCGTTCAAAAGGCAACGAATGTAACGTATTCCCCGTCGGAGCAGAACCATCCGGCGAAGCGGCATGTTTCTGCAAGATGACGCAGAGAATAATCGTGGCAATAATCCCGAGAGCTGCGGCGGCGATAGCAATGGCTGTAAAGGCCTTCTTACCTGCAGATTCTTCTGCGGGCGCCAACGGCATCATCGTCATATCATCCAAGGGTTCAAGCGATTCCAAAGAATCCAAGGATTCGAGTTCAGGTTCAGCGGGCTTATCGGCTGCTGCAGGCGCAGGAGCATCCTTCTTCAAGGAGAGCGAAGTGGGGCGCTTCAACTTAATCGTTGGTGCTTCGCTTGCGGTACCAGTAGGCGCTGCAGGAGCAGAACCGATCGGAGCAGAAGTCGTGGGCTTTGCACCACCAGCAGGCACAGCACGCTTCAACTTAATCGTCTTCTGCGTGGTGTTAGCGAGCGGGGTGTTCGTCTGAATGCCGCCCAAAACAGCGTCCAACTCAATACGTGCGGTCTTTGACTTTGCGGCCTGCGGATTTTCGGAAGCTTCAGCAGCGGTTTCGCTAATCGGCTTGAGTTCAATTGCCTTTGCTTCTCCACCTTCGCTCATCGGCTTATCGGTGAGTTCCGGGGGAAGTTCAATGCGAGAAGTCTGGCGCTTTGCTTGTTGTGCAGCCTCTTCAACTGCGGGAGCGGCAGGCGTTTCGGCAGCAGGCACTTCAGCGGCAGGAGCTGCGGGTGCTTCGGCGGCAGGAGCCGGAGCATTCACGGGCTTCAACTTAATCGTGGGCTTAGGCGCGATTTTGATACCTGCGGGCTTCAACTTAATCGTTGTAGCTTCGCTTGCGGGCACTTCAGGAGCTGCGGGTACTTCTTCAATCGGCTTGAGCTCTTCAATCGGCGTCAACTCTTCCACTGCAGGCGCTGCAGGAGCAGGAGCGGCAGCAGGCGTTTCAGCGATAGGCGTCAATTCTTCCACAGCGGGTGCTGCGGGAGCAGGAGCCGGAGCAGCAGGTGCGGCGGTAGGGGCCTTCGGGGCCACAACGCCAGGACGTGCGCCAACGGGTTTCAACTTGATGGTGATTTTACGAGGTGCTTCTGCCATAACTACCGCGCTCCTTCTTCTGCTTTACAACCAAAATTCTCAACGAATAACTGCTAGCTGTCAGTGGACAACTATTAGACAGCCATCACTTCGGCTTCCTTAGCCTTCGTGTCAGCATCCACCTTAGCGATCTTAGCATCGGTCAACTTCTGGATATCGTCGAGAGCCTTCTTCGCTTCATCTTCAGAGATGGTGCTGTTCTTCTGCATTGCCTTGATGGTGTCATTTGCGTCACGACGCACGTTACGCACTGCCACGCGGCATTCTTCGGCCTGGGTCTTAGCGACCTTCACGATTTCCTTACGGCGTTCTTCCGTGAGTTCAGGCATCGTGATACGAATCATACGGCCATCGTTACGCGGCGTGACACCGAGGTTAGCAGCCAAAATTGCCTTTTCGATATCGCTCAACACAGAGGGATCAAACGGAGCAATCGTGATCTGACGCGCTTCAGGCGTAGAAATGTTTGCCATATCCTTCAAACGGGTCGGCACGCCATAATAAGGCACCTGGAGCGAATCCACGAGCGAGGGAGAGGCCTTACCCGTGCGAAGACCAGAGAAGCGGTCCTTGAGCGCAGCCAAAGCGCCATCCATACGAGTCGTTGCGTCCTTGATAACATCCTGTGCAGTTGTCATAATCTTTACCTTAACTAAATAACTAAGTTCAAATCAAAAATCACTAGAAAATCAATTCTGTTCGCCACCAACAACGGTTCCGAGGCCTTCTTCGCCACAAATGATGCGGCGCATCACATCAGGCGCGTGGAAATCAAAGACCACAATCGGAATGTTGTTATCACGGCAAAGTGCGAAAGCGGCGGCATCCATCACATTCAGACGCTTTGCGAGAGCTTCTTCGCAGCTCAAACGCTCATAACGCGTCGCCGTGGGATCCTTCTTCGGGTCTGCCGAATACACGCCATCAACCTTCGTAGCCTTCAAGAGCGCATCTGCGCCGATTTCAGCAGCACGAAGTGCAGCACCCGAATCCGTCGAGAAGAAGGGATTTCCCGTGCCACCAGCGAAAATCACCACCTTACCCTGCTTCAGGTAGGTGTCAGCGAGACGCGCATTGAAGGGTTGCGCAATCTGCGGCATTTGCTGCGCGGTCATCGTTACAGCTTCTGTGCCAATCGTTTCCAACGCATTCTGCACTGCGAGCGCATTGATGATGGTGGCCAACATGCCCATCGTATCACCAATCACACGATCTGTGCCATTTGCTGCGCCAGAGAGCCCGCGGAAGATGTTGCCACCTCCGAGCACCACGCCGACCTCAACGCCCAATGCCACCAAGCCCGAGAGGCGCTTAGCCACATCAGCGAGAATCGCTTCATCATGACACGCCGACGACGTTCCTTTCAGAACCTCACCGCTCAACTTCAACAAAATGCGCTTGTACTTCGGTTGCATACCTTCGCTACTTTCTTTACTTACCTTTATAGTATACGCCATTTTTTTGCATTGCGCAAGAGGAGAAATGCGCGAGCACAAGCGTAAATGATGCGTAATTACGTGTATCCTCTTGTAATTCTTTACGAAGGAGGGCGGTTTTTGTTAAAGTACTCCCGTAAGGAGGTTATGATGTTGACGAAATCTTTTTGTTTACAGCATGGATTCATTACCGTAGAGGTCACCTTTCCCAAGGGCGAGTTTCCGCTCCTTACGGTGATTCGCAGAGGCGAGGTGTGTTACCGTGTGCAAACGGGCATGAAATTTCAAGAAGAAACCCCTGCGCTCCATCTTCCTCCCACACTTATTCAACGCGTTTACATCCTTTCTGAAACGCTTCCGCATTACACAAAACGCGCTCACTGTGCACTTGAAGTGTGTGAAGCGACACTTGACTTTGGGAGTCGCCTACTCCATTTTCACCTTTCCGCGCAAGGACTTGCGTGGCGTTGGGAGATGCGTTTTGACCATCCGGTAACCGTCCTTGAAGAAGTGTTCAACCTTGAACCTACGGGTGCAAAACATTTCCTTTACGCCTATCACAATCATCCCCACCGCGAAGATCCCTTTCAAAACAGTTGGGAATCGCCGCATCACTTTACGGATTGGAAAGCGATTGAAGCTCAGAAGCTCATCTATTTACCCATTACGTTCCTTACAAAGCAATCAGCGCTCTCGTTTACGGAAGCGGAGCTCATTGACTATCCTGGGCTCAATCTCCAAAAAGCGCCGGCAACTCCACACTTTAAAGGCTTTACTGCGTTGATGGCGGCCGCACCAAAGACGATTGATGCCTCTGGAAGAAGAAATGCCTTTGTCGTAGAACGTCATCCGTACCTCGCGCAAACACAGGGTCGAAGAGTTTACCCTTGGCGCATCTGTATGATGGCAGATACGCCTGCAAAGTTGTACGAAAATGACTTACCCTACCTTCTCTCGCGCCCACCAGCCGGTGATTTCAGTTGGGTAAACGCTGGACGCGTAGCTTGGGAATGGTGGAATGCATGGGGCTTAGAAAACGTTCCCTTCACGCCTGGTGTCAATACTGCCACCTATAAGGCCTACATTGACTTTGCTGAAGCCTACAATATTCCATACGTTATTCTTGACGAAGGATGGGCAAAAGACCTTGATGTCACAGAAATCATTCCTGAAATAGATCTTCCTGAATTAATTCGTTACGCCACAGAACATCATGTTAAGTTGATCCTTTGGTGTTCATGGCCACAATTAATTGATCGTCAGGAAGCGCTTTTCAATCATTATTCCGCAATGGGAATCGCAGGGTTTAAGATTGACTTCTTTGACCGAGATGATGTCGCCATCGCTCAAATTCTTTACGAAACAGCCGAAATCGCAGCCAAATATCACCTTGTGCTCGCCTATCATGGCATTCACAAGCCGACAGGCATTTCGCGCACCTATCCCAATGTTTTAACCTATGAAGGCGTTTTTGGCTTAGAAAATACAAAGTGGACAACGAATGAGATCAACTTTGTACAAAATGATGTCCGTCTCGCCTTTGCACGTCTGCTCGCAGGCCCGATGGATTACACTCCTGGTGCAATGACCAACCGCCATCGCCCAGCCTTTGAAAAGAACTTCTATCATCCTATGAGTATGGGAACGCGTTGCCATCAAGCCGCAATGTTCGTGCTCTATGACACAGCCCTTCAAATGCTCTGCGATTCACCCTCTGCCTACGCAAAGGAACCCGCCTACACCCATTTCTTAACCTCACTTCCACTTTTGTGGGACGAAACCATTGCCCTTCCCTACAGTCATCCCGAAGGATGTCTTGCGGTCTTACGTCGAAGAGGTAACGAATGGGTCTTCGCGGTGCTCAACAACGACCAAGCACGCGTGATTACTGTCCCCACGTGGTACCTTCCAGAGGGTGATTATCTTGCCACAGCCCTCGTTGACGGCGCAACTATCACCGAGAATGCACAAGCCTACCACTTTGAAGAACACTGCCTCACGCCCTCCAATACTATAGATATCGCCGTTGCCGCTGGCGGAGGATGCGTGGTTTACATGAGAGCGCGTTAAAACACTGCGCATTAACGATAATCGATACCCATTTACATACCTTGAGAGCCTCAAAAACGAGGCCCCTAAAAGCCTTTAAAATCAAGCTTTTTGAAAAAGGGTTGTTTTAAACTTCAAAAAGGCTTGTTTTGCTCCTTAAAAAGGGTTGTTTTGAACTTCAATTCAAGCCTTATTCAAAATCACGTCCACTTCACCCTCATCAAAGACGCTATTAAAAGGAAGCTATTTACGTAATTTTTCAAACCGATTTAAAACTTTTTTCGCCTTTTTTCTTTTTTTGATTGACTTCACACTCTGTCATTTGATATACTCTACCCCGTTTTCTGGCGAAAGTAGCTCAGTTGGTAGAGCCCCAGATTGTGGATCTGGTTGTCGCGGGATCGTGCCCCGTCTTTCGCCCCAGTTTCAGCCTCCTTGTTCGCAAGGAGGTTTTTTATTTCCCATTAGGGATTTTACTTTCACCAACCACTCCCTACCTTATAAATATGTTATACTGAAGGTGAAGTAAACGTTTAATTCGCTCGCAATTCAAAAAAATGAAAAAAGTTATTTTTTCTTGTGGAATTGTGAAGACCTTTTACGTTCTTACTCAATGGAGGGTCAAAGTGGCATCTCCCGAGCGCTTCGTTAACGGCACGAACGCTTTGCTCTATTGCCGCTAAAGGATTGTTAATATGAAAACTTCTGCATTGTTGCTTTGCATGGGTCTCTTACTCCCGATGTGCGCTTTCGCTCAGGAAGCTACACCTGCTCCCGCTCCTGAAGCTCCTGTGGCTGTGAAGGCTGAACGTCCGGCTCCCACACCCGAACAGCGCGAAGCATTCCGCAAGCGCATGGAAGAACGTCGTCAGCAGATGACTTGCAAGAACGCTGACTGCCCCTGCGCAAAGGTCATGAACGAACGTCCCGAAATGCCCGCCAAGAAGCCCTCTGAAATGACGCCTGAAGAACGCGAAGCTTTCCGTACTGCCATGAAGGAAAAGATGGAAGCTCGTCGTAAGGCAATGGAAGATGCCCGCAAGGCCTGCACCTGCGAAGAATGCACCTGCAAGCGCGCACCTCGCGGCCCTAATCGTGGCCCTAATCGTGCTCGTCGCGGCAAGCGTGGTCCTAAGCCTGCACCTATGGCTCCCGCAGCTCCCGCTCCTGAAGCAGCGCCTGCGGCCTAAGGCGATTCGCTTTCACTTCTGCGCGATGGGCTTCCATCGCGCTTTCTTTTTCAAATCATGTCTGCATCGTTTGATTTTTCGAACCAATTGGAGGCTGCGTTTAAAGCCTTCCAGCCGCGCCTTTTGCGTCTTGCAGAGCGCCATTTACATCCGATGCTATTGCAACGCATCGGCGTAGAAGACGTTTTACAAGAAACCCTTAAAGCCGCACTTCAACGGCCTCAATTCTTTGAACAATCGCCCGAAGTGCCGCTCTATTTCAAATTGCGCCAAATGCTCATTCAAACGCTTGCAGACATTGAACGCCAACACCTCAAGGCTCAAAAACGCGATATCTATCGAGAACTTCCCATCGCGTTAGGCGATGATGACACCCCTGAAAGTGCACACATCCCTGAGCAATCACTTGTCGCTGAAATCTCATCGCCATTTACAAAGGTCGCGCGTCACGACCGTCACGCACTTTTAAAACGTGTATTAGCCACGCTTCCCGCGCCTGATCGTCAGATTCTAATCTTGCGTCACTTTGACAACTGCTCAAATGCTGAATGCGCGACCATTCTCTCTATTAGCGAAAAGGCTGCAAGTCTTCGTTATGTTCGTGCATTGACAAAATTGCAAGAACGTCTAGAACGCTTTACGGAGTTTCATATATGAATCCGACACTTGAAGAGGTTATTGAAACCTGTTGCGCCGATTTGCGTCGCGGTGTAACCCCTAACATTGAAGCGTTGACCTCGCAACACCCAGAATATACTGACACACTCCGCCGTCTCTTGCCCACACTTTTAACAATGGATGACTTCGCTCAGGAAGCTTCTGGCTTACCGCAAGAGATTGAATTACCCCTTCCAATGATGTTAGGGCGTGAATTTCGCTTAGTGAGTGAACTCGGTCAAGGCGGCATGGGTGCAGTTTTTGAAGCGGTACAGCTCCCACTTGAACGTCGATGTGCCGTCAAAGTGCTCGCGCGTCATCTCGCGGCAGATCCACGCCATCGCGAAGCTTTCATTCGAGAAGCGCGCGTAATGGGTTCGCTTCATCACCCTAATATCGTCAAAGTCTTTAGCGCTGGTGAAACAACTGAATACGCTTACTACGCGATGGAGTTTATTCAAGGCAAAACCCTTGAACACAATCCACCTTTAGGCGCCAGACAACTCGCCGACTTTGCACTACAAGTCGCACTTGCGCTCGCGTATGCGCATCAGTGTGGCGTCACCCATTGCGACATCAAACCTTCTAACTTACTTCTGGAAAACGGCTCGCGATTGTTGATTAGCGACTTTGGGTTGGCGCGTCTTGGAGAGGCACATTCAGTTTCACTTCCCAATTACACAGGCGGCACACGCGCTTACATGGCGCCAGAATGCCTTGAAACGCATGCTTTTACGCCACTCTCCGACCAATACGCCTTTGGCGTCACGTTCCTTGAATTAGCAAAACAACTCGACAGTTTACCGCCTGATTTGGCTGCGATTCTAGCGGTTTGTACGGCGCCTGAGGCTTCGCATCGTTATCGCGACCTCAATGATGTCGCAATGGATCTGCGCCACTTCTTAGCAGGAGAGCCCGTTTCGGTTCGCCCAGCCTCACGTTATCGCAAGCTACGCTTATGGATGCGACGCCATCCAATGGCAACAGCATCCGCGCTTTTACTTTCGATTGGCCTCCCTTTCTTTACGGCAATGCTCGCTTATAGCCATCAACAAACATGCCGAGCGTTGGAAGAAGCCGAACACAACCTCAGCGTTGCAGATACGGCACTTGCTTGCACCTTTGAACATCTTGGGCGAAACGAACCCTCACGTCAGGCGGCAGTCCTTCTTGAAGTGTTAATGCCTTATTATCAAGACATCCTTCATCGTCGCAATGCGCCTATAGAACGCCTTGCTGAAGCAGATGCAATTCTTGCGAATATGGCACTGCGCACGGGCGATTACGCCACTGCAACCTCTGCATTTCAGCATCGTTCCGAACTTATTGACACGCCAAGAACTTCCAATCAACTTGCTGAAGCGTACGCCCTTGCAGGAGACTCCGATGCAGCGCTTGCGCTTTATCAAAGTGTTTCTGAGATGGCGGCTATTTCTCCTTTAGAAGCGCTTCGCGCACAGTGTGCGGTGCTCGCCCTTCAACAAACCCACCCTTCACCCCAATTACTTGAGCGCCTTCACTCGTTACAAGCGGCAGATCCTGAGAATGCAGAGATTCAACATCTTACCCTTTCTGCGCTTGCGCTCTCGCCAAATTGTGACAAGCCTGCTCTTGAACGCGCGCGAATTCAGTTGGCGGAAAACCATCCTGAGAATCCCGCCTATGGCATTGCGGCATTACAAATAATGACTGCTCGTTTGGAAAGCGCAATGCCGCTTACGTCTGCGGACGAAACGCTTCTTGAATCTGCCCGAAAACTTGCACAGCGTTTGCTTGGTCAATGGTCTGATGATCCTCAGATACTGCTAGCGACAGTACAGTTCGCAGTGGCAGACCGCAATCATCAACGCCGTCATCCTAGGCTGAATCTTCAGGCGAATCGTGCCGCAGAACGACTCTCTGGCGCTTTGGAAGTGCTCTTCTTCGGCTCATCTTTACCCGAAGATACACGCGATCCGCTCTTCCAAAAGCTCTTTACGCAATTGATTGAAAGCCGCCATCAGGCTGAACGTTCGCAGGCTGCGCGCTTTAGGCATCGTATTAATGAACGACTTCCGCAGTCTGCACGACAGAATACTCGCGGAAGAAAGTTTCCCAAACGCCCGCCTAATCCGCCGCGCGAAAATTCTCCTACCCCCGCAAATAACGCCTTTTACGCAAGGTAATGTGCGAGTGAACGCGGCAACCAATCGGGTAAGAGTTCTGAAAGTCTGCGCCAAAAAGCTGGCGAGTGATTGAAATGTTCTAAGTGTACCAATTCGTGCGCAAGCGTTTCTTCCATCACAGACGCTGGCCATTGACAAAGCGATTCATTCAAGCGAATAATGCCCTCACGCGTGCAGTGACCTAAAATGCGCGGTCGTAAAGGAGAAATCTCAATGCGTTGCGGTTGGCGTTTCAAATATGTCAAGTAACGCCGTAGTGCGGATTCAGCTGATTCAAGAAGCGTTTTGCGTGCAAAGGTATTTAAGTGCGCTTGCAACATCGCCTGATCTTCGCCGCGTTTAAAGGCTACATGAATAGTGTCCTCTTGCATCCAAAAGTCATTATAACCAGCAAAAGGTTCAGCTTGAAGTGCCAAAAGTCGTCCAAAGAGGGCAATGTGTCGCGCGTCTGGAAGTGTCACTTCTGGGCATCCTTGCGCGCGCCAAGCGGCAGTTAAGAGCGGCTCATCTACAATCGTAAACGCGTCTGACAGAAAAACGCCCACCACACCACGCGTTGGGATAAAGAGGACATGCGTGCGCGTCAAATGGCGTTCGGCAAGGTTTGTACGTCCTTGGCGAAAACTTTTTACAGCGAACCCCTTAAAGGTGGTGATTGGTGACACTTCTCTTTTAAACATAACCCCTACTTCTTCGCTAACACGTTACTATTTTCTGTTTGTACGATCAATTCAATACATTTTCCGACACTGTTAAGGGCATTTCCCCCTCATTTTTACCCTTTTTGAATAAGGCTTGTTTTCAAAGTCAAAACAACCCTTTTTGAAGTTGAAAACAAGCCTTATTCAATCGCAAAACAAGCTTTTTTCAAAAAGCGTGCTAAAGCACATAAAAACAAACATCGACAAGGTGCTATTTTGCGTGCATTTAAACCTTGCCGATGTTGCTATTTCACTGAGAATGATTAGTCTTTGAGACCCGTCAAGCGCAAGATTGCATCTGCGTCAGGGTCACGGCCCATCAATTGACGGAAAACTTCTGCAGCGGGCTTTGAGCCGCCAAGCGCAAGGATCGTATCGCGATACTTCTTACCAAGGCGACGACGCGTAGCGGTCTTTTCACCTGCAAATGCGCCATAGATATCAGCAGAGAGCGTTTCGCTCCACTTATACGAATAGTAGCCAGCGGAGTAGCCACCTGCGAAGATGTGCGTAAAGGCGTTCAAGAAGCGATCTTCCGGATGACAAGGAGCGGGAAGCAACTTCTTACCGAAGGCTTCCTTACAAGCATTGGCATTCTTATACTTCTTCGGATACGCACGCGAGTGAATCACGAGGTCCACGAGCGCGAAGTGAATCTGACGCACAAGCGCATTACCCGCACGGAATGTGCGCTTCTGAGCAATAGCCTCAATCATTTCATTGGGCAATGCTTCACCCGTCTTGATATGGCAAGAGAGGTTCTTCAACATTTCGGGTTCGTAAGGGAACTGTTCCAAGAACTGCGATGCGATTTCTACTGCATCCCACTCCACATTTGCGATACCCGAACATGTCGGTGAATCCACAGTTGTCAAAACAGCCTGCAAAGCATGTCCCGCTTCATGGAAGAGCGTAGCCACTTCATAGAAGCTCATCGTCGCGGGCTGCTTACCACGCGGCGGCTTCTGATTACAAACAATCACTGCGATGGGCAACTGTTCACGCGTTTCGAAATCGCGTTCGCGAATGCCATTCATCCAAGCGCCACCCCGCTTTGTACCAGGACGAGCGTAAGGATCGAAGTAAATACCTGCGATTACCGCGCCCTTTGCGTTCTTCACACGATAGAAACGCACATCCTTGTGCCAAGCCTTGATATTGCCCTTTGCGCGTTCAAAAGTAACGTCAAAGAGTTGCTTGCACAATGCGAACAAACCGTCCAAGACGCGTTCCATCGGGAAGTATTCACGCAAAGCTTCTTCATCAAAACCGAAGCGCTCCTGAGAAAGCTTTTCGATCCAATACGCCTTATCCCAAGGCTGAAGTTTACCCTTAAAGCCCTTTACCTTCGCAAAACGCGCGAGTTCGCGTTCTTCTTCCTTCGCGACAGGCTTACCGACTGCAACCATCGGATCCAACAGTTTAAAGACATTTTCGGGTGTGCCAGCCATCTTCGAAGCCGTCGACAAATGTGCGTAGTCAGGCATACCAAGCATTTCTGCCACCTGCTGACGCAGCTTCAAAATCTTCTCAATCAAAGGCGCATTATTCGTCTTACCCGAAGAAGCACGCGTGCTACGCATCCGCCAGAAGCGTTCACGTACATCCGAAGACTCTGCATAACGCATCACTGCATCATACGTTGCGAAATCAATCCCCAATGACCAAGGGCCCTTACCCTGCAAAAGGTCTGCGGGAATGCCAGCAGCTTCATCTTCTGCTACCGTCACCTTTGATTCACGTTCCGAATCAAGTACATTATTCGAGAACTTCATCGAAAGTTTACCAAGCTCTGCTTCAAGCTTATTAAACTTACGACGTTCTGCGCCAGCGAGGCCCACACCAGAAAGACGCATCGAACGGATGTTTGATTCCAAGATGTGACGTTGCCACGGCTTGAGTTTCTTATCCTGCTCCAAAAGCGAAAGCATTCCTTCGTAAAGCGCCTTACTCTGCGAAACCATCTGGCTGAGCGCAATAATCGCAGGCTGGAAACGTTCTTCCACAGCGCGCCATTCATCATTGCTAATCACAGACGTGAGATGGCAAAGGATACCCCATGTTTCAAAAGGCACGCGAACAGCTTCAGACGGAGCCAAAACAAGACCACGCCACGAAATGTCGAGTTGCTTCTCCACCACCTTAAAAGCGCGTTCTGCACGCGGAATGGACTCTTCCAAAACGGCTGCGCACTGTTCAGGCGTCATTGCAGCATAATCAGGCATCCAGCTATCAGCGAGGAAGGGATTCTTTGCAGTCTTCATGAGTTTGACTCCAATTTGATTGTTAAAAACGTTAAAGTGCGAGAACTTCTTCTGTAATTGAGCAACGCGTCAACTTCAAGTCGTGTTTACGACAGAAAGCACGAATATCAGCTAGACGCTCCTCACCAATCATCGGTGTTGTTACAATGATTTGCGTTGGGCGAAGATTTTCAAACATCTCCTCGTCATCCAGGACTTCCAACGGGCCTAAAATCGGCAAATCGCGGAAAATACGCCCGCGCAGACCTAAATTGTCATCCAAAACGCCAAGTAATGCCACATTATTACGCGTAACATTCGCCTCGCAAAGCGTAATATAAGCACGCAAATTCATTCCTGCGCCATAGAAAAGAACGCGCTCAATAGAGTTATCACTTAAAGAGCGTTTGATTAAGTGACGATTCTCACTTGCGGTCAACCACTGTACAAAGGCGGTCTTCATCAAACGTACCGTTACCAATGGTAAGGGCAAAATCAATGCCCATGCCACATGAAACAGAATCATACGAGGCGCGATTCCAGGGAACATGTACGTTACAATCAAGTGCGAAACCAAAGAGCCGACACCAATCGCAAACACAAGTAGAAATTCGTCTTTACGCGTACTACGGCCCCAAATGCGCGTATAAGCCTTCACCAAAACTAATGCGACCATTACAGGCACAGCATACCACAGGAAGATGTGAAGCCACTCACCTTCCGAAATGCTCGGGAGCCAACGTTGCGTCAATATCGCCAAAAGCACAAACGAACCTGCCATGATGATGCAATCCGCGAGCACATACGCTGGCACCGTTAATCGACGCGAACCATTTCGTGCACCAGGACGCGTAATTAAGCGACCAGCGTCCCATAATTCTACATCCGTCATCGCACGAAGAATTACCGATGCAAAGGCGAAAAAGCCAATCAAAAAGATTGTTGCTTGACTCATACGAAACCAAATGGAAAGGAAGCCTAACGCCACTAAAGCAATAGCCAGCCCGTAAAGACCCCACACTGCAAGGCGTTGATTACCCTTACTCCATGCAAGCAAACGATGATGCACATGCGAACGATCCGCCACCATAATGCCACCTTCTGTGGCATTGCCTTCCAAACGGCGCAACACATAACGCAAGGTGCGACGAATAATCGCTAACGTTGTATCAATCAACGGCATGCCAATGCACAAAAGCGCGAGTCCCATTGTTAAGACAAACGCATCTTCTCGACGCGTAGCCAAAGATAATGTACCCAATACAAGCCCTAAGAAAAGACTCCCCGTATCGCCCATAAAAACAGTCGCAGGGTGATAGTTGTAACGCAAAAAGCCCAAAAGCGCGCCAATGAGAATTGGGCAAATGATGAGAATCATACCAGGGCTTACCACAAGCAAAACGCCCGCTAAGCCTGCCGTTGCGATAATCGCCAAACCAGAAGAGAGGCCATCCAAGCCATCAATGAGATTAAAAGCGTTAATTACGCCAATGTACCACACTAGTGTTAAGGGCACATATACCCATGGTGAAGCCGTCCACGCGCCCCAAGCCGTTGGCAATAAGAAGCGTGCGCCACCGTAACACAGTAACCCTGCGGCCAAAATCTGCGCAAGCAACTTCACGACCGCCGGCAATCCGCGCAAATCATCAAGCAAGCCTGTAACCAAAAGAACGCCCGCTGCACCAGCAAACCATGGTAACAATGAATAAAACGGCGACTCTAATAATGCCGTAGGCCAAACAAAATAGGTTACACCCAATGTCGCAAAGAAAGAGATGATCACTGCAAGACCGCCGCCTCGCGGAATCGGTACGCGGTTCACACGGCGCGCATCAGGCTGATCTACAGCACCAAGACGCGTCATTAATGTGCGGACAAGTGGCGTCAAAATCAACGCCAATGCGCAAGAAATGACTAAGAGTGCGCCAGGTATTAAAAGGTTTTCCAACATACAGTAGCATTCTCTCTTTGATTTAAAACTTCATTACTGACGAAGTGCATCCATCAACTGCATCACTTCATCCATTATTTCGGGTGGTAAATTGCGCCCAGAAGGAAGGCAAATACCCGTATTGAAGAGCTGCGCATCTACGCCCGAAAGAACAGCATCACACTTCTGAAAAACAGGTTGCAAATGCATTGGTTTCCATAAAGGACGCGCCTCAATTCCATTTGCATTCAAGACCTCTACGGCTTTAAAGGGGTCCACACCTTCAAGCGTTACTACCGTGAGCCAACGATTCGGTTCACCATATGTAGCAGTCGGCATCGGGCGAATCCAAGGGCGCGTTGCAAAACGCTTTTGCCAAGCATCCCAAACGGCAGTCTTATCGCGCACCGCATCTGCCAAATGTCGCAATTGCCCTACGCCAATCGCAGCGGGGATATTGCCTAAACGTGCGTTTGTTCCCACGTATTTGTGTTCATACCACGGGAAGGGCTCACGCGCTTGTGCGGAGAGTTTACGGCAATGCGCCATCAGCGTTTCATCATCTGAGAGCAACATCCCACCGCCACCGGTCGTGATAATCTTATTTCCGTTGAAGGAATAGATAGCAGCCCATGCGCCACGCCCCGAGGCTCGCCCTCGATAAGTTGCGCCCACGCTTTCTGCGGCATCCACGATTAGCTTTACACCACGCGCATCACACAATGTTGCAAGCGCATCTATGTCGCAACTTTGCCCATAAAGATCCGTTGCAATGACGGCTTTAGCAGTAGGATAACGCGTTAATGCCACGTCCAACAACTTCGGATCCATACACCATGTCTCAGGATCAGAATCCACGAAGACAGGTTCTGCGCCTAGCGACACAAAGGCTGCAAGCGAACCGATAAAGGTTAAATCGCTCACAATAATCTTGTCTCCAGGTGCAATTTCTAAAGCGCGAGCTAACAGTTCTAATGCCGCAGTACCCGAAGCTGTTGCTAAAGCACACTTAAAGCCAAAGCGTTCAACGGCTTCACGTTCAAAAAGGTCTACCATGGGACCGCAAGGCGCGATATAATTCGAATCAAACGCCTCCGCGACAAGACGCTTTTCAGCGTCGCCGTTCATAACAGGAGGTGAGAGGAATACGCGCATAGTTGTGAACGCTTTCGTTGATTAATACGAATTACTGTTTAACAGTTGGCAACACTTGTGCTTGGCTCGGTTTTCGCAATGAGTAGAAGAGAATCCCAAGCCATTCCTTTGCGTAGGACATTGTCAACGCGCCAGAGGCGAATGACGGCAATTTCTGCCACATCGGCATCACGGGGAATTGCGCCAAGGTTAAAGAAGCTTCCGTATCGCAACTCACAGGAATAAACTCAATTCCTGGCGCCTTAAAGAGCATCATTGCACGCGGCAAGTGCCATGAAGACGTTACCACAAAGGCACGTTTGCACTTACGTTCTGCGAGGACTTTGAAGGTGTAATCCGCGTTTTCTGCCGTATCACGGGCGCGTTCTTCGCAAAGAATTGCAGCACTTGGTACACCGATGGCTTCCAAAAGCGGCTTTTCTGACTCTGCGGCCATTTCGCCAGTGGGGATAATCACGGGCGCTTTACCCGCTTTCCAAAGTCGACAAGCCATAATTGCGCGATCGGAGGCTGCGTAACATTCGGTGTAAGGGAAACCTGAGCGCACAGGTCCTAAACCACCCCCTAACAACACAATGGCATCTGCAGTGCCATACTCAGTTAAGGCCTTTGGCGGATACTGACGTTCTAATGTATAGCCCACTTTTGCGGCAGTCCATGGCAACATCACCGTAACAAGTAGTGCGTCTAACAGTATCAAGAGAATCGCAGGGCGAATTTGCTTACGCACGAATAACCAAAGCGCAACCAACGCAATTCCCACCAACACAATGGTTGAGGGCAAGCAAAGCCACAAAATCCACTTGAATAATGCAAACATTACTGCGCTCTTTCCTTAACGCGATGCAATAACACTGCAAGGCTCACCGCAAGGTCTTCTCGTTGCACAAGAATATGCTCAGGCAAATCAAGTAACTGCGGCGTAAAATTCCAAATTGCCGTAATGCCCCCAGCCACCATTTGTTCTGCCACACGCTGCGCGCGTTCGGCAGGCACCGTCAAAATACCGACCTTCGCATTAAGGCGTAAGACTGTTTCTGTGAGTGTGTTTACGGGGAAAATCGGCGTACCAGAAAGCATGAGATTGCAACGTTCTGGTGCGGCATCAAATCCCGCCGCAATCAAAATCCCCTGTTTACGAAAGCCAGGATAGGACAATAACGCTGAGCCCAACTTCCCTACGCCGGCAAGCACTGCCACGGTTTCATCATCTGCACCAATGAGACGCTCAATCGCAGGAATCAAGCGGTCAATTGGGAAGCCTAAGCGCGGCGTGCCACGCACACCTGTTCGCGCCAGATCCTTACGGACCACAATGGATTCAAAACCAAGCGTTGCGGCAAGATGAGCACCCGAGGCATACGCTTGACCTTCGCTCTGCAATTGTTGCAGTGTGCGAAGGTAAAGCGGCAAACGCTGAAGAATGTTCGTGCCAAATTTAGTCATAAAACAATGCGTTTTAAAGTCAACCCTTTTTGAAGTTCAATAAGGCTTCAATTTCAAATCAATAAGGCTTTAATTGTCGCTCAATTCAGCCTCAATTGACTTTTCGTCAGGAGTTGCTTCATTTTCGGCTTCTGCAGGCGGCAAATCTGCGAGCGGCTTACCGATATCATACCCCAACAGGCGGCAGTCAAGGGCGCCATTCTTGAATTCCAGAATCTGCTTCGTCTGCAAGCGGACGCGCAAAGAAAGCGGCTTCGAAGAAGTAATCATCCAAGCTTCCCAACCCTGCGGAACGGTATTGCGCAACCATTCACTTACGCCATCATACAGTGGCACAAGGGCCGCTTCATCTTCAAGACGTTCACCATAAGGCGGGTTCATGAAGATGATACCAGGCTGTACGGTGAGTTGAGAGTCCGAGAAATCGTCCACAAAGAACTTTACATTCTGGCCTACGCCGGCAGCATTTGCATTGCGTTCGGAGATATCCACAGCCTCTTCTTCCCAGTCCACACCAACGATTTTGGGCAATGTTTCATCGTCGTGCGGCACTTCATCGCGCTTCGCCTGTGCCGTCATTTCACGCCAGATTTCCAACGGCGATGCACCGATGCGGCGACGTGCACTCACGCCTGCCTTTTCACCAGGAATTACCGATGTCCAGCCCTTCAAGTGCATGAAAGCGTAGTCATTGCGGAACATACCCGGGAGAATATTACGTGCCATCAACGCAGCTTCAATAGCAGGCGTACCCGAACCGCTGAACGGCACCACGAGCGGGCGCTTCTTATCCCAACCCGTTGCCATAATGCAAGCGGCTGCGAGGGCTTCCTGCATCGGTGCGAGCCAACCTTCCTTACGGTAGCCACGACGCGAGAGCGAATTACCCGATGTATCAATGTAAATCTTCGCGTGCGTGTCTTCCCACCACAAGTAGACGGCTGCACTCGGTGTGCCCTCTGCCATGCGCGAGGCGAAGGTACGTTCAAAGCGCTTCTTCAAAATCATCAAGTCAAGCTTCGGCAAGTAGAAAGAGCCCGACATCAAGTCATAGCCATCCACGTCAATCAACAAGTCTGCACGTTCGGTTTCTTCAGGAATGTCATTCAACCAATCTTCCAAAACCGCACGAATCACGCGCAAAGCCGAGCGCAATGGCGTTGGCTTGCTGTAAAGCACCATGCCACCAGCTTCCACGCGCACAGGCACCGCGCCACTCACATTCGGACGGCGACCACACTTTGCACGCATGCGGTCAACAATTGCGTCCTTCAAGCGCAGCGTCGGCATACGCGTATCCAACACCGTATCATTCTTCGTAACATTCGTCACAAAGAAGGGTTCTTCCACATTGAGAATCTGTTCCCAAGGTGCATAATACGCCAAATCGTACAAATCATCCAAGTTACGGCAACGCGTATCCTGCACAAACGGCCACAACACGCGTTGTGCCGTGCGAAGAGACAAGTTCAAACGCAAGATATCGCGGCAAGCATTCTGCGCCTTAATGCCGACCATGGTGTCATTATGACCCAAGATCTCATAACCCAATTCTTTCAATTCCTGCATCAAGAAGGGCACAATGCCCTTGCCGCAAGTAATTGCAAGCGTTGTAGGGTCTGTCCAAAGATTACGCATGAGGTGTCTCCTCTTCTGGAATGGTCACATTCCGCAAATCACGGGCCAATGAATTCACGCGATCACGCGCTGAATTCACCTTACTCCCGGCTTCTTCTAACTTCTTCATCGCCGCATCGTAGTCGGCAAGACAATCATCTAAACGACGCTTCACCTTAACCATAAGGTCCCACGCCTTCGCTGACTGTTTCTGCACAGCCAACGTCTTAAATCCCATCTGCAACGCATTAAAGAGCGCTGCAAGCGTTTGTGGACCAGCTAACAACACGTGTTTACGTTGTAACTCGTCCACAAAAGCACCATCCGAAGCCGCTTCTAAGAAAAGGCCCTCGGTTGGCAAAAACATAACTGCAAAATCCGTTGTATGAGGCGGCTGAATATATTCGCTTACTTGCGTTGCGAAAAGTTTAAGCGCGGTATTCAAAGACTTACGCGCACTTGCGGCCTCCTCTGCCGTCGTCGCAGCTAACAAGCGTTCGTAATCCTCTACGGGGAACTTTGAGTCCACGGGCAACCAAACCGTCTTCCCCTCCTCTGCGCCAGGCAAAGCTAAGGCGAATTCAACGATTTTATTCGAACGCGGATTCGGCTTTACGTTCTTCGCGTATTGCCCTTGGACAAACATGTCTGCAAGCAAACGCTCCAGCTGCACTTCGCCCCATGTACCACGCGCCTTCACATTGCCTAAAAGGCGATTAAAGCGCATGACGCTCTCGCTCAAACGCTGCACGCCATCGGTAATATGACCCATCGCAAGCAAACGATCACGCACCTCTTTCAAGTGCGTTTCAAGCAATTGCGAACTCTCTTTGAAGCGGACATTCAGCGCGCCATTCAATTCCTCACGCTGTGCGCGAGCGATGGCATCCTCTTTAAGCTCCAAAACAGTCAAGCGTTGCGCCAACTGTTCTGCAAGGCGACGTTCTGCGCCATCCAACGACTCTGGCGACAACGTCTGCGGCAAATCCTCGCGCGCCAACGGCGCAGGACGGCGTAAAAGCGCTAACAACAATTGGATGACGGCCCCCAAGAGGACCACCACCACAATTGTTAAAACGAGGATTAAGACGTTCATTCAGCCTCGGTTTCGCTTATTCCATTGCTGCAGCGAGCGCCTTTGCAAAGCCAGAGCAAGACACTTCCGTAGCATCATCCATCAAACGTGCGAAATCGTAAGTCACCGTCTTTGCGGCGATTACCTTGTCCATCGCCTCAATGATCTTATCGGCTGCTTCCGTCCAGCCCATGTAACGCAACATCATTTCACCGGAGAGAATAAGCGAGCCCGGATTCACCTTATCAAGGCCTGCATACTTCGGAGCCGTACCATGGGTAGCTTCGAAAACAGCCACGCCAGTGGTGTTGTTGATATTTGCACCAGGAGCGATGCCAATACCGCCCACGCAAGCTGCGAGTGCGTCAGAGACGTAGTCACCATTGAGATTGAGCGTAGCAATCACATCATACTCGGCAGGACGCGTCAAAATCTGCTGCAAGAATGCGTCGCAGATGCAGTCCTTCACGATGATTTCGCGACCAGTATTCGGATTGCGGAGGGTGCACCAAGGACCGCCATCAATCGGCTGAGCACCATATTCACGCTTGGCGAGCGCATAGCCCCAGTCGCGGAAAGCGCCTTCCGTAAACTTCTGGATATTACCCTTGTGCACAAAAGTGACCGACTTACGATCATTAGCAATCGCGTAGTCAATCGCGGCCTTAATCAAGCGTTCGCTACCTTCCAAGGAGACGGGCTTAATGCCAATCGAAGAGCTTTCAGGGAAGCGAATCTTCTTCACGCCCATTTCCTGCGTAAGGAATTCAATCACCTTCTTCGCTTCAGGAGTGCCATTCATCCATTCAATACCTGCATAGATATCTTCGGTATTTTCACGGAAAATGACCATATCCGTCAATTCAGGATGCAACACCGGAGAAGGCACACCCTTAAACCAACGCACAGGACGCAAGCAAACATAGAGGTCAAGCAACTGACGCATTGCCACATTAATCGAGCGGATACCACCACCTACAGGCGTGGTCAACGGCCCCTTAATCGAGACCAAATACTCACGGCAAAGGTCAACCGTTTCATCTGGAAGCCAAGTATTCGGACCGTACACATCATTGGACTTTTCGCCAGCGTAAACTTCCATCCACGCAATCTTACGCGAATCGCCATAAGCGGCCTTCACTGCTGCATCCCACACAATCATTGCTGCAGACGTAATGTCTGGACCCGTGCCATCACCTTCCACATAGGGAATAATCGGGAAATTCGGCACATTCAACTTACCATCAGCGCCCATCGTGATCTTTTCACCAAATGCGGGCATCTTCACTTTAGATTCTTGCATACGTATCCTTGCCTTCTCTTGATTAAAAGGACTTCCAGAGTTAAAAATAAAGAACAAACGCGCATATTATACCACCTTTCCCACGCTTTGTATCAAAGATACAAGAAAAAAACAGTAAAATCCTACATTATTAATAAGACCTAAACCATCCGAATAATCGTATAACTTCCCTACAAACAAGACTTTTCGTAGATGTGCTAAAACTCAAGCCTTTTTCAGTGTCAATTCAACCTCTTTTGATAGGTCAATTCAAGCCTTTTTACTTCACAATTCAACCTCTTTTGATAAAAGCATGTGTGTCTTCAAGAGCACAATTTGACTTTACTTTGTAAAAATGCGTGCGTATACGCGAGAAAAAGCCTATAATATCCATAGTTTGTATCGTCTCGTGATACTCAACCTACTTTTAAGGAGGCTCTTATGAAACGTCTAATTCTTGCATTTCTAATGGCGCTTTGTACCCCTTTGCTTTTTGCTCAAAGTGGTGAACAACAAGCCGCACGCCAAGCGAGAAGCGTTCACTTACAATATCGAAATTGGAAGGGCCCCGCCTCGGTGTTTTATCTTGAAACCACACCGAACCTCTCCTCACCTGGCACTTATTTCTGCACCATCGCCTTTGATGGTGGTTATTGCGGCATTCAAGAATTGGCCGATGGTACCCATATCGCCATTTTCTCGGTTTGGGAACCTAGTAATCCGCACGACTACGGCGCAAACCCCAACCTTGTAGATGAAGGTATCCGCACAAAGATGCTTTATGCTGGCGAAAATGTGCATATTCAACGTTTTGGCGGTGAAGGTACAGGCGGCAAGTCGATGATGCCCTATAAGTGGGAACTCAACCACCCTGTTTATATGGCAATTTCTGTCGCCAAGGATGGAGATTATCGCACTGCTTATACCTGTTGGATTTGGGATAACGCCAAGCAAGATTGGTTCCGCATGGCAACCTTCTCCACGCTCTACAATAAGGGTAATGTGGAATTGCAAACCCCCTACTCCTTTGTGGAAGACTTCCGTCGTAATGTAAAGAGTAAAGAAGTGGTTCGCAAAGCCACCTTTAGCCGTTTGTGGGCCTACAACGGTAGCCTTTGGACAGCTTCTGAAGATGCCGCTTTCACTGCAGACAACAACACGCTCACCACCATTGATGCAGGTCCTTCTGAAAAGGGTTTCTGGCTCGCAACAGGTGGCGACACCCAGAATGTCACAACGCCGCTTTGGCGTATGGTGCAGCCAGGCAAAGAAATGGACGATTCTGCTGCGCGCCGTCTCCGTCTCTTGACGGCTATTCAAGAAGCCGCTCAGGTTCAGCCTTAATCTGAACGCGTCTATTCGTACGTTTTGCAACCCTTCACTTAGAAAGTTGTTTACACACACCCATGCGCATCGCCTTTATCGCAGACGTTCACGCCAATCTTCCCGCACTTGAGGCTGTTATTGCCGACGCGCGCGAACACCGGGCGACGCATCTGCTCTGTTTAGGCGATGTCATTGGGTATGGGCCGCAACCTGTTGAAACGCTCGCACGCATCCGTGAAGTTGCCTCTGGGGTAATCCTCGGCAATCACGATGCTGCAGCCGTGGGTTTGATTGACCTACAATGTTTTAACCCTTTCGCAAAAGAGACTGCAGAACGTGCCACACTTGCCCTTGATGATGAGGCTAAGGACTACCTTAAAAGCCTTCCGCATCTCTTAGAGGTCAAAAACATCGCGTGTGCGCACAGTTGTTTTGACGAACCATCCTCGTATCAGTATCTTGAGACCAAAGAAGACGCGGCGCGAAGTCTTGCGGCAATGCCAAACTTCTCGCTCCTTGTGGTGGGCCACACACACATCCCGTGTCTCTTTGAACAAGAAAAGGCGCACGGCCCTATTCGGAAACTTCCTCCTCAAGATTTCCAAATGCGCCCTGGGCATCGTTATGTCGTCAATCCTGGCAGTGTTGGCTTCCCGCGTACCGACGCCCTCACAGCCGACTATCTCATCTACGACACGCTCATGCGACGTCTCACCTTTAGATCCGTCGCCTATGATTTACGCCCGTACCGTTTGGCGCTTGTACGCAATGGCTACAATCCGCTCAATTACTGGTTTCTTAGCCCCTCCGCACGCAAACGGCAAACCGAGCTTGCCCTACGAAATCCCGTCAAGCCAACGCAGACTGTAGGCTCGCAGAATTCTCCCTTTAAACCTGTGAAGGCAAACTCCACTCCTTTCATGATTTTTTGGATTTGTGTGGCAGCCTTCCTTGCGATGCTTTTAGCATCAATTCTCTTGCAGACGCGCATAACCGCACCACCTGAAAAACCACGCATTTCAAGTCATGCGACATCTGCAAACATCCTTGCGCCGCTCGCGCATTGGACGCTTCCAGAAGGGGTTTCTGCGCCCAATGCAGAAATGCCAAATCGCATTCGCTTGACGCCAGATGATGCCAATCCGCGACATATCACTCTGCTTTCACCGTTAACGACCTTGCCAAAACGTTGTGAAAAATTAGGGTTTTCTTTTGCTTTTTCCGCGCCTGGCAAAGACAAAGAAAACTTCTCTGTCTGCGCAGAATTTATTGACCAACAAGGCAACCGTAAGCGTGACCGAGTACACGTCTACAAACGTCCTGGCGCGCGCATCTTCACGATTCGCGTTCCTAAAGATGCCATGGCGTTACAAATGCAGTTTAACATCGTAGTTAAGCACCCTATTGACTTGCAGAATCCTGAACTAAAGGTCATTCACGAATGAGCGTAGAATCAAGTGTGCCACCGATTAACCTTCAGCAAACCCAACTCACCGTTGCGGCCGATGAATGTCAATTCGCCTTTCGTGCAACGCTTCCAGCTATTCTTAAGTGGTTACAAGAAGCGGCAGGTCGTCACGCTGAAGCCTTAGGCGTAGGTATCCAAGCGTTACAACAACAGGGCGTTACTTGGATGTTGGGGCGCTTAGCCATTCGTCTTCATCGCCTCCCCAAACTCGGCGAGGCTTTGACCCTCAACACTTGGCCTAATGGCATTCGCGGGCGTCTGATTGCAGAACGCCAATTTCTCCTTGTGGATGCAATGGGAAAACCGCTCTTAGAAGCCTCGAGTGAATGGTTGTGCGTTAATACCACTCTCGGCAAACTCGCACCACTGCCAGAATCCGTTAAAGCGCTCGCAATGCCAAATACGCAAGCTTTTCATCTCTGCACAACAAAGTTGCCCACGCCGCCAACAGACCTTGAACCGTGTGCGACACAGCAACTTATGGCGCGTAAAGCTGAAATGGACGCAAATCGCCACATCAACAATGTTCACCTCGCAGAGTGGTTACGTGAACCTTTGCCAGATTACTACTTCTTTGAGGCGATGCCATCCGCTTTTGATATTGAATTTAAGCGTTCAGCACAAGCAGGCGAAATCGTAACGACTCAATTGTGGCAAACCGCAGAAGGCGTCTTCTTACATCAACTCACCGCTGCAGATGGTACGCTTATTGCACGTGCACAAACCCTTTACCCCCAACAGAAAGATTAAGTAATGAAACCCTTTTCCGCAGTCTTGTTAGCAAGTGTTCTTCCAGCGCTGAGTCTATTTGCAGATCCTAGCCAGCGCCCCATCTACGAACCTGACGGGAAACCATTGCCCTCCGCTACACAGCCCACAGATCAGGGTGTGCGCCTTATTCCTGTTTCAGTCCGTCAACGCTTCAATCGCGACGTCCTCTCTGGGCTTCCTAATGCCGCCCAAAGCCTCACCCTACGCGGATGGCGCGGCGAAACAGTTCAAGCGCAAGTACTTGTAGAAGCACCCGCGGGTATTCAATCGCTTACCGCAAACACCACCTCTGGTCGTATTGTTGTACGCCCCATTCGTTATACCACGGGCAATGGAGTCTTATTGCCAGACATTATTGACTCTTTTGAAGGCCAATCTTTTAAAGGCGTTGTACGTCCGCTACTCCTCTCTTGCGTAATTCCTGCCGATGGTAAATCATTCTCTGATACACTTGAAGTCTTTGTCAATGGTCAGAAATTAACGCTAACAATTAACGTTCATGCCGCAGGGGCCACCTTACCTACGCCCTCTGAATGGGCCTTTCATTTAGACCTTTGGCAGCATCCCGATGCCGCTGCGCGTTGGCATGACGTTCCCATGTGGTCACCCGAACACCTTGCAATGCTTCGCCCACAAATGCGTTACCTCGCAGACATGGGACAAAAAACTATCACTTGTACCTTAGTTGATGAGGCTTGGCAAGAACAAACCTATGACCGCTTCCGTTCGATGATTCAAGTCACAAAACAAGCAGATGGGACATGGTCATATGACTATTCTGCTTTTGACACATGGGTAACCTTTGCCCGTGAAACCATCGGCATGACCAATGCCACCATCAACTGTTATACGATGATTCCTTGGTCATTGACATTTTCCTATACTGATGCTGCTACACAAACAATTGTAAAGCCGCGCTTAGTGCCAGGTACACCTGAATACGAAGCCTTCTGGGGTCCTTTCCTCGCGGCTTTTGTGGAACACCTTAAGGTGAAGGGATGGCTTGATATTACTCGTATCGCGATGGATGAACGTCCCGATCACCTCTTAAAGCCTGCGCTTGAAATCGTAAAGCAGTACGCACCTATGCTTGAGATTGTCGCAGCGTGTGACCATCCAAGCGCAATCAATCGTGACTTCCAAGACGTCTCCTATGCCTATGACCACTGTGAGAAGCTCATCTCCGAATTACCCGAACGGAAAACGCAGGGTAAAACAACCACCTTCTACACATGCTTGTACCCCTTGCGTCCGAACACATTGATGTACTCTGATTTGGCCGAAGCGGAATGGTTAATTCCTATGGCTGCACACTACGGCCTTGATGGCATGTTGCGTTGGGCCTTCCACTCTTGGGAAATTAATCCTTTTGTATCAATGGACCACGTTCGTTTCCCCACGGGTGATACAGCAATGATGTATCCTGGTGATCGTCCATCTTTGCGTCTCGCAGCCATTCGTAACGGTATTGAAACCTACGAGAAAATTCGCATCCTCCGCACAGAGGCTAAACGTCAAAACCGACTTGAAGCACTTGCACCCTTAGACGCTGCATTAGCGCAATTTACAGTTGCCCGTGGGAAACAGCAAGGAATTCACGAAGCGGATTTAATCGCTCTTGATCGTGCGCTCTATAGCGCTACCGAAGCTCTTTTCCCCGTTGTCCCAACGAAGTAATCACTTTCCTGTTAGGAGATAAGCCATGTTAAAAAAGCCTGAATCCCCCAAAGCTGTCTACATTCCCAACGCTCGCTTGATTGACCCTGCGTGCAATCGTGACGAAATGGGTTCCCTCTTTATTACCCCCGAGGGAGTAATTGCCCCTGTTCCTGAAAAATTACCCTCTGCCACAAAGTTGATTGTCATTGATCGTCCTGGACTCACCGTGGTGCCAGGGCTCTGCGATGTACACGTACACTTCCGCGAACCAGGCATGACCGAAGCCGAAGACCTCGTCTCAGGTTCTGCTGCTGCCGCCAATGGTGGCTTTACGCGCGTGGTTACCATGCCTAACACAAGCCCTGCGACCGATACGCCTGAACTTGTGCGTTATATGCGTTCTGCGCAAACAGCCGTTAGCATCTACCCTTCTGCGTGTTGTACCGTAAGCCGTGCAGGAAAGATGTGCGGCCCCTTAGAAGCGCTTGCTGAAGCTGGTGCAAGTTGCTTCACCGATGACGGCGCCATGGTTTCAGACCCCGAAGTGATGAAGGTGGTCATGCTCCGTGCAAAACAACTCGGCAAGGTTGTGATGGACCACGCAGTACGTCCCGACATCCAAAAGGGCGGCATTATCCGCGATTGCCCCGTTGCTCACGAGTATAACCTTCCGATCTTCCCTGCTGAGGCTGAAATTGAAGCCGTGCGTGATGACATTGCGCGTTGCCGTGAGACAGGTTGCCCCATTCATATCCAACACCTCTCCTGCAAAGGTAGCGTGGAACTCATCCGCGCAGCACAAGCAGAAGGTCTTCCTGTTACTGCAGAAGTCACGCCACACCACCTTGCTCTCGCAGCAGAAGACATCCCTGGCAATGATGGCAACTGGCGCATGAACCCACCCCTCGGCACCCGTGAAGACGTTCAAGCGTTACGTGAAGGGCTCTTGGATGGCACGCTTTCTCTCTTTGCAACCGACCATGCACCACACTCTCGCGAATCAAAGTCAAAAGGCTTTAAAGCCGCACCCTTCGGCATCATCGGCCTTGAAACAGCCGTAGGCGTCTCTTGGGATGTCATGGTGCGTCAATGTGGCATGAATCCATTGACTTGGGCTAAGTATTGGATTACCAATCCAAACCAACTCATTGGCCTTCCGTCGCCTACCTTGGCAGAAGGCGCAAAGGCAGAATTCGCCATTCTCGCACTTGAGGACGAATGGATTGTTGATCCCGAAGCTTTTGCAAGTAAGTCAGCAGACACTCCCTGGGCGGGTAAGACCATCCGTGGTCGCGCTATCGCCACCTATCGCAAGGGACATCTCCGCCAGCCCCATCTCGTATAAGCGTATTGCGGCGTGAAACGCATCTCCGTCCTTGTGGTTGCTTGGAACCAGGCCGACTTACTCTCGGCTTGTTTAACTGCCGTCCACTCAGCACATCCATACGCGCAGGTCGTTGTCGTTGATAATGGTTCTTCGCCCCCTCTTACTCCACACCCCGATACGGTTTGGATTCGAAGCGAAACCAATCTCGGCTTTGCAGGCGGTAATAACCTCGGCCTACCACACTGTACAGGCGAGTACATCCTTTTACTCAACACCGATGCACTCTTGCCTAGCGCCGCGCCATTAGAATCGCTTGTAGACTTCTTAGACAAACATCCCAATGTCGCAGCAGCACAAGCGAAACTTATCCGTTCCGATGGCATGCTTGACACTTGTGGCGAATTTCTTACCACTTGTGGCGTACTCTACCACCACGGCTATTGTCAACCCGATGGACCACACGCTCAGGCGCCCTTTCCTATTTACGCAGCCAAAGCAGCCTGCTGCTTAATTCGCAAGACTGCCCTTGACGATATTGGCGGAGTCTTCTTTCGCGATGAATACTTCTGTTACGGCGAAGACCTCGAACTTTGTCACAGACTTTGGCTCGCAGGTCACGAAGTATGGTTTGTCCCTACACAACCCGTTCTGCACACCGAAGGCGCCTCTTCACAACACTTATCCAACCGCATCGTCTGGCAACATTATCTTTCCAACATCCTCACGACCGCGCGTACCCTTTGGTCCTTCAAAACATGGTGTCACCTCGGTCCTGGCTTGCTTTGCTTGCTTATTGGAGGAGCACTCCTTAAAGGCATCTTACCACGTTCTAAACACATTGAACGCATCTGCTTTACCCGCAAACGCACAGACAAAGATATGCTTAAACATACCCTTGTCCGCGTTCCTTGGCGCTATCTTATCGCCTGCATCCGCAGACAGTTTAAGCAAACGATTTACCCACTCCCTCCTTACGAAAAGAGTCCCTCCAAAGACGAGTAAACTCCTTTGAGAAGCCTACCAAAGTTGAAAAAACATTTGACAACACCGCAGTAGCGTCTGCGAAAGTAACCTCCGAGATAGTAGTGAAGAAAATACGATTGACATGGCTCAACTCTTCTGCCCCTCCTGTAGACACCCATCTACCACTTAACGCAATACCTACATCTTCTAGGATGCACTGCTCAACAAACCCCACATTTGAATAAAGCTACTCTCCTGCGCGCGTCATGATGCGCGCGTTATGGTATAATGGCGAAGTTATGTTAAAGGTGCTTCGTTTTTTATCTCAAATTCGGCTTTTCGCAGCGGTGTGGATACTGTTGTTTTTTAGCGCGATGGCTGTTGTTTTGGCATTTCCTGGAGCACGAGGTATACTCACTTCATCTTGGGCCAATGGTGTAATGGTGGGCTTGCTCATTTTATTGGGTGAAGTCATCATACATGCATTTGTGCGGAAACGCTGGCTAAGTGGTTTATTTCATATTGGTGTCGCGCTAATTATCACGGGAGCAGGCCTTACGGCTGGTCAGTCACGTGAGGGGCGAATTATTTTTACAGATGCATCGTATGCACCAATGGAATACCGACAATGTATGATTGATGGGGAGCGGATAGCGTTACACTCCTTTGAGATGCCTCAATATCCAGATGGTATGCCAAAACAGTATATTACACATTTGGTTTTTCCAGAGGGGCGTCGTTCCGTTTCGGTAAATAATCCGATTCGTCGAAAAGGATGGACTTTTTATCAGATGTCATATCAACAAGTTGAAGGCTATTATGGCGAGCCTGTATTTAATACAATTTTGACAGTGCGCAAAGACCCTGGTGCGCAAGTGACATTTTGGGGATATGGTGTAGTTATTCTAGCGGCCTTTTGCTTAGCAATTCGTGAGTCGGTGCGCCGTTCGCGTACTCCAAGTTTAGAGGGCGTGGCATGACGTTAAAGACTGATGTTTTGGGTTGGCTTTTGAATGCGCAAGTGGCGCTTTCAGCGGGGAGTATTTTCTTGCCGAAAGTATGCCGCAAGTGGACATGGCTGGCCGTTTTACCCTTATCTGTAACGATTTTATCTGTTCGTTGGTGTGCTGTAGGCCATCCACCTATGCGGAATTTGTTCGAAGCATTTTTGTGGCTACCCTTACTTTTAACATTGATAACGCTTTATAGTGCGTGGCGAGACAAAGTAGATACCTCACGAATTGATGCTGCACTCAGTTTCATTGTAGCGTTTCCTTTGGCGTTTGTCTTTAGTGCGCAGGTCGGGCGCTTACCGCCAGTGTTACAAAGTCCTCTTTTTGTGCCACACGTCTTAGGGTATATGATTGCCTATGTCCTCTTGACGCGTTCATTTGTCTTAGCATGTTTACGTCAATGGTCTGTATCGCGTGAAAATGTCGCATGGGGTTTTGCGTTCATTTCATTAGCTCTAGCATTAGGCTCCTATTGGGGAAATGAGGCATGGGGAGCATATTGGCAGTGGGACCCGAAGGAACAATGGTCGTTAGCGACATGGTTGATTTATGCTGCGTATTTTCATGTCTGTCATAACCGCAAGTGGCGCGTAACGCTTTTAGGCGTGGGTGTCTTATTTATTTTGTTGACCGTGACATGGATCAATCTTTCAAAGCTTTTTTCTGGAATGCATAGCTATGCTGGAGTCTGATTTTAAAGATCACCCTACGATTCAGGCGCTTGATGCAGCAATTGACGCCCTAACGGTGTTACGTGAGAGCGGAACGAAATTAGTCCCTGTTTCGCCTGATGTATGGCGTGATTTTATCGCACCACCAAAGGCCCCTACACCTACTCCTGAGGTCATTAAGCCTGCAGAACCCGCCAAGAGTCTAACTGAAACTTTGCCCGCAGTGCCGCCTCCTGCGCGTGTACAACGTGCCGCGACTGCTAGAGCTGGAGATACACCCGAAGTTCGTGCCGCGGCTATAGCAGAATTGAACACCTCTATCCAACAGTGCAAAGACTGTCTTTATGCTGCGGAACATCGTTTACTTGGATGTGGCACACCCTTTCATCCACGTGTCTTAATCGTAAACGGTGCTTGTGCCGCTGGGGATTCACCATTGGCAGAAGGCTCGCGTCTTGAAGGTGATGCAGGTATTCTTTTGCGAAAGATGTTTGCCGCAATTGATTTGACTGATGAGGATTTGTATATCACATCCGTTTTGAAATGTCCGGTAACAAAAGGGAGTCCTACACCTGAAGCCTTAAAGGCTTGCCACGGATATCTTTACAAGGAAATCCAAACGGTGCAACCTCAAGTGATTGTCATGCTTGGGGATGTCGCTGCGAAGGCGATCTTCCCCCATGGTGCAGCAGCAAGTCCCGTTGGACAATTATTGCTTTTCAATGGAAAAATTCCTGCAATGAAGTTGCACCATCCTATGAAAATTTTGATGAGTGAGGCAAATGACATCATCGCGCGCCCCATGAAGTTAGAAAATTGGAATGCGCTAAAGGTGCTCCGAGCCGAATTAAATCGCCAAGTCTAAGCGTTTTTGACTTTAGAAAGTTTTAGAATTATGTCGAAATTTATCATTAAAGGCGGCAATCGCATTTCAGGTACGCACCAGGTGCCTGGAAATAAGAATGCTGCATTGCCGATGTTGGCAGCCACCCTTTTGGCTTCTGCGCCTGTGACACTTGAGAACATCCCTGACATCCGTGATGTCCGTCAAATGGTGGAGGGTTTGAAAGAACTCGGCGCAAAAGTTGAAGGTTCTCCTGCAGAACATCGTTTAACGATTGATCCGCGTGAGTTGAAACTCCCCGCGAAGGTTTCTACCAAAGTCTGCAAGAGTATTCGTACATCGTTTCTCTTTGCAGGACCTTGTTTAGCGCGATGTGGGCGTATCCAACTCGGCGGCGCACCTGGTGGTGATAGTATCGGGCGCAGACGTCTTGATACGCATGTGAATGGATTCCGTGAAATGGGCGTGGAAACGCTCTTTAAACAGTCGGGTGCTATTACGCTCTCTTGCGAAGGTTCACTCACGGCGTGCGACTTTGTTTTGGACGAGACCTCTGTGATGGCCACCGAAAACCTCGTCATGGCCGCAGTTATGGCCAAAGGCACCACCACGCTCTATAACGTGGCTTGCGAACCGCATGTGCAAAACCTCTGCAAGATGTTGGTCGCCATGGGTGCACAGATTGATGGAATTAGCACGAATCGTCTCATTATCCATGGCGTGGAACGCCTCGGAGGCGGCTCCTTCCGCGTAGGAGGAGATGCCATTGAAGCAGCGAGTTATATCGTGGCAGCATTGGTAACCAAGGGCGAATTGACATTACAAGGCGTGGAAAAGGACGAAATGAACATTCTTTTGCCCGCCTTTAAGAAGTTTGGGGTTACGTGGACGGCTGATGCAAAGACGCGGACATTGCACCTTCCTCCAAATCAGAAGTTACGCACGACTTACGATTTAGGTAAAGCCATTCCAAAGATTGAAGATGGCCCATGGCCAATGATACCCTCCGATCTTCTTAGCGTACTCATTGTGCTCGCAACACAAACACGCGGTACGGAGCTCTTCTTTGAAAAGATGTTTGAAAGCCGTTTGTACTTTGTTGACCACTTAATTGGCATGGGGGCTCGCATTGTACAGTGTGATCCGCATCGTGCCGTGGTAACAGGCCCAACTCATCTACGCGGAGGCGTTGTCTCAAGCCCTGATATTCGTGCAGGTATTGCGCTCATTATTGCAGCGCTTTGTGCAAAGGGTGAAACAATCATTCACAACGCTGAATCCATTGATCGCGGCTACGAACGCGTTGAAGAGAACTTGCAAGCACTTGGGGCTCAAATTGTTCGCAAACCTTAACCTCTGCAGCAAAACTGAAAGACGCTTTACGCATTATGCCAAAGACTTCTCGACAACTGCTCGCAATCGCCCGTTTCTCCTTTATGGAGTTACTTGGGACTCCGGCAGTCTTACTCATGATGCTCACCGCCTCACTCGGTACGCTCGTCTTGCCGTTATTGCAATTTCAGCGTTTTTCTGAAGATGGGCGTTTGGCGCGTGACTGCGGACTCGCCACAGCCTTTCTCTTTGGGCTCTTTCTCATTGCAGGTAGTGCAGGTCGTCTACGCCGCGTGCTCACCGATGGTACGGCTGCCATCGCCTTTGTGAAACCGCTTTCGCGTGGGGTATGGTTTGTAGGCCAAATCCTCGGTGCGGCGGGCATGCTTGTATGGTTCTTGCTTGCGATGAGTGCGGCAGTCTTAACTGCTGAATCCTTTTCGCCGCAGTATCACACTACGGGTGCTTATGCCAATGTTAGTGGCATTCTAAAGTCCCTACTCTTCCCTATTGGTGCGCTTCTCCTTGGTGCACTAAACAACCGCCTACGCCAAGGACGTTTTGCCCTCACTGCGGCACTTGCTCTTCCCCCACTCTTATGGTCAACACTTCTTTTGACTGACCATCTGCATTGGGGCATTTTGACATTTCCGCCCATTATTTTCTGCTTTTTAGCCCAACTCCTCACCTTAGCAAGCGCAGCTGCGATGGTGTTACCTATCGGCATGACGACCTGTGTAGCGATTGGTGGCGCGTTTATCGCACTTCTGCTACCTGGTGGTGCAGCATGGCTGCCCTTAGACCTCCTTGCTTACGGAGGTGCGGTTCCCTTCAAAACCTTGCTATTAGTATTCCCTCAAGCTGTTGCAGCCACAGGCTTCTTCCTTTGGATTGGGGTACGTTTACTTTGCAAAAAGGAGTCAGTATGACGAACGAAATCGTGCTTGAACTCTCTGATGTCCGCAAGACCTTCCGCGACTTTTGGGGTAGGCCTACAGTTGAAGCCGTTAAAGGAGTTTCTTTCTCTGTTCACGCGGGAGAAGTCTTTGGCTTATTGGGGCCAAACGGTTCGGGTAAAAGTACCACCATTCGTATGTTATTGGGCTTATTAAAAGCCGATAGCGGCACCTTACGTATCTTTGGACAATCGCCCGAAACAACAGAAGCACGTCGTGCGATTGGCTATTTACCAGAAATCACTTATTTACACCCCTTCCTCACACCACGCGAAACCTTGCGTTACTACGGACGTCTCTCTGGATTAAAACACGACGAACTTGAAACACGTATTGAAGATTTACTGAAACTCACAGGCATTACGCATGCTGCAGATCGCCATGTTGGCACCTTCTCAAAAGGGATGACCCGCCGCGTAGGATTGGCGCAAGCGCTCTTAAATGCACCGCGCCTCTTAGTCTTAGACGAACCCACCTCTGGTTTAGACCCTGTGGGCACCCGTGAGGTAAAGGATTTGATTTTAGCTGTACGCGAACGTGGCATCTCTGTCTTGATGAGTTCACACCTTTTAGGCGATGTACAAGAATGTTCTGACCGCGTACTCATTTTAGATCGTGGTGAAACGCGTGCACAAGGCGATGTACAAGCGTTAAAGGGAACGCTTGAAAGCTTCTTCTTGCACTCAATTGATGCAGCCTCTCAAACACCGCCCCTTACCGCTGCAGGCGGGTTACCATGGTTAGGAAATGCGTAAGATGAAGGCGCTAATCGGCGAAATTACTTTGGGATGGCATCGCGCGACACGTGGGCCATTGATGGCATCATTGCTATTGCTTGCCACGCTCTGCCTCGTTATTTTGCCAGGCTTCAATGATACCAGCTTGATTTACACAGGCTATGGTTTAGGGCTCTATTGGGCTATTTTACTCTTCACTTCACTTTGGTGTGGTGGCACAGCCTATGCCCTTGACCGCGAACGCCATCGTTTAGCGCTTACCTTTACCAAACCCATTCATCGCTTAACGCTCTGGTGGGGGCGTTGGCTTGCTGTGTGGCTACCCTTTGCCTTAGCGGGACTTGTCGCTTGCATCATACTTGCCTTTCGCGCATTACCCGAGGGACGCTTCTCTTGCTCGCCAGAATTACCTGATTTAGCAACCGCTTCCAAGGTGGAACTCGCCCGATTACGTTCGCTCAATCGCGTTCCAGAAGGTATTCCAGAGGCGCGTCTACTCAAGTCTGTCGCCGAAGATCTCGAAACGCGTTATACGGAGTTATTCCCACAGAAACCCCGCACCTACCTCTTTCAACTGCCAGAGACCTTGCCACCAGATGGCGTTGTAAGCTTACGAATAAATGGCTCTCCCTTCTTGGGGGCGAAAGATGCTCTTAAATTGAGCGTAATGGTCCCTACACCTACAGGCCCTATAACGCTTTCCCCTACGCATTTACTTGACGCTGGCATGACATTGGATTTACCACGCGAAGCCATTCAACCTGGTATGCGCCTCCCCGTCACACTTCAACGCCTCGATCGCACAAGTGCAGCAAGCGTTATCTACCAAGAATACCACAACCTTCACCTCTTGCTTCCAGGACGATCTCCTCTCACTAATTTGGCTTGTTTTGGCTTGATTCTGCTCGTAACCACGGCGCTTACGGCTGCATTGGGAGTTGCGCTCGGATGTATGTTCTCATTGCCTGTAACGCTCTTTACGGGCGTTTTAGCGCTTTTAGCCTGCGCTATTTCTGTACTTTCACCCTCTGTTTCAGCAATTGATAGCGTCTCTTCAACATGGGCACACTTCAGCACAATTGTCTCTGAACTGTTGGCCAATCCTTTCGCTACGCTCAAACAACTCAATCCGCTTCATGCCCTTTTAACAGGAGAAGCGATTGCATTTAAGACGATTATGAAGTTTTTGATTAGCGTAGTGACACCCACGCTCGTGATTTGTTCGCTCTTCTCGCTCTGCTCTGCAGTTCGCGATGAAGACCGCTAATGCGCGCCTTTTAACGCACAGGAATCACACGCACTAACGCTGCGCCATAGTCAGCGATGGGCATTCGCACGCGTGTATCCCATGGCAATGCATAATCTGTCCGTGCGGGGCAACCATCTGCCGCAGTGATAAAATCCGCCAATTCAAAGGGTGTTTCAGGCATTAGATATTCAATGCAGTCTGCAGTTCGGAAGGTCAATGCCGCAGGCTTGCCACAAGGCAATACAAAGGCGCCTAACGTATAACTCCCATCGGCCTCACGTAACCCAAACTGTAAAAACCAACCCGGCTCTCCACGTACACACCAACGCTGCGCAGGCGGTAAGCGCAACATTCTTAATAAGGCCGCAAAGGTCTCTTGAAAGACCTCACTCACGCCTTCTCCAGACATCTGCCAATCCAATTCTGGCGCCAATGGCATCGCACGAAAAGCCGAAAAAAGCATCTCTGTGGGCGTTGTAAAGGTGCGGACATTCACCTGCGCCGCAGGATCAGGTTCACGCGTTAGTAACTGCGCAGGAAAGTCTACGCAACGCTCCTTCACGCCACCTTCGCGCAACCAATAGCGCAAAGCAGTGGTACCATCTGGCTTAAAGTAGAGATTGACTGGATGCATGTATTAAAACGGGGCGCGCAAAGCGACATTGCGGCCCCGCCATCTAAGAGATTAGAACGAAAGACCTGCGAAAGGATTATTCCCCATGCCTGCATTCTTTGCCTTATTGGCGCGAATCCATTCCATCGGGTCATCTTCCTTTTCAGCAGCAGCGTCTACAGGCTGTGTAGCAGGAGCCACTTCTGCCACCACAGGGCGAAGCGCAATCTTGTGAGCATCAGAATCAATGCTGTCAATCTTCACTTCCAAGACCTGCCCTTCTTCAACCACTTCATGCGCGGAAGCAATGCGGTTGGTCTTCGAAAGCGCGGCAAGACGGCCATTCGAGAGCAAGCCATCCACGCCCGGCATCAACTGCGCAAATGCGCCAAAGGTCGCAATACGCACAATCTTTGCCTTCAAAACATCACCCTGACGATACTGCGCAGTGAATGCATCCCACGGATTCTGGCGCAACGCACGCAACGAAAGCGAAATGCGTTCGGTCACAGGGTCTGCGCTCAAAACGAGCACTTCCACAGTATCACCTGGCTTCACAAGGTTTTCAGCCTTCACATTGCGTTCCCAAGAGAGTTCGCGCATGGGCACCAAACCTTCTGCACCGCCAAGGTCCACAAAAACGCCAAAGTCCATGATGCGCGTCACCACGCCTTCACGCGTCTGACCTTCTGCAAGTTCAGCAAAAAGCGCAGAACGCTTTTCAGAGCGTTCCTTTTCCAAAAGGACGCGACGCGAAACGAGCACATTTAAACCACGATCATCTTCAGCGTATTCCGTAATCAAGAACGTCTGACGCGTACCCACCACTTCGGAAGGTTCCGTGCGATAGAGGCCAATCTGAGAATACGGGCAGAACGCACGCTGACCTGCGAGGTCAATTTCATAACCGCCCTTCACTTCAGCCTTCACAAGACCATCAATCGGCGTCTTTGCCTCGTAAGCCTGCTGCAACACTGCATCACCACGGCCCACAGCCTTATTGCGCGCAGTGAAGGTCATATTGCCCTGACGCATACCCACGAACCACACCTTAATGCGTTCGCCTTCCTGTGCGCGGAGCGTGCCATCTTCCAAAATGAATTCTTCTTTGTTGAGAATGCCTTCATCCTTCGCACCCACATCGAGCACCACATAATTACCCTTTGTGGAGACCACACGAGCCGTCACGGCCTCACCAGGATTAAACCCCTTGCGATAGCTCAAACCGCCTGCGGCCAGCATTGCTGCGAAATCTGCTTTAGAATCTGCCATTTCTATCTATCCTTTCAAATGAAAATCGCGCGACATTTTACCACAAAATAAGCGTATACGCGCAACGCTCGCACGAGAAGATTTCAAAAAAACCTTGCGCAGCGAGTGCGACAAGCACAAATAATACAATCCTACGACACTCAACAACCCCACAGAGCCCCCCCTTGCGGGAGCAAAAACAATAAAAATCACTTTTTTCACAAAAAAAGATTGACTTTTACGAAAGAGTTTTGATATCTTAGTGAAACAAATGACGCACCATTAGCGTGCGGGTGTAGCTCAATGGCAGAGCTCCAGCCTTCCAAGCTGGCCACGAGGGTTCGATTCCCTTCACCCGCTCCACTAAGAACGCCGGAGTGGTGAAATGGCAGACACAGCAGACCCAAAATCTTCCGCCCCTAAAGCGTGAGGGTTCGAGTCCCTCCTCCGGCACCATTTCCGTCATTTGACCCTTGAGGGCGGG
>JAZRAG010000029.1:0-1953 GCA_045634445.1 Candidatus Spyradenecus sp. | reverse complement strand
CTGCGGCTAAAACATCTCCGTTGTCGGGGTGTTGGGCCAAAGTGTCATCAATCACATCTTCTAGCGCTGCTTTGTCGCTAGGTAGTGCAATGAATTTTTCAGGGCCGCGGTAGCGTTGACGGCGCTCGTAATCAGTAATGCCTTTACGCAGCGATGTATAGGCGACCTCTTGTTCCGCAGCGTTGAGTGTGGTGTAGACGTTCAGACCACGGGTGTACGCTTCATCTCCGTACTGCGCATAAACAAGCTGGCGAGCCATTTCAGCTACGTAGTCAGCATTGACGCCTCCACCGTGGCTTGCATTGCGCAATTGCAGGGGCTCTTCGCGTGCAACACGGGCTTGCTCAGAAGTGATAAAACTGTTTTCCAGCATGCGCTCAATGATGTACATCTGGCGAATACGGGCGCGCTTGGGATTGCTGATCGGGTTGTAAGCGGACGGAGCTTTGGGAAGACCTGCCAGCATGGCAGCTTCAGCTACCGTCACATCTTTGAGTGGTTTCCCGAAATAAACCTCGCTGGCTGCTGCAAATCCATAAGCACGATGACCCAAGGAGATCTGGTTCATATAGATCTCCAAGATTTTTTCTTTGCTTAACAAATGCTCAAGCTTGAAGGTGAGTAAGACCTCGTAGATCTTGCGTGTGTATGTCTTCTCGGATGAAAGGTAGACATTGCGTGCAACTTGCATCGTAATGGTCGATGCACCCTGGCTTTTGACTTTTCCAAGGTTGGCTAATGCTGCACGCAGCATCCCTTTGTAATCCACGCCGCCATGCTCGAAGAATCGAGTGTCCTCAATTGCCAAAACTGCATCAACCATGACCTTAGGGATTTCGTCGATGGGGGTAAGTGTGCGCCGCTCTTCGCCGAATTCACCGATCAATGCACCTTCTGCAGAGTAAACGCGCAATGGCAGTTTGGGGCGGTAGTCAGCTAGTTCGGAGACGTCTGGCAGGTTCGGGTAAGCCATAGACAGAGCTACTGCCAAGACCATGGCAATGGCTAAAGCACCGGCCACAGCCAAACCAAGCAACCAGAGTAAAGCCCTCAACAGCCAGTGTTTGCGGGGAGTTGGATTCTTATTGGACGGTGAAGATTGCTTGGCGTTGGATTCGGGAGATGTAGGCATGACGCTCCGCACAGATGGGGAAAGGCATTATAGAAAATGCACGGTGTTGCGATCGACACAAGGTGTTGTAGTGCGAGTGCGATCTGCTACAAGTTGCTGCTGATAAGGATCAAGCCGTGTGCTTTTGGCAACGATAGCGTGTGTGATGGATGCGAGTAGCCCTTGGTCGATTTATATCCTTGCTGATAGCATGCATTGAAAACGTAAATTTCCACATCAAAATGAAACAGGAAGGGAGGGGCCTGTGGTTTCAATGGGATCCCTTTTTAAGCGGCAAAATCCGCCGCTTATAGGCCTTGACATCAGTTCCTCGGCAATCAAGCTGGTTGAATTGAGTCAAGATGGACAAGGTATTTGGATCTTAGAACGATGCGCCTCAGAGCCCTTGGAGGCGGACTGCGTCGTTGATGGGAATATTGAAAAATTTGATGAGGTTTCAGATGCTCTCAAAAGGCTATTAAAGAAAAGCGGAACACGGGCAAAGCACGTTGCTTTAGCACTTTCTCACTCATCGGTTATTACAAAAAGAATCATTCTTCCCGGTAATTTGAGTGAGCAGGAGCTGGAAGTTCAAGTGGAGTCAGAAGCCAGTCAGTACATTCCATTTCCGTTGGATGAAGTGAGTTTGGACTTTAGCATTATTGGGCCCAACGAAAAAAATCTATCGGATGTAGATGTTCTGTTGGCGGCGACACGCAAAGAAAAAGTAGAAGAGCGCAATAACTTGGCGGTCTTGGTGGGCCTGACGCCCATGGTGATGGATGTGGAGTCCTATGCCTCAAGACTTGCAGCTGGCCGTTGGATTTCACAGCTGCCGAATG
>JAZRAG010000028.1:0-2486 GCA_045634445.1 Candidatus Spyradenecus sp. | reverse complement strand
TGCGCTTTACAGTGGCGTGGGCATTGCAACCATTGAAGCGGATGCGGTCGTCTTGACGGATGGCACGCAGGTGCCTGCGGCCGTGGTGCTGTGTTCGGCGGGGGCGCGTCCGAATGTGGGGCTCGCAGCAGCTGCCGGAGCGCCGATTGCTGCTGGGGTGCACACCTCCGCGGAGTTGTCCATCGCGCCTGGCGTGTATGTGGCTGGCGACTTGGCGAATCCCTCGGCGCGTCGCCCGGTGTGTGCCGTGATGCGCGCAATGAAGATGGGGGCCTTGGCCGCGAAGAATCTCTTGGCCGAAGGGGCTCAGGCGCCTCAGGAGGTTTGGCAGGAGGTGGATTTGCCGCTCTTCATGAAGGTGGAGGACGTGGAATTTCATGTGCAGGGCGATTGTCGCGCTGCGGATGCAACCGAAGAACGCGTGGATGATGGTCTGTCGCCGCGCATTTGGAAGTCGGTCTTATGGCGTGAGGGCAAGGTCGTGGGGGTGCGTTGGGTCGGCACGCGTGAGGGTTTTGGCGACGGGGTCAAGCGGTTGCAGGCATAAAGGGAATTTGGCAGGATGAACGCGGGCTTTCGTGCGCAGTTTTTGGGAACCGGAACCTCGGTCGGGGTGCCCTTAATTGGGTGTCGGTGCCCTGTGTGCACGAGTACAGACCCGCGTGACCAACGCCTTCGGTCGTCGCTCTATGTGACTTTGGGGGAGCGCGCTTTGTTGTTGGACGCGGGCCCTGATTTGCGCCAACAGTGTTTGCGGTGGCAGGTGCCGCGTGTGGATGCGGTGTTTATTACCCATTTGCATGCCGATCATATCTTTGGGTTTGACGATGTACGTCGCTTTAATACGATTCAGGATAACCAGGTCATTCAGTGTTATACCGGCCCTGAAACGTTGGAGGGAATGAAGCGCGTCTTCCCGTATATCACCGATAAGCCGAGCGATAATGGACTGTATCGGCCGTTGATTCAATTTTGTGCGGTGACGGGGGCGTTTGAGGCCTTAGGCGCGCGCTTAACGCCGTTGCCTGTCGTGCATGGGAATGCCGAGACGAATGGAGTGCGCATCGATTTTGAAGGGGCATCTTTGGCGTATGTGCCAGATGTGCATGAGATTCCTGCGGAAACTGTGGCTTTGATGAAGGGCGTGGATGTGTTGGTCTTGAATATGTTGCGTAAACGCGAACATCCCACGCATTTGACGCTCGATCAGTCGTTGGCATATGTGGAGGCTATTCAGCCTGGTCGCGCGTATTTCACGCATCTCTCGCATGATTTATTGCATGCCGAGCTCCTCGCACAATTACCCGCAGGAATCACCCCCGCCGTAGACGGCGAAGTCATTCACTGCCGCGCAAAATAAAAGAAACCACAGAAACCACAGAAAACACAGAAGGGATGTGGGGGCTGCGCGCCCCCATGCCCCGCGGAAGCGCTGGGCGCTTCACCCCATGTGTTTAGGGTGCTCCGCAGGGCCCTTCGGGCAGGACAGCGAAGATTTTACGCAAGAACGCTATCTCTTACTCCGCGTGCCCCTCGGCGCAAGAGAAATCCTGCTGCGCAGTCTTCCTCCCGAGGAGGCTACGCGGAGCGCTCAAGCCTTCGCTGGTTCTCCACGAGTCGCACGGCTCTTACAAGATGCTCGAAATGGGCACATCTCCATTTCTCGTCATCTTGCGCTTAAATCTTACTAGAGTAAAAAAGCATTAGCGGAGATTTGTCATCCTCGGGAAGCGGATGCGAAGCAAACGCTTCTTGCGCCGAGTTGAGCGACGGAACAAGATTTGCGTTCTGGCGGAAAATGCGAAGGTCCCGTGCGAAGGCTTCCCTGCGCTGTCCTGCCGCGGAGTGGCGCGGGGTGATGAAAAAGAAAAAAGGGATAACGGAAATCGACAGTTATGCTATAATAGATGTATGGACATAGAAGAGAAACTGTTAGATTTAGTTCGTCGGACTGCGTGTGAATTGCCTGCGGATGTGCGTGCTGCGCTTACGCGTGCGCGTATGAAGGAGTCGGCTGCGCCGGCAGTGGTGGCGTTGGAGACGATTGATGCGAATTGCGCGCTGGCGTGTGCGCAGTGTACGCCGATGTGTCAGGATACTGGAACGCTCTCTTTCTTCTGGCGGGTGCCTGCAGGTACGGTGCAACGGCCTTTGATGGAGGCTGCGAATCGTGCAGTGCGTGTGGCCACGGAGAAGGGGTGGTTGCGCAAGAATACGATTGATACGCTCTCGGGGGCTTCTGTGGATGATAATGTGGCGGAGGGAATTCCGGTGCATCACTTCGAAGAGGCTGATGTGGCGGCGCCTGAGGTGACGTTGCTCTTAAAGGGTGGTGGCAGCGAGAATATGAGCTGTCAGTATTCGTTGCCAGATCCTCGCCTTGGTGCTGGGCGTGATTTGAAGGGGGTGCGTAAGTGTGTGTTGGATGCGGTGAATCGCATTCAGGGGCAGGGGTGTGCGCCAGGCATTTTGGGGATTTGCATTGG
>JAZRAG010000027.1:0-2542 GCA_045634445.1 Candidatus Spyradenecus sp. | reverse complement strand
TCTGAGGCTTTGACGCTTTTGTGTGCTTTTGAGCAGGTGTGCCAACGTATTTTCGCGCGTGCAGGAAGCGCTTCATTGCCGTTGCAGGCGCGGATGGCTGCAGCGTTTTGGGTAACAAAGTCGGTGCGCGCGTGGCGTGGCGCTTGTCCTAACTATCGTTTGGTGGATGCTTTCCGTGTGTGGCGGAGGGTGTGGCGGTTGCGCTGTATGGGTGTGGTGGCTTGGTCCACTGGCAGTACGCGTTGGAATACGTGGCGGTGGCGTCTCTTTGTATTGACGGGGTTGGGACGTTTTTTGGGGGCGTAGGTGGCGGGTTTCGTTCGCTACGCTCCGAACCAATGATGAATTACGAATTATGAATTGGCGCCTTCGGCGCAGGACTGCGTAGTGGATTTGCACCGTAGGTGCGGGGATTATGGGCCTAAGCCCTGGGGTTTTACGCCGTAGGTGCTACGGCCCTGTGGGGAAGGTGTGTGGTGTAGTCCGCGTGTGTCGGATCCATCGCTTGTTTCACACAGTAGTCGCCTTCTGCTGCTCGATCCCATGTTGGGTTCGGGGTGTGCCATCCTCTCCCGTAGTGTGCCGTCAACACGTCTTCGTAGTTTGAGGGGATCATGGTGGTGGTCCCTAAAACGTCATAAGGGATGAGGTTTGGAATTGTAGGGCGGAAGGTGCGAATGGCCGTAATGACGGGTGGGTGTTGCCAATCCGCCGTCGGGTCTTCGCTGATTGCATAGTAGTGCGCCCAGAGGCGTTGGTCTATCGGGAAATGGAGGAAGAAGTCGACTTGGATGGCTTGGTAGGTGAAGGAGAGTTCGGTGATTTGGCCTTCGTAGGTGAAGGCTTTAATGAATTGAAAGCCTTCGGCTTGGAGGGCCTGGATGAGGCGCGTGGGCGTGGGGTGTGGGGGCAGAATACCAAAGTCGATATCGTTGTCGTGTGGGATAAATCCTTTTTCGCGAACAAAGCCCAACAGTGTACCGTAGTCTGCAAAATAGGGTATCCCTTCGCGGGTGCAGACGCGGTGGACTGTGGCAATAATGTGAGGGCCCAAGCGCCGCATCTTACGTTGGAGGGTCTTTTGGTAGAGGCCTAAGCGGATGGGCAGGTAGACTTTGCGGTAGAGTTTTCGAAGGCTCGCGTGTGTGGTGAGCCAGCGTTTGAGTTGGATTTTTAAGGGGGGCTTTTTCATTGCGCCAGGGTTATGTGGTGGCAGCTGTGAAGCGAATGGTGGTTGAGGAGATTCCTTCTGTTCGTGGGAGGTAGTGTACGTCGCAGTAGGGTTTGAGGAAGTCAAACTTCCCTACCCAATCGTCGCCCATGACAAAGAGGTCTACATGGTGTGTCTGCACATCCGTAATTTTTTGTTCCCAGGTCTCTTCTGGAATAATCTCGTCTACGCAACGGAGGGCCTTGAGGATTTCAATGCGTTCTGCATAGGGAATAATCGTCTTCTTCCCTTTCGCTTGTTCATTGAATGCATCGGTAGAAACCGCAACGATTAATTTGCCGTTCTCTCCGGCTAATGCTTTAGCACGTTGGAGCAACCGTAAATGCCCCACGTGAAATAAATCGAAGGTTCCATATGTTATTACTGTGGCCATCTAATCACCTTTATTGGGGATAGTATAGCATATTGGCGCCTGCGGCGCAGGACTGCATAGTGGATTTGCACCGTAGGTGTGGGGATTAGCGAGCAAAGCTCGCGGGGATTACGCACCTACGGTGCTGTGGATTAGTGGATTTCCAGCACTGCGTACTCGGGCGCATATAGGCGCTAAAACTGCGAAAGTCCCGTAACCCATGCGGTCCTGTGGAGCATCGCGGTGCGGTGGCGCATAAAGGCACCCCACGATGACAGCTCGCCCTTGAGTGCTTCGCTATTTCCCACGAGTCGCACGTATCTTGTAGCCTGCCCGAAATGGGCACATCTCCATTTCTCGACAGGCTACGCTCGCGCTTCTTTAGCGCCTTCGGTGTACCTCCGCATTTTGCGCAAGAACGCTATCTCTTACTCCGCGTGCCCCTCGACGCAAGAGAAATTCTGCTGCGCAGTCTTCCTCCCGAGGAGGCTACGCGGAGCGCTCAAGCAAAGCGAGGATAGGCGCAGCGCAAATCTGTCATCCTCGGGGAACGGAATGCGCAGCATAACGCTCCTAGCGCCGAGGTGAGCAGATTTGTAAGATCTTGCGTCCTTGCGCATCCTCGTAGCACCATCCTGGCACTCCTGCGCGAAGCGCCCTTTTCAAGTATTTTGTGATTTCAAAATCCCCCCCACGCCATGCTTTCTTTCATACGCAGGGGTTTCAAGAAGGCGGTCGTCTTAATTGTTTGGCTTTTGGAGCGTGTGCTACAATTTGAGGTGTCTCGGAGTGACCCGAAACATCAAAGGAGGCGGATATGAAGAAGGTTATTGTAATCGCATCTCTCTTTGGGGCATTGTGCATGGGGTGTGCGACAAGGCCAACGGTGGACTTAACACCGGTAAATGATGTGCACCTTGCTCGCTATCTCGGCACATGGTATGAAATCGCACGTTTTG
>JAZRAG010000026.1:0-1552 GCA_045634445.1 Candidatus Spyradenecus sp. | reverse complement strand
TGTGAGCCAAGGAGTTGTGGAAGTGCCTTGTCTTCTAAGACCGCTTGGCCTCCGACTTCTTGCAGAAAAGCAGGTGAAGGTCTTCTACATCAATGCTACAAAGATTGCTCAGGAAATTGGTCTTGGCAACCGCACAAATACTATCCTTCAGTCGGCATTCTTCCGCATCACAGAGGTAATCCCCGTAGAATTGGCGGTTGAGCAGATGAAGAAGTTCATCGTGAAGTCATACGGCAAGAAGGGTCAGGACATCATCGACAAGAACTATGCTGCCGTTGACCGTGGTGGCGAATACAAGGAACTCCCCGTTGACGCTGCTTGGGCAAATCTTCCCGCTGATGCAGCAGTTGAAAATAACGATCCCGAATTCATCAACAATGTTGTGCGTCCTATCAATGCGCAGAATGGCGACTTGCTCCCCGTTTCAGCATTCAAGGGTTACGAAGACGGTACTTGGCCCCAGGGCACTTCTGCTTATGAAAAGCGTGGCGTAAGTGCGTTCGTTCCTACTTGGGAAGCTGACAACTGTATCCAGTGTAACAAGTGTGCTTACGTATGTCCTCACGCTTGTATCCGTCCCTTCGTGATGAACGACGAAGAAGCGGCTGGTTTCAACGCTCCTACGCTCGAAATTAAGGCACCCGCTGCTATTAAGGGTATGAAGTTCCGCATGCAGGTGGGTGTTATGGACTGCTTGGGTTGTGGTAACTGTGTGGATGTATGTCCCGGTTCTCCCAAGACGGGACCCGCGCTTAAGATGGTGCCCCTCCAGCAGGAATTGGACGAAGCTGCTAACTGGGATTACTGCGTGAAGAACGTTAAGAGCAAGCAAGACCTCCTCGACATTAAGAGCAATGTGCGCGTAAGCCAGTTTGCTACGCCCCTCTTCCAGTTCTCTGGTGCATGTTCGGGTTGTGGTGAAACTCCTTATGTGAAGCTTGTTTCTCAGCTCTTCGGTGACCGTCAGATGGTGGCAAATGCTACAGGTTGTTCGTCAATCTATTCAGGTTCTATCCCCTCTACGCCCTACACAACTAACGAAAAGGGTCAGGGTCCTGCGTGGGCAAACTCACTCTTCGAAGACTTCTGCGAATTTGGTCTCGGTATGACACTCGCGAACAAGAAGATGCGCCTCCGCCTCGAAGAACTCTTGAAGAAGGTTGCGATGTGCGACTGCTCATGCAATGAAATGAAGGAACTCGCACAGCAGTGGATTGACAATAAGGAAGACGCCGACAAGACGAAGGCTATTGCCGAACAGATGAAGCCCCTTATCGCCGCTGGCGCTGCTGCAGGTCATGAAATGGCAAAGCAGCTTGATGAACTTTCTCACTACCTCGTGAAGCGTAGCCAGTGGATTATCGGTGGGGACGGTGCTTCTTACGACATCGGTTACGGCGGTCTTGACCACGTTATCGCATCGGGCAAGGACATCAACATCCTCGTTCTCGATACCGAGGTTTACTCAAATACCGGTGGTCAGTCTTCAAAGGCTACTCCCGTAGGTGCTGTTGCTAAGTTTGCTTCTGCCGGTAAGCGTATCCGCAAGAAG
>JAZRAG010000025.1:0-11178 GCA_045634445.1 Candidatus Spyradenecus sp. | reverse complement strand
GGGCACATCTCCATTTCTCGACAGGCTACGCTTACGCTTCTCCCAGCCCTGAAGGGGAGATAGACACGCCTTCGCTGTATTTGCGGAGCAGGTTCTGCCGTCTGCGCGTTGCGCAGACATCCTTCGCTTATTTCCGCCAGCCACGCCATGCGGGCAGCTGCTCATCGCGGCGCGATGGCGCGGTCTGCTTCGCATCCCGCACCCCACGATGACAGCTCGCCCTTGAGTGCCTTCGCTATTTTCCACGAGTCGCACAGGTCTTACAAGATGCTCGAAATGGGCACATCTCCATTTCTCGACAGGCTACGCTTACGCTTCTCCCAGCCCTGAAGGGGAGATAGACACGCCTTCGCTGTATTTGCGGAGCAGGTTCTGCCGTCTGCGCGTTGCGCAGACACTAATAACGCCTTCGGCGTACCTTCGCAGTTTTAACGCGAGAACGCTATCTCTTACTCCGTCGCTCAACTCGGCGCAAGAAGCGTTATGCTTCGCATTCCGCTTCCCGAGTATGACGACGGAACGCTTACACAAAGCAAGTTAAAGTACGTAACCTTTTGCAATCTTTACGTAAGGCTAATAAAATTTATCTAATGGACAAGCGGAAATGGTATGTTTTAGACAAATAAAGCTCGCCTTGAGATAGACTAAACTTCTACATCCTACTATAAGTTGTTGACTATCAAAGATTTATTTAATACATCAACCTTGTTTAATTTAGACAACGTGTAGACAAGTTTAGACAAATACATCGTTTAATTGTCTATTGCACTTTCCCTTTCTCATACACTGTTGCCTCCTCGCCACCGTGGCGCAGCCACCCCCTCGCTAACCTCCACGAGTCGCACAGCTCTTACTAGAGTAAAAAGCGAAGCGGAGATTTGTCATCCTCGGGAAGCGGTTGCGAAGCAAACGCTTCTTGCGCCGAGGTGAGCAAATCTCCAAGAGATAGCGTTCTTGCGCAAAATGCGAAGGTATGCCGAAGGCGCTAAAGAAGCGCAAGCGCACGCTGTCGGAGCACGGAAATGTGCCCGTGCGACGCAGCGTGCAAGATTTGTGCGACTCGTGGAAATCCCTCGCAGTCCTGCCCGAAGGGCCCTGCGGAGCACATTTTTGTGTTTTTTGTGTGTTTTGTGGTTTCTTTTCCCCTCGCTGTCCTGCGCCGCAGGCGCCTCTAAATCTTAAAATACGCGAGGAGCGATTTGAAATGATCCTGAGCGGTTAAGCAAGTATCCAAAAGATACTCCCTTTCAGACGGCCACTGCTGAAGCCCACGATAATAAAAAAGTTTGAGTTGATCAGTGATGATAAATGGCACAATGCCATACCGCAAACACTCCTTAAAGAGAATCAACCGCCCAACGCGCCCATTTCCATCCTGAAAAGGATGAATCCGCTCAAACGCCACATGAAAATCCAACAACGCCTCCAACGACTTTTTGCCGCCCGCCTTGTACGCCTCCAACAACGCCCTCATCTCCCCAGCCACAGCCTCTGGCGGCGTTGTCTCCCGACCGCCCACCTCGTTGGGCAGCCGCTTATAATCCCCTACCGAAAACCACTCCTTCTGCGCATCCACCGACGCCACCTTCAACATGAAGTGCAACTTCTTAATGAATCCCTCCGACAACGGCGTTTTTGCCTCCCGAATCACCCAATCAATGCACCTAAAATGATTTGACGTCTCAATGATATCCGCCACCGAGACCGACCCCTCCATCACCCCAATTGTATTTGTCTCAAAGATATACCGCGTCTGCTCATGCGTCAAACGACTTCCCTCAATATGATTTGAATTATAGGTCAGATCCACCTGCACCCGATGATAAATACCCCCCGAAACACGCGCGGCCTGTTCCGCTTGCAACACCTCCAAAAGCCCTCGAGGCGCGCGCGTTGCCTTTGTGATACGCACCGGCTTCACCGCCACCTCAGGAATCAACCACGTTTTGCCCTCCAGCACTGCGCCCTGCACACGCCCCTGTGCACAATAATGACGCACACTCCGCTCAGAGAGTTGCCACCGCGTAGCCATCACCGCCACCGAACAATACTGCATAACGCCCCCATCTAACGAAACCAAAGCAAACACCATCGGCAAAAAACACCCCCATAATACCATGCTATCGGCAATAAAACAAGCCAAATCCGCAAATCCCACCACCAAAATTCTTGCCGATAAGGCCACAGAGCGCCTAACGCCTGCGGCCAGGATGATTAAAACCACCAAAATGCGCCCGAGCGCGAAGTGCTGGGAAAAACACACCAAAGACACAAAAACGCGCCCAGAGGCGCGTAAGAGGGGTTACGATTTTACTTTAACGATGCCACGACATTTAGGATAAGCCTTACATCCATAAAAGGGATTACCACCATTTTTAGGAGAACGCAGCACCATCTCGCCACCGCAATGAGGACACTTTGGAGCTGCATCCCCAGCGGAAACCCCCTCATGACGTTTTTTCAGATTTGAAACATGCGACTGCTTCGCTGTGGCACTAACGGTTGACTGCCATTCCCCAATGGCCTCAGCCACCTCCTGCACCTGCGATAACTTAATCAAAGGTTGCTCAAAAGCTAAAATGTGTTTTACAACGCGATGGTCATAGACCACCCCATTTGGCATCTCGGTTTTAAAAGAACATCCCCCACGGAAGACCACCACATTATGAAAATACGACTTATCAATTCCCAAGTTATCTGCCAGAGCACAAATATGCTTGTAATTCTGTCGGATAGGATTTTGAAAGGAACTCTTCTTTCGATAAATAGACTGCGACCACTTTGCGCTCTTCTCATCACCGAAAATCCATCCGCTATAAGTCTTTGTTTCAACCACAAAAATACCATACTGCGAAACAACCACATGGTCAATTTGCGTCGTTGTACCATCAGGCAAAGGCAAATAAAGGTCATTTAAAACGATATACTCCGCAGGCAAATTGGCACGCAGTTTTGCTGCCACGGCACGTTCACCACGAATGCCGCGTTGTTTTGGGCTAAAATACCATGCGAAAAAGAGTTTTACCGCTAGAACAAAAATGATGACAGTAATTAATGTAGGCATACAACCTCCCAAACCAATCGTTAACACTACTATTCTATCAAATTAAACCACAAAACACGCAAAATGACACAAAAGCGCCTCCGAAGAGGCGCGTAAGAGGGGTTAAAGTGACTCGTAATATGCTTTAATTTTCTTTGCCATTCTTACGCGGCGTTCACGTAAGAAGGTGGGATAATCTGCCGCAGTCATATTGCAGATTTCCACGGGGATACAATTCGTTTCCAGACTTTGAAGGAATTGTTCTTCGTCCACAATTGTGCCGATTTTGATTTCTTTGGTTTCACATTGTTGCTTTGCCACCGTGAAATAATCATTTGGAGCACGCTTACCAATGGAGATGTTAATTCCAGTATCCAAATACGTATAATTCGCTACTTGATTGTAAAACGACTTATCCGTGATACCATTCTTTTTTAAGAATTCCCTCGGGAAGATATGATGCACATCTCCAGCGGAAAGTAAATCATCTACCTTGACGGTGTTAGACAACAATGAACGGTCACCATTATGTACTTGCGCCGCAATGAAAGTATTGAAATAAGGGCTTGAAATGGAAGAGGTTTCCAAACTTTGAACTAAGCCAACATCCCAGAACGATTGCGATAATTCGGCCTCTTCCACTTCTTTAAAGAAAGGCAAAAATCCCTTCGCTGCAATCGCTCTTAAATCACGATCCATCTGCGATTCGGGCGAGCCAATGTAGCGTCCAGTTAAGGTAGAGAGAACAAACCACTTCTGCACATATGGTTTGATTTGAATCTTACTCACCTCATCGCGTTCATTCAAGAGTAAATAAAGCGTGTAGGCAAAGTCCAATGTCATTCGTGAATTCAGCTGTCTTGGATGCACAAAACCTGCTCCACGAATCGCCACCACAAACTGTTCAAAGGCGTATTGATTCATGAAGTTCATCACGCCCGTAGACAACTTTTCAAAGCTCTCCTTGGCAATCTCCTCTGTAAACGTGCGTTCTGTGAAGTCTCGACCCGAAAGCAAACTTACCAAATCGCCGAGTCTTCCTCTGCCAAACTGATGCATAAACGACACACGAAGCATATCACTATACTCAGGGTCATAGATGTTACTATTGTCATCCTTTAGCCACTTCAAGCGCTTAGCAAATTCCGACTGCATAAACGCTTCATCTTTTGCTGCTAATTGATTATAGAACGCAGGATCCACCGCCAAATGACAGAAATAGTCAATCGCCTTACGCAAAAGATTTCCACCAAAACGTTCATCTGCCGCAATCTTTGACATCGCAAAGTCAGCTTCATTCAAACGCTTTCCCTGCGAATTGATGCGAACAAAAATCTCCGTCACCTCACTGATATCCAACTGAGGCACCAAGGTAATCACGCCAATCAGACAGTTCTGAATCCCCTTCAACCGCATAATTGCGTCATTAATTTCCGACTTCGTAACCCCTGGATTCTTCTCCGCATACTCATCAATAAAATTGAATGTGTCAAAACTCGATTTAAACAACTCTGAAATATCAGGAATCCAGAAAGAACTCTTTTCATGCGCAGGCGTACGCACCGCGAAACGCTCTTCATCATCCTTTGCTAAAGGATTGAATGCAATCGCAATCTGCTTCAAGTCGTAATTCTCATTTAACACCTTACGACCACCAATAGATGTCATCAAAGCCGTAACACGCTGCTGACCATCAATCAAAATCTTTTTACCCGCAGCACTTTCCCCTGTCTTCAACTTCACATTTGGATTCTGCCAAATAATTAAATATCCTGTCGGATATCCATTATAAAGCGAGTCAATCAAATCACGCACCTGACGCCCCTTCCACACAAACGGACGCTGAATTTCAGGAATCGCAATTTCGTTCGTATCAATAAAATTCAATATAGCATTTACAGAATATTGACTAACTGAATACTTTTCCAAAGTAGTGTTCATACAAACCCTCATTCAAAATTAAATCGTTAACACTACTATCCTATCAAACATGCCTTTTAAAGACAAGCGAAGCGTCGCGGGCTATGGGCTACAACTACGGCCACGCGACGAAAGTGCTAAGCGGGATATTTTGATAGGCCACCACGCCCATCAACCTAGTAGCCCTCCGACAATGCCCTGGTCGACATTTGTCCGGCACTCTGCTTCTACCCCAAAGTATACCGGAACTAAAATCAAAAGTCCGGTGGGAAAAGTTATCCTTCTGCAGACTTCCATTTAAAGCCATATGCGAACTTCGTATCCCCACGTATTGCATTCCGAATCTTTTTCCTAACAATTCGTTCTGTTTCACTTTTTGGAATTACCCCTAAAAAGCGCAACTTTCTAATTGCTTCTGCAAGTGTGATGTCTTCAACAGCATTGTATGAAAAAGGTTGGTAATATGAAACACGTTCGTTTGCTATTTTTTCAAATTCACGCTTCCGACTGGCGATTCTTCGTCTAGGATTTACATCAACGACGACACTATTCTTTTCAAGAATTCGGGCAATGACATCCCAGCTTGTGTCATATGCCTTTGCAAGAGCGCTTCGAGTTGGGTATTTGTTTGATTTATAATCATCACAAATAGATGCTTCTTTCCCATCCCAACGAGTGGCTGCATGTGTTTTAACTCCTCGATGACGCAGAAGATAATTAACCCCTTCTCGACTTAATGTACACCATGGTTGTTGTGAAATAACCAAAGCTGTTTTACCCTGTTTATATTCGTGAATAATACGTAATTCTAGCTCTTCCGATAATTTTCGATGAGCACGAGACCTCCGTTCTGTAATCTCTTGCTTTTCCTTTAACGTTCGACTTTCTAATGTTTTTCGTCTACGTTCTAAAGTTTTTTCTTTATCAGCCTCGCTCCTTTTGGCATAACTCTCACGCCATCGCTCAACCTTTCGTTCTCTACGAGACTTGGAACGATTTGCACACCCCTCTTTTATCTTTTCACAACGCTCCCTTCGTTCCTCTTCCGTCATCTGGGTAAACATTTCTTTTCGAAATTTACCATATCGAGTTTTAAGGATTTCATATCGTTTTGCAGAAATGTACAACTTTCGATTTTTATCTTTCCCCGCACGCATCACAATGAATGCATTGAGGAGCTTACCCTCATCAGGCATTATCTTGCACAACAAATGATGTGCAATAAAATGCTCTTTTGCCGTCAAGTTCACTAGATTCCATGATTCATTTGTTCCACCTAAACACCGCGGGACATAATGATGTCGTTCACAATAGCACTCTTCTCGCCGTAAAGGATTTTCTTTACGATACGCAATTAACTTTTCATAAATGCGTTGGTAGTCCACAACTTCTTACCCGAGGCACTTTAATCTCGTCACATAAACAGCGTTTCAGCGGGCCCATTCAAAGACCTCTGCAGGCATAGCATGCTTTAAGTCCCAAATAACTTGAATTGGACACTCTTTCTGATGAGAGACATATTTTGCTTCTCCTAAGAAAATAAAATGTCTCGGTGCGCCATACTCATTCGTTTTCTCTTCTTGCACAAAAAGAAGCGGAATCTTACTTCCTTGAATAAGCATTTGCCCTTTCTTACTTGCAACCGTTGTATGGGCCTGACTTTCCCAATGAAATCTCGTGGTTGAAATAGCATAATCTTTATACATCGTAGTCGGAGAGAATCGGCGTTCATCCTTATGACGTGTAATAAAGAGCGCTACATATTTCTGGTCTTTTGAGTATTCAAGCCCTTGCTGTGTCTGTACACCATCCTTACCAAGTGCTGCCATAATCTGCTTTCGAGAATAACGATGATGTAATTTCAACGTCCCATAATTCGTAAATACTTCATCTTCTCGTGGTAGCAAATGGTCTTTTTTCCAGTACAACAAGTCGAGCAAGTCATTCTTAAACTGCGGACGATTCCAAATGGAATTCCATACATCTTTATGGGTAGAGACACGCAATTTTGTATCCACCGCAGCCACTAGATTGAACCGTTCAATCCTTTCTGCTTCAACAGTTGTCTCCTTGGGCTGAGATTGTTCAAGCTCATCAATCCAATACGAAATCGATTCTACGTCATCATTTTCCATAATGCGAAGGAAAAGTGCACTATCTTTATTGGCAAGGTCAGCATCATAACCGCCTTCTAACGCATTCGCAGTAATGTGCAGTGGTGTTATTTTTTGTTTTAACAACTGCTCAGGCGTTTCCAATTCCAAATGTTTCATGAGAGATTTAAACGTTTGATGTTCTTGCTTCTCTCTAACGAAATCAGTTAATTCATGAATTAAACGCTGACCACGCAAACGTGCAATATACGCTTTGATGTTGTCAAGGATAACCTCTTGAGCCCCTGCAGACAAAGAGATTGAACACCCTAACGGTAAAAATGGCATCCCATTTTTAATCTGATCATGGAGGCCAATCAAAGATGTCCGCTGAGCAGTTAAAATATTAAACCGACGATCACCTTTAAAACGTTCGTTATGTCGAGCAACAAAATCTAAAACAAGAAGCGATTCTTTACCCGTATCTTCACTAAGACGTAATCCTCGACCCAATTGCTGCGTGAAAATTGTCGCACTATCGGTCGGACGCAACATTAAAAGTGTATCAACACTTGGGATATCAACACCTTCATTGAAAAGGTCTGCGACGAAAATGATATTAACTTCCTTCTTTTTCAGCTGGTCACGGGCACGTAAACGAACATCTGTAGAGTCTTTACCCTGAAGTGCTACCGCAGAAATACCCGCTTCATTAAAGCAATCTGCCATCAATTGTGCGTGTTTAATACCCGCGCAAAAACCAATCGCTCGCATCTGTGATACATCTGTGACATGCTCGTACAGTTCGCGAATCACATTTTCAGCACGAGCCCGATTGTTTTGCAAGATATTTTGAATTTGCCTTTCTGCCTCAGCCTTACTTCCCCAGTTCACGCTTGTAAAGTTTACGTTAACATCTTGAACTGCAAAGTATTCAAACGGAACAAGGTGCCCACGGTTAATTGCATCTGAAAGAGAGATTTCATGCGTATAACCGCCACCAAATTGTTCTACAATGCTCTTCCCGTCTTCACGGTCTGGCGTTGCTGTTAGTCCAAGAAGGTCACACTTATTCTCATCAATTGCTGCATTATAAAACTGAATTAAACCGTCGTAAGATTGTGCAGCCGCATGATGACATTCATCAATTACAATTGTTTCAAAGAAGGTTTCCCCAAGATCTTGTAATTTATTTTTCCATGTTTCTGGCGTGCAGAAGAAGTGACGTGAATTCGGAGGAAGGTCACCTTCACCTGCCAAAACGCCAAACTCCATATTGCCAATCACATGGCGATATGTCCACAAGGCTTGCTCCAAAATATCTTTACGATGAGCAATAAAAACAAATGAGGGCTCAATACCTTTTTGTCTGCAAAGTAAACGATAATAAAACGCTGCAATCATGGTCTTTCCCGTACCCGTTGCAGCAATAACCAAATGACGGAAACGCTTGGCCTGCCGTTCTTGCATTAACGCTTCTAAAACGACTTCTTGATAACGATGAGGCTGCAAAGTAAATGGTAGCGGCCGTGGGGTGGAGACCAACGCCCCCGCACTAGAAGAGCGTCCTCTCGCCAAAGATAAACTTTTCCCAATCTTTTCCAAATCCTCCACAGACACAGGTTCGAACTTCTTTGTATCCTCCCATGATTGCTGAAAAGCACATACCGCTCGATCCCACAAATGCTCCATTTCGGACTCTGTTACTTTTACCGTCCACTCCAAACCCGTCGACATCGCCTGTGTCGACAAATTTGCAGAGCCAATGTACGCCGTCGAAAATCCCGTTTTACGATGAAACAGATATGCTTTAGCATGCAAACGTGTGCTCTTATCGTCAAACGACATTCGTACTTCCGTATTGGGAAGTTGCATGAGAAGTTTAATCGCCTCTACATCCGACGCCCCCATATACGTAGTCGTTATAATTCGTAAACGTGGCCCACCATCAGGAGCAGGAGTAGCGCAGAAATTCTTCAAATCTTCATAAAAGCCAATAATCGCTCGCCGTTTAATAAACGACACCAACCACTCTGCACGATCACAACTTTTTAACTCATTAACGATTTGATGTCCTAAATGCGGAGAACTTCCATCAGGAACAAGAATCGCAGATTCGTTAATTTCCGAAACGGGTCGAGGGAGCTCCTTATCCGCACTTAAACGTTTAATTTCAAGAAGAATCTGATCGTCAATTGGTAACAACTCTTGAAATTTAGTCAAGAATTGCGGGTCTTTAAATATCTTCTGCAACCGCGCAATCGCAGTTTCATCACTTTTTTTCTTCTCTAGTTCCTGCAAAACATGTCGTTTAAACGCACTCGTAAATGATTGTACAAGTGCATCCACAAGCACATTTCGCTCTTTAGACTTAAAGTGTGCCTTTTCTTTTAATCCCGCATCCACAATTGCAGACTCTAACGCCTGCGTATGAAGCGAAAAATATACCCCGACATCCAATTTCGGCTTAATCGTTTCCACGTTTAACTCCTCCAACTTGACTTTATCAAAAGTTGTTTTAATTTCAAACAAATTTATTGACCAAGACAAACAGCAAAGAAGTCGGCTTCGGTCATAATTTTGGTGTTTGAGCCTGTTTTGTTGTTTTGCATGGCTTTGAGGACTTTGGTGCCGCACCTACCATGGGCGTAGGCTTGAGATTCATTCGCACCTACAACAAGAATGTCTGTGTTCCGTTTAACACTTTCTTCTACAATACCACCATGTTCTTGAATCAATTTCGTCACTTCCGCCTTTTTACCGTAGGCGAAGTTGCCACTTAAACAGATGATTTTACCTGTTAAATTAAGACCTCTTTTAGGTTGCTTAGATTGTGTTTGCACAGGATTCAGTATTTTCTCAATTTTATCCATGAGTTTTAGCGAATCGGCATCGGTGTAGTCTTCTTGTTTTATCACAGGTTTAAGAAGTTTTACTGTGTCTTTGAAGGGATACTTTTCAATAAAAGCATTGTGTTCTTGAATCCATTCATACAGATTTTGACATTCTTCCTGGGTGACTTCACCATCCGCAATGATTCCTTTTAAAATGCCATTTAGGATTTGAATAGCGAGCGTTTCACAGGCAGTGGTGGCTACTGAAAGGAAGGGTTCTACTGCCTTTTCAATACGCGTCACTTCTGCGTCAGTTATCATCTTCTTTTTCAAAACAGCATTTAAAATCGTAATAATGGCTGTGATTTCATTGTCTTGAGCATATTGTTTATTTTCTTTTCGCCATTTTACAAGGCTTTCTTCTTCTCCAGCCGTGATGACATGGTCAATTTTAATGCCTTTGATAATACCATAGAAATCTGCCACTTTTCGACGAACCACTTGATTGCAAACATACGTTGAAAAGGTGTCTGACGAAAAGACGTCTTCAAGAGAAAACTTGTTTGATTTCGTCTTTTTAGAGGTGCATGCCCCACAATAAAGCGATGTTTCTGCTTCTAAATCTATGCCATATTGGTCTACTAAAGCATCAAATAGGCGCATACAGGCTTCTGCATCATCAAGCGCATTGTGTGCACGTTCTATCTGAATGCCAAAGGAATCGCACAATGTCGCCAGACGATAATCTGCGACTTCTTCTCTTGTTAATCGTTTTTGAGCTAATTTTAATGTGCAGATATACTTCAACTGCGGCACTTCAATTTCATAACGTATCAACGTCTTGTAAAGCGCGTTTAAATCCGCCCCTGCGACATTATGCCCAATAATAGTCGCATTGGTAAAATACGGCTTTAATTGTTCCCAAAGCATCGGAAACGTTGGTGCATTTTCTACCGTTTTTGGCGCAATTCCATGAACACGCACACAGGATTCATCAAAGCCGTCTTCAGGATTAACGTAGAGATCCAACGGTGGAAGCAATTCAACCCCAGAATCAAAATCGCGACAAATTAACCCCACTTGGCAAATGGATTTATTTTTTAAATTGGCATATTCCACATCAAAAAAGGTGATTTTCTTTGGTTTATTACCCATCGAATGCGTTGTTTCCATTGCTTTTCTCCCTTACGCTACAAGCATCTCTTTTAGTCTAACATAAAAGCACCCTAGGGGCGCGTTTTAGGGGCGCATTTTAGATTTTTCCGTTTTGTCGGCATTTTCTAAAATG
>JAZRAG010000024.1:0-4055 GCA_045634445.1 Candidatus Spyradenecus sp. | reverse complement strand
ACACCGTTGGGCTCACCCCACGACAGACAGGGTTCTTCACCCCTGCCTCACCATAGCCTACGCCATCAATGAACACATATAGAACGCGCATAACGCAGATATCATATCATATAACGCGCGCGAGCGTGAAGTAAGAAATTCACTTTCCTACAATAAACCCTCTTAAACGCACCCTGTAAAATTAAAATTACAAAGGCCGATTTTTAACTCCATCTTCTACGCAGATAAGACTCGGTTCTTTTTTGTATTCGTTGTAGTTTCTGTTATAGACAGGCTGGTTATAAGACGATTTACAATCTTTAAAAGGTTTGAAAGGGGAGGACTCCACGAGGAAGTCTAGCCACTAAAGAGATGGAGGAGGTGTACTCAGTAGAGGATAAAGATGTTCTAAACGAAGGATTATCGTTCTGCCTGCACATCTGTTCGTCTTTAGGTCTCTTTTGCGACATTTCACGCAGTCTTAAAAAACGAAAATTGTTATCGTGTGGCGCGTAGCACTATTACCTACACGATGCGTGATTTTCAAGGTATTGCGTGTTTGCGTAAACTGTGTTGTCTTGCGTTCGCAGTATATTTCTTGCTAAACGAAAAAGCCGTCTCCAGAGAGACGGCTTTTATTAGCTAAAGCAAGTAAAACTTACTTGCTGGCTTCTTCGATAGCCACAGCAACAGCCACAGTCATGCCGACCATGGGGTTGTTACCAGCGCCGATGAGGCCCATCATTTCCACGTGTGCAGGAACGGAGGAGGAACCAGCGAACTGCGCATCGGAGTGCATGCGACCCATGGTGTCGGTCATGCCGTAAGAAGCGGGACCTGCAGCCATGTTAGCGGGGTGGAGGGTGCGGCCGGTACCACCGCCAGAAGCGACGGAGAAGTACTTCTTACCAGCGAGGATGCATTCCTTCTTGTAGGTGCCTGCGACGGGGTGCTGGAAGCGGGTGGGGTTGGTGGAGTTACCAGTAATGGAGACGTCCACACCTTCCTGCCACATCACTGCAACGCCTTCGCGGACATCGTCGGAACCGTAGCAACGGACCTTGGAGCGAGGACCATCAGAGAAAGGAATTTCCTTGATGATGTTGAGCTTGCCGGTGAAGTAATCGAATTCGGTTTCAACGTAGGTGAAGCCGTTGATACGGGAGATGATGTATGCAGCATCCTTACCGAGACCGTTCAAGCAGACCTTGAGGGGTTCCTTGCGGACCTTGTTGGCCTTCATTGCGATACCGATAGCGCCTTCTGCAGCTGCGAAGGATTCGTGACCTGCGAGGAAGCAGAAGCACTTGGTTTCTTCGCGGAGGAGCATTGCGCCGAGGTTACCGTGACCGAGGCCGACCTTGCGGTCGTCAGCAACGGAGCCAGGGATACAGAAAGCCTGGAGGCCTTCGCCGATGGCTTCAGCAGCGTCAGCGGCCTTGGTGCAGCCCTTCTTGATTGCGATAGCAGCGCCGACCACATAAGCCCACTTTGCGTTTTCAAAGCAGATCTTCTGGATGTTTTCAGCGATTTCGTAAGGATCGAAACCCTTAGCCTTGCAGATTTCGCGGCATTCCTCGATGGACTTGATGCCATACTTTTCGAGGACGGGCATGATCTGGTTGATACGACGTTCGTAAGATTCAAACAAAGCCATTGTAGTATCCTCCTTATTCGTGACGGGGGTCAATGGACTTCACAGCGCCGTCAGCTTCGGTCACGCGACCATAGGTGCCGGTGCAGGCAGCGAGCGCTTCGTTAGCGTCCTGGCCCTTCTTGACGGCTTCCATGAACTTGCCCATGTGGACGAATTCATAACCGCAGACTTCATCGTTCTTGTCGAGGTAAATCTTGCGGACATAGCCTTCAGCCATTTCGAGGTAACGAACACCCTTCTGAGCGGTGGAGTACATGGTGCCCACCTGAGAACGGAGACCCTTGCCGAGGTCTTCGAGACCTGCGCCGATGGGGAGACCGCCTTCAGAGAATGCGCTCTGCGTACGACCGTAAACGATCTGGAGGTAGAGTTCGCGCATTGCGGTGTTGATTGCGTCACACACGAGGTCGGTGTTCAACGCTTCCTGAATGGTCTTGCCAGGGAGCACTTCTGCAGCCATAGCGGCAGAGTGGGTCATACCCGAGCAGCCGATCGTTTCGACGAGAGCTTCCTGGATCACGCCGTCCTTGACGTTGAGCGTGAGCTTGCAAGCGCCCTGCTGGGGTGCGCACCAACCTACACCGTGGGTGAGGCCGGAGATATCCTTGGTTTCATAAACCTTGACCCACTTACCTTCTTCTGGGATAGGTGCGGGGCCATGCTTGGCGCCTTTAGCGACCATTGTCATGTGCTCGACTTCGCTCGAGCATGCGTAGGGACAACTCATTGTTTTCTCCTTAGTGTTAAATGGTGTGCTTATTATACCTTATAAGAAGGGGTGTTCGCAACTTTTTTCGCGCATTCGCAGAAGATTTTGCGAGTGCTTTTCACGAGAAGCGAAAGCACCGCAGAGAGCGCTACATCTCAAACAATAAAAAGCGCGCCTCCCAAAAAGGAAGCGCGCCATTTCATAAGCGAATCTGCTGCGATTAGGGATTGTAAATCGCGCCCACAGGCTGCTTTTCAGGATTCATGTAGAATTCCTGACCCGTAGCATCAAGCACGGATGCCCAGAGATTCGAGGAGAGTTCCACCTTACGACGTTCAATGGTGGCCAAAGGAATCGGTACCAAAGAGTAATCGTCATTCAAGCGGCCCACCACGCAGTTCGTACGACCCGCCATTGCAGCGTGCACAGCCATACGAGCGAGACGGTAGCAGAGTACCGAGTCAGAAGAATCAGCTGGGCAGCTACGAATCGTGTAGCTCGGATCAATGTACTTCACCGTGACATCGTCACCCTTAGACTTGAAGTAAGAAGTAATCTGATTCTTCAAGAATTCGCCGATGTCCTTCTTAAGGATGTTACCAGAAGCATCCTTACGTACTTCGCCTTCCATGAGCTCCTGGCCAGCACCTTCAGCCACCACGATCACCGCATGGCTGCGGCCAGATTCGAAGCGACGTTCAAGTGCACGGAGAAGACCGTTTTCGCCATCCACCGTGAAAGGAGATTCCGGAATCAAGCAGAAGTTCACCACGGGATTTGCGAGAGCAGAGTAAGCTGCGATAAAGCCAGAGTCACGACCCATCAACTTCACAAGGCCGATACCATGGTAAGCGCCGAGTGCTTCGGCATGCGCCGAACGGATTGCTGGGAGCGACGCAGCCACAGCCGTTTCGAAGCCGAACGTACGACCCACAAAGTGAAGGTCATTATCAATTGTCTTCGGGATGCCCACCACAGAAATCTTCAAGCCACGTGCACGGCATTCATTCGACACATCGCGAGCGCAACGCAACGAACCGTCGCCGCCGATTGCAAAGAGCACATTGATGCCCATGCGTTCGAGCGTGTCCACCATGCGGGAGGTGTCCTGTTGTCCACGAGAAGAACCGAGCATCGTGCCACCCTCTTCGTGAATCGTATCCACGATATCCGGAGTCAACAAAATCGGGTCATAGTTGAAATCAGGAATCAAGCCTGCATAACCATAACGGAAGCCATAAATCGTCTTCACGCCATAATCAAAGGCCAAAACTTCCACCAAGCCCTTAATCACGTTGTTCAAGCCAGGGCAGAGACCGCCAGCCGTCACGATAGCAGCACGCGTATTAGCAGGATCATGGAAAATCTTACGATGAGGACCAGCGCTTTCCAACTTCGGCACCGAACCATAACGCTTCACGAACTCATGCACATAAGAAGCACGTACACTCAACATCGAGTACATATCATCGGCTTCAACAAAATGCGACGTGTGAGCAATGGGGGTGTCCACCTTGCACTCGCCCAACGTTTCAGTCAAAAACGTGAACTTAGAAGGGTCTTCAAGAATGCGATCAAACAGCGACGAAGACATAAGTCTATTCCTCTCTTAACGGTATTTTACGTGTACAAAAACACTCCACGTAAAAACATGACCACATATTATACACAAATGTAACACAAACGTCAAACCATCCCATAGCCTAAATA
>JAZRAG010000023.1:0-6210 GCA_045634445.1 Candidatus Spyradenecus sp. | reverse complement strand
TCCCCAATGTTCAGGTGCATGAATAGTGGACTGACGCGTAGGCGCCCAGACCGTATTCCACTCTACCCCGCCATCATGATCTACGCGAGAGAAATTAAACCGCATTTCTGTGTTTGGCAAAGGAGCCTTCCCACGACGCGGCAATTCTGAATGCCCTGTAATAGACTTCCATGGCCACGCAATTTCTACCGTCCAAGAGGTGTCGTCCCCCTCACCCTCATTCACGGTGCCTTGCAACGAAACTGCCGTTTTCAAACCTTTGATATCCCAATCATGCAATGCAACACACGCATCGCCTTCACGATAGGGTGCGGTAATAAAAAGATCCCACACGGTGTTGAATTGGTTAATCTCTAACTCAACATAGTTGCGACCACGCCCTGTAGGGTCAATAAAGACCTCAAAATCGTCGTCGTGATAGATAATACTATCGCGCTCCGTCAGCTTCGCTTGCAACGTCTTCTCGGGTAAAACAGCACCCACGTAAAGATACTGTTCGTCATACATCATACGGATATCGGCCGCAAAGGACGAGGCCTTTCCAGAAAGATCACGGAGGGGGGACAAGGGTTTTGCCGCCTGCCATGCCGCCTCATCTAATTTGCCATCAATAGCAATTGGCATTCCAGCCTTTTGACAAAGATACGTTGGCACGGCCCAAAGGGCATTCGCCACCAACATCCCAACGAAAAGTATCCATCCGCGCATTGTCGTCCTCTTTCTGCTTTACTCACGAATCGCGCACTGAGTCTAAATTGTATCGCATTTATGCACACATTTGAAGTCTGATTCCGCGCTTCTAAAGAAAATACGAGATTTGTATACTTTTAGATAAAAAAAGAGATGGCATTTACCCTAATTAGTGGTATACTTGCAGGTATTATTGTATGGAGGTTTTATGAGTGACGCACTTTTGTTTGCTTGGGGCAACTTCGTTAAGCTCTTCTTTCTCTTTTGTCCGTTCTTCGTACTGAACATGTTTCTCTCCCTTACGGAAGGTGCGAGCCGTAAGGATATGCGCTATGTCGCAGTGCATGTCACCTACGTGGTGCTTGTGGTGGCCGTTATCTCCTACTTCGCCGGCAATGCCTTCTTGAACCTCTTCGGCTTGGATCTTGACGGTTTCCGCATTGGAGCAGGTGTTCTTTTGATGATTATGGCACAGAAACTCGCACTCGGCAGCGACACGCCTACTGCGACTTCACGCCCGAAGAGCGTCCGCGAAATTATCGTAGTGCCTTTAGGCATTCCCATCATCATGGGCCCAGCCTGCGTTTCGCCAATCATCATTATCGGTGCAGAAGCTCTTAAATCGCCCGAAGTTTCGTGGTTTACCTTTGCATTCGGCATTGTTGGTTTCTTCGGCGCAATCCTTGCATTGGGTACGATTCTCTTCTTCGCAGAAACCTTCGAACGCATCTTCGGTAAGAATATCATTCGCATCTTCTCGAAGGTCTCTGGTGTCATTTTGATGGCCATGGCGGCACAAATGATTGCGCGCGGTCTCTTTGCCTTCTTGGACAAGTCTGCTGTTGGCGCCAAAATCCTTGAAGCGGTTGCCCAATGAGTACCTACACAGTCCCCTTTAACGGCAACGAGTGGCGCATTAAGGCCAATGAACAGTGGGTCATTTCTGGCCCAATGGCAAGCGGCAAAACGTGGATTGTAACGCAACTCTCCCGTTATTATGCTGACCTTGTAACCCTCGTCACCTTCAATGATCAAGCCGCTTCTGCAGGAAGCGATTGGGCAGAAGTGCGTTATTACGCCTCCATTGAGTACGATTTCAAGACGGTTGCCGAACGCCTCACCTACGAGTCTATCAACTGCGTAAGCCCCTTTGAAGTACGTCCCCCCGAAAAGAAAGAACGCGCAGCCTTCGCCAAACTGCGTGAGTGGCTCATTGAAACACTACAACTCTCTCCGTTGTTAGATTCGTGGACTGTACACTTGAGCAATGGCGAACAACGTCGCTTGCTCTTAGCGCGCGCAATTTTACGTCAGGCTCCGATTTTAGTCTTGGACGATCCCTACGCAGGTCTCGATGAAGAGATGCGCGATGCGCTCACCCAAACGCTTGCACGCCTCGCCAAAGAAGGTAAAACGATTATCATCACCGTGCGCAACGAAGATGAAATCCCCGACTTTGTCACCCATCGTTTGCGCTTAAAAGCGTGCACCATCGCCTCGCAAGGACGCTACACTCCGCCACCGCGCACGAGTGAGAAGCTCGCCTTTAAGAAGAATCCCCCCTCTTTGGAAACACCGTGCATTTTAGAAGTGCGCGCGCTTTCCCATAAGCCAGGGAAGAAAGAACTCTTCCACGGATTAGATTGGGAAGTGCACCAAGGGGAACGTTGGGTCATCACAGGACCGAATGGTTCTGGCAAGACCACCCTCTTCTCGCTTATCTCTGGCGACAATCCCTACGCTTATGCCTGCGATATTACACGTTTTGGCAAGCGCATTGGGCCAGGTGTGCCGCTTTGGAGTATCCGTTCGCGCATCGCAAGCGTTTCCCCTGAAGCGCAGAGTGTCATTGATACCACCCAAACCGTTGAAGCGGTGGTCTTCTCTGCCCTCTTCACCAAGGAAGGCAACCGTAAGGCGCCCACTGCCGCCCAACGCAAGTATGCTCGCGAATTGCTCACCGAGCTTGGCCTTCATGAGCGCTTACACGACACGCTTGGCACCCTTTCAGCAGGCTTGATTCGCTTGGTGTTGATTATTCGCGCACTCGTTGCGAAGCCCGACATCTTGCTTTTAGATGAGCCATGTTTGAATTTGGAGCCTACCGAACGCAAGAAGATGTTGCGCTTAATTAGTCAATTACTCAAGGCACTCCCTACCCTGACCGTGCTTTGCATCGCACATCGCCCTGAACACATTCCAGTAGGCTTTAACTACCACTTACGCCTCGGCGTCTAATAATACTCACACTATGCTTGATTCCTTCCACGTTACCACCCTCCCCAACGGCATTAAAGTTGCCACTCTTGAAAAGCCTTCTGCTGAAAGCGTACAAGTCTCAATTCATGCACGCGTAGGTAGTCGTAATGAAACCGAAGCGCTGAATGGCGCGAGTCACTTTATCGAGCATATGCTCTTTAAGGGCACGAAGAAGCGCAATGCTAAGGCTATTTCGCACGCGATTGAAGGTCAAGGTGGCGTAATTAATGCCTTTACGGATAAAGACAATACGTGCTACTACGCTAAAGTACCATATGACAAGGCCTTTTCAACATTGGAAGTGTTAAACGATCTCTTCTACAATTCCACCTTTGACGAGAAGGAACTCAATCGCGAACGTCAGGTCATTGCAGAAGAAATCCACATGTATGACGACCTCCCTGATAGCGTCGCCATCGAACATTTGAGTTCGCAGTTGTGGTCTGGTCATCCCTTGGGTCGTCCGATTCTGGGCCCAAAGGAGAACATCTTGCAGAATATCTCACGCGATGCACTCCTCGCCTATCGCGCCTCGCAGTATGCCCCGAGTCGCACACTCTTCTCCTTCGCTGGACGAATCCGCCACGATAAGTGCGTTAAGGCTGTGGAAAAGATGACCGCACACTTGCGCGATCCTGACAACTTACGCGAACCCGAACCCTTCTCTCGCGCTTGTCCGCAGGATGCTTTAAGCGTTACGCGTCGTGCTATCAATCAGACGCAACTCGCTTTCGGTTGGCGTGCATTTGGGTTGATGGATACTGCTCGCTTGCCTGTGCTTTCATTGCTCTCATGCGCCCTTGGCGAAACGATGATGTCGCGCCTTTTCCAAAACATCCGCGAACGCAAGGGCTACTGCTATAGCATCCACAGCGGCTCTATGCTCTGTATTGATACTGGCGCTTTACTCATTACTGCAGGTTGCGAAGCTGCAAAGTCTGCTAAGTGCACAAAGGCAATTCTTGCCGAAGTGCGCAAGATGATGGAAAAGCCCATGTCCGCTGCAGAACTGCGTCGTACGCGCGATTATCTCTGCGGTCGTTTCCGTTTGCGCATGGACAACGCCCCCATCAACTGGCTTGCTGGTCGCGTACTCTTTGATTTGCCGTATGATCCGCAGGCAACGCTTGAGAGCTTCCGTTCTGTAACAGCGCAGGACATCCAACAACTCGCCGCGGAAATCCTCACGCCTGAGCGCCTCTCCCTCGCGGTCGTCGCGCCCGAATCGCTTAAACGTAGCGATGAAGCGTGGGCGAAGTTGATGACGTACTAAGCGTTTTTTGTTATTTGCTTTTCGTTTTCAGCAACTACTACCACTGCTTAAACAAATCAGCCGCATCTCCTCGATGCGGCTGATTTGTTTTCAAACTTGTGAAGTATTGCTTACTGAGCCTTTTTCACGCGCGGATCATTCGGATCAGGCGTGGGGCCAGCGGGCTTGGCGTGCTTAGCTTCAAGAGAGAGTACTTTACCCTTGAAAGAGGTGCCCACTTCATCCAATGGCAACACAAAGGTAGTCACGAGGCCTTCGGAGTTCTTGTGGAAGCGCGTCATGGTGCAAGGACCGCAAGGCTGGCCATCCATAAGGAGCTGCGTGCGACCAGGCTCACCGATGAGTTCCAAGGTGACGGTCTTGCCCACAGGGAGCTTGCAGTTGAAGGAGAATTCCATGCTGTCATCGCGACGGAAACCGATTGTGCCATCCTTGAGTGCGGCGCAGAAGACGCCTTCAGAGGACTTGAGCAACACTTGTTCTTCGCCAGGAGTTTCGGCATCAAGCTGCACAGTCATCTTCAACGTATAGTTGGGGCCCATAGAGGGCTGGCCCATCTTGCAGGGGAGCGTTGCGGGCGTACAGGTGTAAGTCTTACCATCTTCCCAGAGATAGTAAGGATTAATGCAGGGCACAGTACCAATGGTCTTCAATCGTGCCACGTGTGCATCGTAATTGACATCGGGCACATCGCAACCCCAGAACTTGCCAGCCAACACGTCCACGGAGGTGGAGAACATGTTCCAAATATCATAGGAGCAGTAGCCTGCGTAGCGCTGGTCAATCATGTCATTCCAGATGCCAAAGACGCCACCCAACATCTGCGGATGACCCGACGGCACAACCTGTCCAGCGATTTCATTCACACGCCAATGCGTATAAATCGCGGACTGACGGAAGTCCATGCGGTAATAGTTCGCGAAGGGCACGATGTAGAGTGCGCCATCGGTCGTGTTAATCACGTCAAAGCCCTGATGAATTGAGTCCCAAGCCTTAGCCCAAGAGCCGTTCCAGAGGTTCATCTGAGCGCCCTTACCAGAGACAATCGTCGAACCCTTCTTTTCGTTCATACTACCCCAAATACGAGGAGTGTAGCCCTTGCTCTGGACCATCTTCAAGATCCAAGCGGCATAAGAGCGGTAGTGTTCGGCATTACCATGGAATTCGTCAGCGCCCACGTGCATCACGTCGCAACCTTCAAAGACTGCGGGCTGGCCATCCTGTGGCAAGAGGTATTGTTCAAAAATGCTTTCCACAAAGTCACGCGTAGCGGGATTGGTGGCGTCAAGCATTTCAGCGCCGCGAAGGTTGTTGCTCTTGTAGATCAAGTCTGGGCGCACCTTGGTGAAGGCCAAAGCGTGTGCAGGCGTATCAAATTCAGGAATAATCTTCACACCCTGGCGATTTGCGTAGGCGATGAAGTCGCGGAATTCGGCCTTCGTGTAGGAGAGATCGTCTGCGGTCAACTTCTGACCGTTTTCACCCACGACATTGGATTCCAAACGGAATGCAGAGTAAGCCACCTGCAAGGGGTCTTTGCCTGCCTTCACGTAGTCTTCAAGGAAGATGAAGTTGTCGTTCAAGTGAATGTGGAGGTCATTCATCTTGTACCAAGCCATGTACTTCACCACATCGCGCAAGTACGACATCGGGATCGGCAAACGGCCCACGTCTAAAAGGAAACCACGCACTTTGTAACGCGGAATATCGAGCGCGCTACCGCACGGCACCTTACCCTTGCCAGCGACTGCCATCTGCAAGAGCGAACGCGTACCCCAGAAGAGGCCGGTCTGCGTCTTTGCGGCGATCTTCACGCCATTTGCAGTAACGTCGAGGGTGTAACCTTCGTCGCCCAAACGTGCGTCATCGCAGATGCTAAGGGTGATGCCTGCAGGAGCGTACGTCACGGAAGACTCCCAGAACTTCCACCACGGCTTGCTTGCCGTGCAGCGGGAGACCACTTTGCAGCCCAAGAGTTCGCGCATTTC
>JAZRAG010000022.1:0-1222 GCA_045634445.1 Candidatus Spyradenecus sp. | reverse complement strand
TGCGGCGTATTCTTGGCAGAAAATTTAAGTGTCATCCTTCAAGTGCAGTACTTCAAGTGGGGCAAGCGCAAGGGCAGAATGCAACGCCTCTTTAAGCGCACACCGATTCACGATGCCTTCCGCACGCTTCCCGAGCAGTTGGTGCCAGGTTGTAAGTACGTCTTCCCCAACTGGCCCAAGGGTTCTTGGCACGAAGCCAAGATTACGGTGCGCTTCTGGATTACAACCATACTGCTTGCAGCATTGACAATCATTACATTGAAGATTAGATAGTTTAGACCTAAGAACAAAAGAACATAAGTTTCATAATTTGTTCTTATGTTCTTCTGTCAAAGAAAAAATATCTTGTAACGCGCATTCACTTTCAGTCACAAATGAAAATTGCTATACTTGGCGCTGCCGAAAGCGGCGTGGGCGCAGCCATCCTTGCGCAACAAAAGGGATACGAAGTCTTTGTTTCCGACATGGGAAGCATCAAGGCAAATTATAAAGAGATGCTCGACGCCCACAACCTCAGTTGGGAAGAAGGCAAGCACACCGAGGAGCGCATCCTTGATGCTACAGAAGTCATCAAGAGCCCCGGAATTCCCGACACGGCTCCAATGGTGCAGAAGATTATAGCAGCCGGAATTCCTATCATTTCAGAAATTGAATTTGCGGCACGCTACACCACAGCCAAGATGCTTTGCATCACGGGTTCGAACGGAAAAACTACAACCACCTCACTCATTTATCATATTATGCGTGAGGCGGGAATGAATGTAGGTCTTGCGGGAAACATTGGGCACAGCCTTGCGCTGCAGGTGGCACAGGAAGACAAGGATTGGTATGTCATCGAACTTTCTTCCTTCCAGTTGGACAACATGTATGCTTTCCGCGCCAACATTGCCGTACTGCTCAACATCACGCCCGACCATCTTGACCGCTACGACTTCTGCATGCAGAATTATGTAGACTCAAAGATGCGCATTTTGCAGAACCAAACTGCCGACGACACCTTTGTCTATTGGACGGGCGACGAATTTATTGCCACCGAATTGCAGAAGCGCCAACCCGCGTGCCAAATCTGCGCCTTCCACGAGAATGTAAGCGGACCTTGCCCTGAGGGAACGACGCTCACAGGTTACATTCAGGACGGCACCTTCACGATTAACGCTCCCCGCTCCTTCACAATGCCCGCCGCAGAACTCTCCTTGCAGGGTAAGCACAACGTGCGCAACAT
>JAZRAG010000021.1:0-3462 GCA_045634445.1 Candidatus Spyradenecus sp. | reverse complement strand
AAATCTTACTAGAGTAAAAAGCATTAGCGGAGATTTGTCATCCTCGGGAAGCGGATGCGAAGCAAACGCTTCTTGCGCCGAGGTGGCAAATCTCCAAGAGATAGCGTTCTTGCGTTAAAATTCGTCGTGCTTTTCGCTGTCCTGCGCCGCAGTCGCTGTGTCAGTAGACCGCCCCGCGGTCGCCCGTTCATCGGACGCTCTGCGTCCGTGGCGGTGTCTCACCATCCCATATGTCCCGAGTGTCCTTAGTGTTAAAAACACTCGCCACGAGTCGTGCGACTTTAGTGTAAATTAGTCGCGTTCTATCATCTTTAGGCCATTCCATTTAGCATTCCTACTCGTAGACTTTTTGCTTCCTTTTGTCTTCTTGTTACTTTTCACGCCAAGAACGGCCTCCCATTTTTTCGCATACTCGGGTAAGTAATATCCTTTTGCAGACGCTCCTTTAAAAGCTTCTCCTCGGACTTTTGGCGGTGCGCCGTTGAAATCAATTGCCATTAAGCGGGGGCAATAGCCAAACGCAAGAAATCCAATTCGGGAAACACTTGCTGGAATAATCACTGCGGTTAAACCGCGACACTCTGCAAACGCAAAGTCTTCAATAGTGGTTACACCATCGGGAATCTCTACCGAGTCTAAACCGCTACAATAACGGAAAGACCCTTCACGAATAGTGCTTATGCTTGCATGGATTTTTAACTTGGTTAAACCGCTACAACCAGAAAACGCCCGTTTGCCAATAGAGGTCACGCTGGAAGGGATCGTGACGGACGTTAAACTGTAACAACCCTCAAACGCCTGATTGCCAATGGAGGTCACACTGGAAGGAATCGTGACGGACGTTAAAACCTCACAATGGTAAAACGTAAAATCGCCAATGGTCTTCACGCCTTCGGGAATCGTGATGGATGTTAATTTTGTACAACCCGAAAATGCGGAGGACCCAATTGAGAGTAGGCCATCACTAATTGTTACCGTTTTTAAACGAGTACAACCACTAAACGCCCCTTCGCCAATATTTTTTACACTTTTGGGGATCTCCACAACGGTTAATCCGCGGCATCCGGCAAATGCTGACGCTCCAATAGCGATTACGGGTTTCTGTTCATGGGCGAGGGTGGCAGGAATTTTAAGTTTGCCATCGGATGAATCGTGACAGTTTGTGATGATAATCCCATTTTCAGTTGTTAAATAGGTAAGGTTACAGTCATTAATTGTAATTTTGTTTATTGCATGGAGCGTTACACAGTAGATCAATAGGAAAAGCGTGAGTGATAACTTTTTCATGGCGTTGCTTTTGTAAGGGTAATGGTTTCAATCGTTATATAGGAAGTGTACACGCTGCACAAGTCCATAGTTAACTTCTTTTCGCATTCTAATCTTTTTTGTTAGAAAAAACAAGACAAAAGAGATTTTGTTAGCTGTTTACTGTTAACTGTTAGCTGTTCGCTTCGTTCACGCCCAACCATGCGGCGCAGCCGCTCCTTCGCCAGCGTGCGCTTGCGCTTCTTTAGCGCCTTCGGCGTACCTTTGCATTTTGCGCAAGAACGCTAGGTCTTACTTCCCTAATCGCCACGAGTCGCACGGCTCTTACCTGCTGCTCGAAATGGGCACATCTCCATTTCTCGTCAGCGTGCGCTGACAAACCATAACATTTGGGAAAGAACTCCAACAATTTACGTAAGCGTTCCGTCGTCATACTCGGGAAGCGGATGCGAAGCAGAATTTCTCTTGCGCCGAGGGGCAAGCGGAGTAAGACTTGCGTCTTTCCCAGCACTGCGTGCTCGGGCGCATATAGGCGGAAAATGCGAAGGCCTCGTAACCCATGCGGGCAGCAGCTTATCGCGGATAACATAGGAAGCGAACTTTGCATAGATGATGAAAATGTGATATTATAGCATCACTTTTTATGGAGAAGTGATAATGAAACGTCAGAATGTACTTTATCCAAAGGCGGCAAAGGCGCTGAAATTTTTAGGTGAAAATTTGCGTTTAGCGCGTCGGCGTCGGAAGATTACAGCCACGATGATGGCTGAGCGTGCCAATTTGTCTGTGATTACGTTGCGCTCGATTGAACGTGGGGAGCCGCAGGTGTCAATGTGTAACTATATGGCGGTGATTGCGTGTTTGGGATTTCAAGATGAAATCGCAGCGGTCGCTTCAAATGATATTTTGGGTCATGATTTGCAGGATGCACAGTTATGAGTCAAACGATTTACCTTTATTTAAATGACGTCCTTTTGGGCACATTGGGTGTAGACCGTGTTCGTGGTCGGGAAACTTGGATGTTTCAGTATGATAAGGACTATTTAACGGCAACGGCGCCGTTGATTGATCCAGCGATTGTCAATGTACGCGGGCCGCAGTTTTCTACACATGGGGAAATGTTTGGCTTTTTGGCTGATGTGGCGCCTGATCGTTGGGGACGGAAATTAATCCGACGTCGCGAAAAACGAGCATTGATGGAAAGTGATTTTTTGCTCGAGGTCTGCGATTTAACGCGACAGGGTGCATTACGCCTGAAATTGGATAGCGATGGCCCCTTTGTGGCAGAAAATCTAGGGGATGCCGCACCACCGTGGACAACGTTGAGAAGGTTGGAAGAGGCTGCATTACATATTGATGCAAATGAAGAGGATGCTGTGGACGAACAATGGGTACACGATTTGTTTTTGCCAGGCTCTTCTTTAGGGGGTGCTCGTCCAAAAGCAAATGTAACGGCGCCAGATGGCTCCATTTGGATTGCTAAATTCCCGTCGATTAAAGATGAGTGGGATGTGGGATTGCGTGAGTACGAGACGAGTGTGCTAGCGCGAAAGGTTGGACTTTCTGTGCCTGCTACAGAATGCAGAAAACTTTCAAAAGTAGGGTCCACTTTCTTTTCAAAGCGTTTTGATCGTGTGGGAGCGCACCGCATTCACTATGCGTCCGCGATGACAATGTTAGGGGCGAAAGATGGTGAAACTGGACATAGTTATCTTGAAATCGCAGAGTTCTTGTCGCAACAAAGTGCAGAGCCTACGGTTGACTTACATGAGCTTTGGGGACGAATCGCCTTCTCTCAATTGATTCATAATACGGATGACCACCTTCGTAATCACGGATTCTTATTGACACCAAAGGGGTGGAGATTAGCGCCAATGTTTGATGTGAACCCGAATCCATATGGAGGAGAATCAGCCGTTGATCGAGGGGATTTGATCAATGATGCAGACTTTTATCGTTTAACAAAGCGTGAGGCTGAAGAGCGTTTACGGCAGATGACGACAATCATTGAGCAGGAGACGGGTAAAGCTCGTTAAAATGCGTAGAGAACCTCCTGTTGAAGTTGAAGAATCTAAAGGCGCCTGAAGGCGCCCCACGATAACTGCTCGCCCTTGCGGTGCTTACAGCACCTACAGTAAACATTCACCGTAGGCGCCGGTTAGGCGCGGTGGAAGCGGCGGAGATATTGTTTGAGGG
>JAZRAG010000020.1:0-1909 GCA_045634445.1 Candidatus Spyradenecus sp. | reverse complement strand
AATAAGTTCCTGAATCAACACGGTCTTACCCACGCCTGCACCACCGAAGAGACCAATCTTACCACCGCGACGATAGGGGGTAAGGAGGTCAATCACCTTGATGCCCGTCACGAGGATTTCAGCATCAGGGCTCTGGTCTGTAAATGCGGGAGGTTCACGGTGGATGGGGTCCCGCTTTTCACACATGACTTCGCGCTTCCCATCAATGCCGTCACCTAGGAGGTCCATCACGCGGCCGAGGGTGCCTTTACCCACGGGCATAGCCATAGGGCGGCCGAGGTCTTTTACCTTCGCGCCACGGACTAAGCCGATGGTGGAGCCCATAGCGATGGCGCGAATACGGCAATCGCCGAGGTGCTGTGCCACTTCAAGGACGAGGTTATAGGGCTTGTCATCCAAGAGCGGATTGGTGGTGCGGAGTGCGGTTAAGAGGCGTGGACGAATACCCGAGGGGAATTCCACGTCAACCACTGCGCCCATAACCTGAATGACGCTACCGATGTTTTCTACTGTATTCTCAAGTGGGGTGTCTGCCATAGGAGGAATCCTTATTTCAGCGCTTCTGCGCCGGAGACAATTTCAGTAAGTTCATTTGTGATTGCAGCCTGACGGGCACGGTTACGACGGGTACGGAGTTCTTTCTCCATCGCATTGAGGTTCATGGTTGAGTTATTCATAGCCATGACACGTGCGGCCAATTCGCCTGTGGCGGAGTGCAACATTGCGTAATAGAGCGAGAGCTGAATCCAAAGATACGCCAAGTTTTCAAGGAGGCGGTTGTCATTGGGCTCAATCAAGCGCGGGAGTTCCATGGGTTCTGCTTGGACTTTAGGCACGGGCGGTCGTGCATCTGGAAGCAGACGCTCTGTGCGGCAGTCATTGGTCATGGAGTTTACAAAGTGGTTTGAAATCAACCAGACTTCGTCATACATCTTCCAAAGGAAAACGCGCATGACGAGTTTGGCCACGCGGTCTGAATCGGTCACTGTGGGGTGGCTCGAGGCAGGAAGGACGTGGTCAAGGATGCCAGGATATTCACTCTTGAGCGCATTGGCTGCCTTTTGACCGACGTAAAGGTGGTCAATTTTGGCTGCACGTTCGCCGTGGGCTGCGTGGAATTCACGCACTGCACGCACGACTGCTGCATTGAAGCCACCGCAGAGCCCGCGATCTGCGCTCATCGTTACGAGCAGAATGCGGCTATTCTTTTCAGGTGGCGGCTGCAGGAGGCGATGCTTAGCGAAGCGCGGCTGCTGCATAATGGGGATTAATGCAGCTAAGGCACGCGTGAAGTTTTCCGGGCGCGAGAGGTCGCTTTGCACGCGATGCAAGTGTGAGCCTGCGACCAACTTCATTGTGCTGGTCACGCGGCGCATACTTGCCATCGATGCTAAACGCTCGTTAAATTCGCGCAAACTGGGCATGGATTACTTCCTCTTCGGGTTGTAGACGGTGAGCACTTCTTGCATGAGTGCGTCAAGCATACCCTTTAATTCGTCATCTAAGACGGGATTTTCACGGCAACGACGTGCGTAGGCTTGTCCTGTCTGAGTGGTTTCAAGGGCAGTGGAGAGCGCCTTGAGGGCTTCTGGCAAACGCGGGGTTGCGATGTCAGCGAGCCATTTGTTGGTGCCGGCGTAGAGAATGGCAACCTGTTCTGCGACGGACTTGGGGCTACCAGGCATCTGACGAATTGAGTGCATGAGGGCGCGACCCGTGGCGAGCTGTTCCAAAGTGGCAGCGTCTAAGTCGGAGGAGAAGGAGGTGAAGGCTTCCAATTCGCGATACTGTGCGAGCAATACGCGGAGCGGACCTGCGACCTTCTTCATGGCCTTCACCTGTGCGTCACCACCCACACGAGAGACGGAGATACCGGGGTTGATGGCGGGGCGTTGGCCCTGGTGGAAGA
>JAZRAG010000019.1:0-22463 GCA_045634445.1 Candidatus Spyradenecus sp. | reverse complement strand
CTGACTTTCCCGCACGCTTCTACTTGGAAGCTGATCCCGAAGTGCGCGCAGCACGTCGTCAGTTGGAAGAAGTGCAGAAGGGCATTGCGAACCAGGATGTGGAAGCAGTGAAAGCTTCGCTTTTGGCACGCGATAAGATTGACTCTTCCCGCGCTTGCGCTCCGCTCCGTAAGGCAGATGGCGTGGTGGCGATTGATTCGACCTATTTGACGCTTGAACAGGTGGTGCAGACCGTGATTGACGCTTTGCCTGAAGACTGGAAGCGCGCAGAAGCCGCTACGGAGGAAACAAAGTGAAGTTGAAACTCGCTGTTTTGGGTTCTGGCTCTGGGAGCAACATGCAGTCAATCGTAGATGCGATTGAAGCTGGCACCCTTGATGCAGAAATCGTGTGCGTGCTCTCTGATGTGCCAGATGCGAAGATTTTGGAACGCGCCGCGAAGCACAATCTTCCTGGTCGTTATGTCTCCTGCGCTCCCTTCAAGACGAAGTTGGATGGCGAAGCGCAGGAAGAATACATTCGCATTATGAAGGAAGCTGGCGCTGATACGGTTGTGCTTGCAGGCTTTATGCGCATTGTGAAGCCTGGCCTTTTGGAAGCCTTCCCGAATCGCGTGTTGAATATTCATCCGGCACTATTGCCCGCATTTCCTGGGCTTCATTCTTGGAAGCAAGCCTTGGATCATGGCGCAAAGGTGGCAGGATGCACCGTACACTTTGTGGATGCTGGCACTGATAGCGGCCCAATCATTGTGCAGAAGTGCGTGCCCGTGGAAGAAGGCGACACCGCAGAAACGCTTCATGCGCGGATTCAAGTGCAGGAGCATATCGCGTTTCCTGAAGCTTTGCGTCATCTCGCAGCTGGACGTTTGCGCATTGAAGGGCGCCGCGTCATCATCGGTTAATGTTGGATAATTGGAATACTATGCGTCGGATTTGCTTGTTGATGGGTTGTCTTTGTGTGGCAGTGGCTCAAGCTGCAGATGAACGATTGACGTTCGCAGAGGGCTTGCTACGGCGTGGCTTATCTGAACAAGCCGCAGTAGAGTATGAAGCCTTCTTGAAAGCGCCTGGCAAAACTGCAGAAGAGGTCGTCAATGAAGCGCGTTTTAATCTTGCGGAGTGCTACGAAAAGCTCGGCCGCATAACTGAAGCGCAGAAACTCTATCAACAAGTTGCTTCGCAGGCTAAAGGTGAACGCGCCGCCGCCGCAAAGTTACGTTGGGCCATTTCTTTGTTAGAAAGTAACCAACCCGAAAAGGCGTTATCCGTATTAGAAGCGCTTTCGGTGAATAAGGATTCTGCAGACATTGCAGAAGCTGCACGCTATCGTTTGGCCGTGTGCTACGAGGCGGTGAATCGTCCGAAACACGCAGAAGCGCTCTATAAGTACATCGGCTCTAATCCTAGTAAGTACGCTGCACATGCTCGTTTAGCCCGTGCAACGTTGGCTGCAAAGGATGGTCGTTACGAAGAAGCGGAAGCGCTTTACCGCGAAATCTTAGAGATTGAAAGCGACCCTGAACGTAAGAAAGACGTGGCACTGGCCGCTTTCTCAAGCGCGTATCGTGCAGAACGTTACGCAGAAGCCGCCACTTTTGCAAAGGAAGCTGGGGAGCAACGTCTTGCCAAGCACACCTTGTTATTGCCTGCGGCATGGGCGGCACTTCGTTGCAATCGCCCTGAAGAGGCGCGAGGATGGTTGGGCGCAGATAAGACGCGTCACTCCGCCGCTTCTCCGAATCGCTTAATCTTGGAAGGTGCGGTCGCAACTGCGTTAGAAGATACACAGGGTGCGATCACAGCCTATGAACGTCTTTTATCGGAGTTTCCATCGGATGCACAGGCTGGCACTGCCGCAGAAGCGATGTTGGCCCTGCGCGCTCGCGCTGGTGACCCAGAGGCCTTCTTGAAGGCTTACGCTCGTGTCGCAACGATTCTGCCTGAAAAGGCATTGCCGCACTTGATGTGGTATCGTTTGGATGCAGCCTATCAAATGGCAGATGCGGCGCATACGCGTGCTGCTGCAGCGTGGTTGATTGAAAATGCACCCGCAGAACAGGCCGCTGAAGCTTCGTATCGTTTAGGCGCTTTGGAACATAAAGAAAAGCAGTATGCCGCGGCAGGCGAAACATGGTTGCGTACGGCAGAAAAGTGGCCTGCGATGCCTTCGTCGGGTCGTGCAGCCTTTGCAGCCGCGTGTGCTTTTCGTCAGGCCGAGATGAAGGATCGCGCAGAGCAGGCTTTGGCGTTAGCATTAGCATCTGGCGATGAAAGCGTTGTGCCAGAAGCCCTCTTGTTGCGTGCACGTGATGCCTTGAGTGAGCAGAATATTGTTGATGCGGCTGCCGCATTGGATGAGTATTTGACGCGCTTCCCGCAGGGGAAGGCAGTGGCAGAGAGTGCGTATTTGCGTGGGTTGATTTTCTTCAATACGCAAGATTTCAAGGCAGCAGCAGACCTTTTAGAGAAGGCCTTGAGCATTAAGGGTGAGAATAATCAGTCTCCTTTGGGACACGCTCGTCAGATTGATGCGTCCATTCGTCGTGCGCAAGCGTTGCATTCGCTTGGCCAAAAGGATGAAGCTGCTGCATTATTGCAACCGCTTTTGGGCTTGAAGGATGCTGAGTCCTTGGCTCCGACCTATTTAAGGTGGTTGGCAGACTTCCGTTTAGAGCGCGCAGAATGGACAGAAGCTGAAGCGGCAGCTCGCGTGTTGGCTTCAAAGCCGTCAGCAACGACTGCAGATAAGGTGTTGGCGCAGACGTTGATTGGACGCGCGGCACAGGGGCGTGGGCAGACCGCTACTGCGATGGCTGCGTATGAAGCGGCATTGGCATTAAGCCCCGAAAAAACGGCCTATGATGCGGATGCAGCGGTTGGTTTGGGTGAATTACGCTTGGCTTCAAATGAGTATCAGAAGGCGTATGATGCCTTTACACAGGCGATTGCAAGCGCAGATATGGACACTGCAGAAGGGCGTTTGAATCGTGCAAAGGCGTATGCAGGTCTTGCAGCAGCGTGTAAGGCTTTGGGACGGAATGCAGAAGCCTTGCGTGCGAATATGAGCTTGATTATCTTCTTTGACGATAAAGCTCGCGTTTCAGTGGCATTTCGTGAAGCGATTGAGCTTCTTGAGGCAGAAGGGCGTACGCGTGAAGCAGAGCGTCTGCGTCAAGAGTTGAACGAACGTTATGGTAGTACGGAGCAGTAAGCAATGAGCTCAACAAAAGCAACAAAAAAAGAACCCGAAACGTTTGAAGCAGCATCTGCGCGTTTGGATGAATTGATTCGTGAGATGGAAGGCGGATCGTTGCCGTTGGATCAGATGATTTCTGCCTTTGAAGAGGGCCGTAAATTGGTGGCTTTTTGCAATGCGAAGTTGACAGAAGTGCAGCAACGCGTTGAAAAGATCAAGGAAGCCGAAGAAAAAGGCACATTGATTCGCGAAGACTATCAGTAAAAGATGCCGTGGCAACGGCATACCAACTGCGATTTCACTATTACACAACAACAGAAAGGATAGTAGACAATGATTATTGATACGCTTGAAAATGCTGGCAAGCTCAATCTTGGCCCGCTTTTTGATAAGGCATTCGCTTGGTTGAATGATCCCGCAAATGCAAATCTTCCTGCTGGTCATCACGCCATTGAAGTGGCTGCAGACGGCACCGAATTGCTCTACGCTAATGTGCAGGAATACAACACTCGCGCTCCCGAAGATTGCTCTTTGGAATATCATCGTGATTATGCTGATATCCAGTATCTTTTCGAAGGTTGCGAAGCTATCGGTTATCGTCCGCTTACTGCAGACCTTGAAGAACTCAAGCCCTACAATGCTGAATCCGACATCGGTTTCGTGAAGGGCGAAGGCGCACTCGTTCCCTTCTCGAAGGGTTCCTTCTTCGTGTTGTATCCTCAGGATGCACATGCTCCTGGTCATCGCGTGCCGGGCTGTGAAAAGGTTCGCAAGGTGGTTCTTAAGGTCCGTCTGTGAGCAACGCTATGACTCCTGTTTCACGCCTTGGTTTATTGGTTAATTTCACACGCCCTTGCGCTCGTGAGGGGCTTGAGATGCTTTTAAACGCTGCGCGTGGAGCAGGAATTACGCTTTTGGCACCCCCTGAGACCGCTGCTGTTGCTGCAGAGATTCTCCCATGTGATATCGCTCATTTTGCGGAGAAGGGTGCTCAGGGAGTGATTTCGCTAGGCGGGGATGGGTCATTCCTCTCCGCTTCGCATGCTTTAGCAGGCACCGAGTTACCGCTGATTGGCTTGAATATCGGCCACTTAGGCTATTTGACAGCGGTAAACGAAGAAGGATTCGGACAAGTGCTTGCAGATCTTGCCGCAGGCCTCTATTCTTTGGAAGAACGTACAACGCTCGCTTCTACGCTTTTTGACGCAAAGAATGCTATGCATCAATCGCCAGACGCATTAAATGACGTGGTGCTTTCGCGTGCAGAAGGAGGAAGCGCAATCGCTGTTTGTTTAGAACTCGATGGCTATCCTGTGGCACGATGGATGTGCGATGGCGTTATTCTGTCCACTCCCACGGGAAGTACGGCATATTCGCTTTCAGTGGGTGGTCCAGTGGTGTTGCCTTCTGCACAGGCTACGGTGATTACGGTTATTGCGCCGCATACCTTGAGTGCGCGTCCACTTGTTGTGCCGAATACGACAAAGATTGTATTACGTATCGATGGCGAGACGACAGCCGCTACGGTTTATGCAGATGGCGTTCGCCAAGGAACAATCACGGCAAAAGACCGTTTAGAAGTGGTGCGTTCGCCACGGCCTGTACGCGTGATTAAGCCGCAACAAGATAACCCGTACTTGCAGTTGTCGCGAAAATTACGTTGGGGCGCAGCCTTTGTGCGTTAAGATTTACGCGAGAATAAAAGAAAAGTGGAGGCAAAGGCTTCCACTTTTTTATTAAGATGTGCGCTGATGTTATTCAGGAATTTCAGCTAAAAGGTCGGCAACCGTTTGAAATGCCGCACATGAAGAGCCGACAAGCGTCTTGTTAAAGTGAAAACGTAAGAACGCAAGATAGGCTAAGAGGGCCATTGAATCCCAGTGAAGGCCTTCAGCATTAAGCGGCATTTCAGGCGTAAGTGACCCGATGGGAGCGCCAAGAATGTCAGCAAGTTCGTCAAGTGCTTCTGCAGTGGTCATTGGAACTCCTTTAAGGGGTAGGGGAATGTAAAATTGGGGCATTGCAGACATCAAAGTCAAGTGTCAGCGCAATAGTTATCCATGTGAGGCCAACCCCAAACGCAGAGAGTACAACGCGGTGCTTTCCTGTAACACCCTCTGCTTTTAAATCGCACAAGAGTAATGGCAGACTTGCCACTGACGTATTCCCACGATTTGCGATACGGCATGGTACTTTTGCCTCAGGCATGCGACACATTCGTGCAACTTGGCGAACAATAAAAGCGTTGGCTTGATGGAGCAATAGGAAATCAATTGCATCAGCCTGAAGGTTTGCAGCTTGCATAACGCTTTGAATTTGCTCTGGTACCTTTGTGATGGTAAAGTTGAAGACAGCAGTTCCATCCATCGCAAAGGGCATTTGATGTGGGATTGTGATGGCGCTTGATGATTCAACATCTGCCTGAATATGCCATGTGTTGTCTGCTTCACGACCAATGACGGCCGCGAAACCTGCGTCACCAAAGAGCATGGCGGTGGCAGGATCGCTTTCATTAACGCAGTGTGTGAGCGTATCACCGCCGAGAATCAATACGTTTTGAATCGTTGGAGAAGCGAGTAAATGAGCGGCTGTTTGGAGGCCGATTAAGAAGCCTGCGCATCCTTGGTTGATATCCAACGCTAAGATAGACGTGCGCAATTGGAGGCGTTGCTGAAGTAACGCAGAGGTTGCGGGTGCGATAGCGTCTGGCGTTTGGGTGATAAACAACAACACATCAATGGATTCACGTGTGATGGTGGTGTTTTCCGCAAAGAGCTTTTCTGCTGCAACGCAGGCTAAGTCAGAGGTTTTGAGGCCTTTTGGCGCCACGTGGATCTGTTCAATCCCAACGACTTCACGGAAACGATCCACCTTTTCTGCGTCAAACGTAGACTTAAAGGATTCAATCTTGCGCGTTTGTTCAGGCAAGGCACAGGCAAGGGCTTTGAGCTTTAAACCGTTGAAAGCATTAACCATTTGTGCTCTCCAATGCCGTAATCATATCACCAACAGTTTTCATTGAAACCATTTGTGCGGAGGTGAAGGTCGCAGAGAAGTGTCGCTCAACGGCAAGGAGTAATGCCAAGTGCGCCACTGAGTCCCAACCTGGCAATTCGGCAAAGGGTGTCGCCGCAGTGAGGGTGGGCATCGTGTGACGAAGCACTTCTTCAAAAAGCTGTTGGAGCGTGGTAATCATAGGAATGCTGTGCGTTACGATTGAGATTCGGAAAGGGGCGAGGGGATATGGTATTGTGTGTACACTGTTGCGCAAGCGGCATTTTGTTCGGTGGGAAGATATTCACCGCAGAGATTGGGAATTTGGCGCAGATGATTTAAGATAAGAGCTTCTACATCGCGATTAAAGACGCGGCAACTCATCACCCACACGTCAATTTTCGCGCCTTCCATCACTACTGCGCTAATAATGCCCATGTCGCCAAAGCGGTCTTTCAGACGATAAACCCAGCCTGTACGCCCTTGAAGGTCGGTCACAGAATAGCGTGTGCCACGCATATTAAAGCGATTGCAACGTTGCGTCAACTGAGCTGCGCGCTCAATATTCGCGGGAGAGAGCGGTTCTGCGATGAGTTCCTGCTCAAGCGAGGCGATGTATTCTTCGCGTGAAAGCGTCTTTGCGATGGCTTCACGAGCGCTTGCCGCTTGAAAGGTCTGTGCACGTAGACAATCATCTGTCGTGATGCGCGGTGTTTCAAAGAGGTTTTCTGTCGCAAGAAATTCCAACCACTGTGCTGGGTCAGCTGGCATTTCGGGTACGGCGACTTCTGGTAATGCGGCGCGCACTTGGTCGCGTTGTTCTTTTCGGTCGTCAATAAAGACGAGTGATTGCGTGCTTACATTGAGCTTTTGTGCGATGCGGACCAACATCTGCGCCTTGGGATCCCAATTGATTTCAGTCGCTTGGAAGTCTTCAAGGGTGAGCCCCAAGGTGTGTTGTTGGAAGAGCTCCTCAACAGCAGGGCGGTCATTGTGCGAGGCAATCGCGAGTAAGATGCCACGCTGCGCTAATGCTTTGACCCATGCGCGGTAGGCACGATGGCCTGGCGCATCAGGATTGACTGCATCTGCGCCGCTTTCACCTGTAATTCCGCCCCAAAAGGTGTTGTCTAAGTCTGTAACCAAGACTTTGCGGATGTCGCCTTTGAGAGCGTAAATCGTCTGAAGGAGCGCTTTCGCAAGGTAGGGGACGGCTGTCGGCGTGAGGGCAAGGGACGCCATTTCCCACAGACGCGCATCAAAGGTGACCGCACGTCCAAGGCGCGCTTGAAGGGTGGCTAAATCAACAATGTGAAGATTGGGATTCGTTTCTGCCAATTCCACAAGGTGGGCATTCCATTTAAGAATGTGGCGCGAGAGGCTGTTTTCCCAAGTTAAAGCGGCGCTTCCGCAGGTGCCATCATCGCGCGTCACCATAGTACACGCGATGAATGTGTAGGGAAGCGTGAGTACGGCATCCAAAGGCTCGGGCCCAACCTCAGAGATGGCTTCTGCACATTGCCACACGATGACAACGTCTGGCGCGAATGCGCGCAGTTCGTCCTGTACTGCAAGTGGCGAAGTAAAGGCGTAAGTACGCACTTCAATGCCACCCTTTGTTTGCGCTTGCTTGCACAATTCACGTTCAAGCAATTGCGGTGCGCTGTCAGTGAAGAGAGCAATCCGTGGAGCTTCCATCATGCGCGTGGCTCCATCAAGATAAAGGTGTAGCAGCTCCGCAATGCTGAGATTGCAGAGGTGATATTCCGTTCGCGCTTAATCGTTTCTTCTGCGAGACGAGCCAATTCGGTGCATCGTAATGGGGATTGCAAGTGATGTTGGATGCAATCGGCGATTTGCTTCGCATCTGCGCCCACGAGTGCTGCATTCTGATGCGTTAAGAGCGGTTCATACGCAGGGCAACGCGTGGCCATAATGGCGCGACCGCAAGCCATCGCGTCCAAGAGTAATGTCGGCGGTGTAATGCCACGACAAACGGGTAAGAAGACGAGGTCTGCATCCGTGATGCACTCTACAAAATCATTGGCATCTGCGGCCGCAGGGCGAATAATCAATGCGCCAGCGGTGTGCGGATAACGATGTGCTAAACATTGACGTAAACGTTCTGCACTTGCAGGTGTGCCACCTACTAAGGTTACGTGGATGTTTTGATGGTGCAGAATGAGCGAAAGCGCATCGCAGAAGTGTGTCAAATCTGAGAGTTTGTCATCGTAGGAGAGTGCAGTGATGCGGAACTGACGCGAGAAGGGCGCATTTCGCACTTTAGGCGGTGGCAATGGTGTAAGCATCGGATGCGGATACATCAAGATGGATGCAATCTTGCCATAGAGCCCCGATTCACGCAGTTGGGTTACCGTGTAAGTGGTGTCAGTAATCACAAGGCTGACCGAATTCCGGAATCGCCGACTGCGCCATTTCGCCCAACGAATCAAGTCGTGCCCAGAGGAACTACGCCATTCAAAGACGAAGTGCGTCCCAAAGAGCCACGCAATCAATCCACCAATGCGAATCGCGCGGTCTGAACAGTGCACAATGTCGTAACGGTGGTTCAAGAAAAGACGCACCGTCGTCAACGCCATCACAATGGAGGCCCAAATACGACGAACGCCTGTGCCATAAGGTTTCAGCGTTTTTGTAAATGGCACGCGTGGGGTCACATAAATGTGCTCTGCAAGTCCTGTCGGCCACGGATCGCCTCCCGGCAACGTAAGCAAGTCGGCCTTAAAGCCCGCTTCATTGAGCAATGCGAGCATTTGAAAGGTGCGACGAGCATGGGGGCTATCTGCTCGAAGGGCTTGTGAATAAAGATAGAGCACGCGTGCCATGGGAGGCTCCAATTAGAGGAGGCGGACGTGTGCACCTTGACGTTGAAGGTGCATCTTACGCGTAGTCCACGTGAGATTCAAATCTGCTGTGAAACGATTAATCTGCTTTAAGAAGGCGTCATCATCGTCAATCACAACTGCGACAATCGTGGGGCCTGCACCAGAGATGTAGACCGAAACCGCGTCGGTTTGCTCAGTGACAAAACGCATCACTTCATCGCCCTGCGGAATCAACTGCAGACGATATTCCTGGTGAATGCGGTCTTTACACCCCGCGCGAATCAAGCGCGGATCAGCGCGTTCCAAACCTTCCAACAAAATCGGTACGCGCGAAAGGTTGTAAATACAGTCGGTCAAAGAGTAAGTTTTGGGCAATGCTGCACGCGCAGCTTCTGTGGGCACACGCACTTCAGGCATGATGGCATAGAAGCTCACGCGGTCGCTAATCGGGTAACGGTGCCAATAAACCAAGCCGTCTTCAACAATTGCCGCCACAAAACCGCCCAAAATCGCCGGTGCGACGTTATCAGGGTGACCTTCAATCTGCGTCGCCGTGCGCAAAATCTGCTCGGTATCCATCGAGAGATTGCCAATGATATTGGCGGCCATCACACCTGCCACGATACACGTAGAGCTCGACCCCAAACCCGAACACACAGGTAAGTCGGTGTCAAAAATGATGCGGAGATTTGGCACTAAGCGGCCATGTTGCTCTAAAACCTGCGCAAGCGTCGTGTAAAGTAAGTTGTTTTTCGCTTCTGCAAATTCGGGGCGACACCCTTCAATCTGTAATTTTTCGGGGCAATCAGTATCAAAAGTAAAGCGATTGTACATATCAAACGCCAACCCCATTACGTCAAAGCCAGGGCCAACGTTGGCGCTTGTCGCGGGAACAGAAATTCTAAAACGCATTGTATATCCTCGTGTTAACACGCAGATTATAGCAGATTTACATTATAAAATAATACGCGTAACGCGAAAAAGCGCGAATTTTAATAGATTCCGCGGTGTTTACAATAAAATTTAACTACCCCACAAAAAAGAAAAACACGCAATAGAACCTCAAAACGAAACCATCACCCAAGCCTTAAAAATGATATACGACTTTTGAGTTGGAGGAGAAACTATGAAGATTTCGGCAATACAGAAGATGGTTATGCAAGCGATGAAGAGGTCGAAAGTGGACTCTTCGACGGCGGCATCGATTATGACATTATTGCCACAGGAGAGATAATTAAACAGCTTGATGGCATGGATAGAAAGGTGGCTGGATACGTTTGGGACTCCACCTCCAGCGGAGAAATATCTTATAGCGATGGACGTGATACTCAAGCACATTCCGACTCCAGGGATAAAGATAGTGGCAAGCGCGGAGTAAAGGATCCCGAGCCATCAAACGACATCTTAATCCAAGAAGAGTTTGACTTCCTAGGAATGCTCCGCGAAGGGAGGGTGTGAGGTGAGGAGAAGGGGTGTTTGGGTGTTTTTCTAAGGGTTGAATTGGGGTGTTTTTGAAAAAGGGTTGTTTTGACCTTGAAAAAGGGTTATTTTCAATCTCAAAAAGGGTTGTTTTGAATCGTAAAACAGGTTGTTTTCAAAAAGCTTGAAATAGAGGGCTTTTGTGGGGGGTGTTAGAAGGGGTGTTAAATTCGTGTTAAATCGCGCGGGTTTACTTGATGTAGGTGCGGTGGATGTGATACTATAGTAACAATCGCTTAATTTGTGGCGCGCTCGCGCGTGCCGATAAATCAACAAAATCAAGGAGTTTCCTTATGGGAAGCAAGAAAATTCTAATGGCAGTAGCGGCGGTGGCTGCGTCATTTTTGTGCGCTGCTCCATTGAAGATGGAGTGGAAGGCAACTGCAACTGCGCCTGAAGCTGTGGCTCGTCCTTATGCGGGCTTGCTGGGTGACAAGATGGTTGTTGCTGGCGGTTCTACTTTTGAAGCTACGAAGGCTTATTCTGCTACAGTGTCGGTTTATGACACGAAGGCAGATGCTTGGACAAAGGTGGGCGCGCTTCCTAAGGGTGTTGCAGAAGGTGCTTCTGTGGCAATCAATCTCGGCACTGCGGTGAATCCCGACTGGCGTTTGATTTGCGTAGGCGGCGTGACGGCTGATGGTGCTTCTTCTCAGGCTTTCTTGTTGGGCGCTGATGGTAAGACTGAAGCACTTCCTGCATGCCCTTATGGTACGCTTTCGATGACGGCCGCTACGGCATGGGATGGCGGTGCTGCGTTTGCTTGCGGTATCTTGGATGGCAAGCTCACGAATCGCGTCTTTACCTTGAAGCGCGTGAATGGCGAATGGACGTGGGGTGAATTGCCCGCACTTCCTGGTGCACCGCGTGCTCAGGCTGTGGCAGCCGCTCAGAATGGTGACCAGAAGTCGATGGTACTCGTCGTTTATGGCGGTGCTGTGACGGCTGAAGATGGTCAGTCTATGGCTGATGTGAAGGGCTGGGGCTACACGAAGAATTTTGATGGTAACTGGGAATGGAAGGCGCTTGAAGATGCGCCTGTGGCAACGATTGGTGCTACGTTCCAGGCTATCGGTGACCAGCACATGTTGCTCGTCGGCGGCTACAATCGTCAGATGTGGGACCGCGTGAGCCGTATGTTGCCCGAAGATCGCGAACGCATGTTTGGCGAAGCGCCTGCAGCTTTCAATTGGAATCGCACGGTTTACGCTTATCACGCAGTGACGGGTAAGTGGACTGAGTATGGCGAATTGCCTGCTGACGTGCTTCCGCGCTGCGGTGCAGCTACGGCTTTGATTCCTGCTGCTGGTAAGGTGATGCCGAAGGTGGTCATCGCTGGTGGTGAAGTGAAGCCGAAAGTGCGTACCAATGTGGCACACGTGGTGAGCTTTGAACGTCAGAACTGGTCTTTCTCTTGGGTCAGCTGGGTCGTGATCGGCATCTACTTCTTGGCGATGGTCGGTATGGCCATGATCTTCGTGCTTCGTCAGAAGACTGCAGATAGCTACTTCCGCGGTGGCAAGAGCATTCCGTGGTTCGTGGCAGGTATGAGTATCTTCGCAACGATGCTCAGCTCGATTACCTTTATCTCCATTCCCACGATGACCTATATCGGCGACTGGCGTTACTTCCCGATGGTGCTCTGCATCTTGGCAATGGCTCCGATCGCAATCTTCTTCTATTTGCCCTTCTTCTGCCGTTTGAACATCACCAGTGCTTACGAATACCTCGAAAAGCGCTTCAACTTGGCAATCCGCCTCTTCGGTTCTGCCGTGTTCAATATCTTCATGGTCTGCCGTGTGGCAGTGGTGACTTTGCTCCCCGCTCTCGCATTGGACGCTGTGACGGGTATCGGCGTGGAAAACTGCATCCTCATCTGCGGCGTGGCAACGATTCTCTACTGCTGCGTCGGTGGTCTTGATGCCGTGATTTGGAGTGACTTCGTTCAGGGTATCGTCTTGCTCGGCGGTGCAGTCACGGTGTTGACCCTTCTCATTATGAATACCAATGGCGGCTTCACGGGCTTTGTGGATATCGCTGCAGAACACGAAAAGTGGCGCTTGCTTGACTTCCGCTTCCTCTTGAAGGAACCCGTCTTCTGGGTGGTCGTGATTCAGGGCTTGGTGAGTAACCTCTCCAGCTACACCTCTGACCAGTGCGTGGTGCAGCGTTACATCGCTTGTACGGATGAAAAGAAGGCCGCCAACTCCATTTGGTTCAACGGCGTCCTCTCCGTAATCGCCTCCATCATCTTCTACGCCATCGGTACGGGTCTTTACACCCACTACTTCAGCTCGCCTGAAATGATGGATATCACGATGCCGAAGAGCGACTCGGTCTTCCCGATCTTCATGGCTATCGAATTGCACCCTGTGATTGCAGGCTTGGTGATTGCAGCTATCTTCGCTGCGACGATCTCCACCCTCTCTGCAAACCTCACCTCCGCATCCACCGCTATCACCACCGACTTCGTGGTCCGTTTCAAGCCCACCTTGACGGGTCCGCAGCAGGTGAAGTGCGGCCGTATCTGCGTGATCGTGATTGGTATTCTCGGCGTGGGCGCAGCATTGACGCTCGCACAGCTTCCGACGCGTTCGCTCTTCGATGAATTCCAGAAGTTCATTGCAATGTTGACCGCAGGCTTGACCGCACTCTTCTTTATGGGCGTCTTCATGCCGCGCGTGGGTGGTATCCCCGCAGTGATTGGTCTCTTGGCCAACTACTTCGTCTGCTATGGTTTGGACTGCATTCCCGCTGGTAGCGCACTCAGCTTCATCAAGCCTCACCCGTTCGTTTATGGCGGTATCGGTTTGGTCGTCTGCGTGGTGCTCGCATGGGTGCTCTCCATTTTCTTCCCCAATACGCGCGATACGAAGGGCTTGACCCACTTCTCGCGTCCGAAGAGCGAAGAAGAAGCCTAAGTTATGCGTTTCTTAGCAACGTTCTTGATGTGTTGCGGAGCGGCGGTCCTTATGGCCGCCGAGCCGCAGCAAGCACTTCGCCCCGTTTCGGTGGGCATGGCCTTTGAATCATTGAGTTATGTCATCGGTGAAGAAGTGCCCATCAAACTCTGGGTGCGTAATAACACCCCCGGCACCTTGACCTTAGGAAAGGGCTCCATGCCGGCGGGTACCTTAGACGTCAAGCGTCTGGAAGATCGCAACCGTACACCCCTCGCACGCGATCCCGGTGGATGTTTGCCGCGTCCGCTTCAGTTGAAGCCTGGCGAAGAGCGTACATTTCGAATTGACCTCACGAAGGCTGCGGATATCTCGGTAGAAGGAAAGTACTTGATTACCTTCGGTGTGATTGTCCGTGATAAGCGTTATGAGACCGAAATCAAAGTGCTTGAAGTGGTGCCAGGAAGTTTGATCTCTCAAGGTGTTCAACTCTTTTCTAGCAACCCGAACTTACAGCGTAATTTCAAGTTGGTGCGTTGGTCGCGTAATCATGTGGACCGCATCTTTTTACGCGTAGAAGATGTGCCGACTGGGACCGTTTTCCCCACCGTGATGTTGGGCGCTTACTTGCCGCTTTCAAAGCCGCGCATGAACATTGCAAATTCGGGTGAAATAACCGTGTTGCATCGCGCTACACCAGAATATTACGTGCGTAACGTGTTCTGGTCGTTGGAGAGCGAGTTCATTCGACGTTCTACCCAAAACCTCTTAGATCCCGCGACGGCCGACTCCGCGCGACTCAACGGGATGAAGGCAGACTTGGAAGAAGTCGTTGAAAAGAATGATAAGTTAAAAGAAGCCATCCGTCTGCGTTAAGCGACGGATGTTTTGCGCTAAAAGCGTCACGCAAAAAGGAGAAGGTTATGAAGGGAATGTTGCTATTGTTTAGCCTCGTGGCGACATCGATCCTCGCTGCAGCGCCCATTAAGGTGGCTTGTATTGGCGACTCCATTACCTATGGTTATGGTATTAAGAATCGAAACGAAGATTCGTATCCAGCTCAATTACAGAAACTCTTGGGCGAAGGTTACGAAGTGCGCAACTTCGGTAACTCGGGACGTGGGATTTACTTGCACTCAATGCGTGGTAATGAGCCTCGTGGCTATCGTTACATGTCCGAACACAAGGCCGCATTGGAATGGCAGCCCGATATCGTGATTTGTAACTTAGGCATCAATGATAACGGTGAGTTCATTAAGAAAGAACGTACGGCCCCTGGTACCTTTGCCAAGGACTATCAGACGTTGCTCGCGGATTATCAAGCGCTTCCGACGCAGCCGAAGCTCTACATCTGGGGTAAACTCGCTCCGCTCGCTCCTGGGCAGACTTTCTACCGTTCCCCCGAACCCTTTGTGATGCAGACTGAACTTGCAAAAGTGGCGAAAGCGACGAATGCGCGTTTGATTGACATGCAGGAACCCTTGCGCCCAGTATTGCTCACGGCTTTCCCTGATAAGATTCACCCGACTGTAGAAGGTGCTAAGATTATCGCAGAAACCGTCTATCAAGCGTTGACCACGCCAGAAGAAGCTCCCGTTGCAATTCCTGAAGATATTGCTGGTAAGGCAGAAGTTTGGTTGTGCGCAGGTCAGTCAAACATGTATTGGCCCTTGGGACGTTGCTCAAAAGCCAACGAAGAAGCCGCCGCTACCGCGAACTATGACATTCGTTTGTGGGATTTTGCTACGGGTAAGTGGCATAAGATTACGCCGCAGAATGCGAAGGATTGGTCTGCAATGGGCGTCTCTTTTGCGATTCGTCGTGCGCAGGCTACAGGCAAGCCGATTGCAATTCTTTACGTGGCTGCAGGTGGCGCGCCGACAGAGTCGTTCTTGAGCGAAGAAGTGATGGCCGCTTGGGATGAACAAGGTAAGCCGAAGTACCCCAATCTCTTGAAGATTGTAACCAATCGCAAGCAGATCAACGAAAACGAAGATTTTCCCTGCAAGTGGTGCGCACGCGAATATCCGCGTCGTAAGGGAAATAAGATTGAAGCTTATTGGTGGCCATTGAATAAACTCTATCGCGAAGGTATCGCGAAGGTAAAGCACCTTCCGATTGATGGTGTTTTGTGGTATCAAGGCGAATCGAATGCGACAGTGAATATCGCACCCGATAAGCCGCTGGCAGATGATTACATGCTTGAAACGCTCTTGGCTGTGATTGAAAGCTTGCGCCCTACGCTGGAAACGCCGTTCTTGATGGTAGGCCTTCCCGTGATGAATCGTCCTTGGGAACCTTATCGTGCTGCACAGCAGAAGGCATGCCAGCTTACAGGTGCGACTTACTTAGATACCTTCTCTAAGGGTTTAGGTGAAAAGAATAACGTGCATCCTACCAACAAGATTCCTTTTGTTGAAATGGCTGCTGAAGCCGCCGTACAGCAAATGAAGCCCTAATGCGATAACGTGTCGTTGTACACAGTTTCACTTCACAACAGCCTATGGCGCCCAAAAGCCCATAGGCTGTTCCTTTTGTAATCAGCGAAATCAAAGAAAAAGTAAAAAAGATGTGTTATTCTAAAAGAAATCTGCTATAATGTCCGCCAATTACGGAGCGTAGCGCAGCCTGGTAGCGCATCTGCTTTGGGAGCAGACCGTCGGGGGTTCAAATCCCTCCGCTCCGACCAATTTTGTCCGTTAGAGGCTTCTCTAACGGATTTTTTTATTACCGTTTGATCTGCTATTCATTGGCGCATCTGTTTCTATATCGCGACCTTTCTGGTTCTTTTTAAATCGTTCACTGTTCCTTTTTAATTCACTGTTTCTTTTTAATTCACTGTTTCTTTTTAAATTGTTCTCTGTGTTTTTGTAAACAACCCTTTTCTTGTAAACAATCATTTTGTCTCTTTTTAAATTGCCGCACAGCTTTCGCGTAGACGATCTTTTTCTTCTCTTAGAATTGACCTTTTTCGTCTTAAAGTAGAATTAGAAATAAATTTAAAAATGAGTATGACGAATTGCTTTTTAGTGAAGATTTGGTGAATTAACGCCACTTTCGCTTTGTTTTGTGTTGTTTTTCGCCTATTTTCAGTGAAGAGCCTAATTTCAATCGTCTTTTTCAGACTGAAAATCTTGAGATGAAGGGGTGCAGAGAGTTCGTTTTTTTGATAGAATAATATCCCGTTTTTGGCGAGTTGACTCGCGCAATAAAGAGGATTTCTTAGATGGCTAGCATCGGTTTTGATAATGAGGCATATTTGAAGAGTCAAGCTGAAGGCTTGATGAAGCGTGCAGAGATGTTTGGCAACAAGCTCTATTTGGAGTTTGGTGGCAAGTTGATGTACGATTATCATGCTGCGCGTGTGCTGCCTGGTTACGATCCCAATGCGAAGTTGCGTTTGTTGCAGTCCTTGGGTGACAAGGCTGAAATCATTCTTTGCGTTTACGCAGAGGATATTGAACGCAAAAAGATGCGCGCAGACTTCGGGATTTCGTATGATGATGATACTTTGAAGCTCATTGATAGTTTGCGTGCGTGGCAGATTCATGTTTGTGCTGTGGTGATTACGCGATTTGATGGTCAGCCTGCGGCATTGCAATTCCGCAATAAACTTGAATCGCGTGGTATTACGGTGAAGTTGCATCGCGCAGTGCCTGGTTATCCTTCGAATTTGGACTTGGTCGTGTCGAAGGATGGTTATGGTGCAAATGAATATGTGGAAACAACGCGCCCCATCGTCGTTGTGACAGGCCCAGGCCCAGGTTCGGGTAAGTTGGCAACCTGTTTGACGATGCTTTATCATGATCGTGTGGCAGGACGTTCTGCGGGTTACGCGAAGTTTGAAACCTTCCCAGTCTGGGATTTGCCCTTAAAGCATCCTGTAAACTTGGCCTATGAAGCCGCAACTGCGGATTTGGGCGATATCAATATGATTGACCCCTTCCATTTGGAAGCGTATGAAAAGATTGCGGTGAATTATAACCGCGATGTGGACGCTTTCCCGCTTTTACGAGAAATCTGGGAACGTTTGAATATGGGCGGTGAATGCCCGTATAAGAGCCCTACGGACATGGGTGTTAATTGCATTTCTGCTGGTATTTGTAATGACGAAGTGTGCATTGCGGCTGCTAAGCAGGAAGTTATTCGCCGTTATTTCCGTCATCTTTCGGATGCGGTGGCGAAGGGCGCTTCGGACAAGCGTCCTGTGGAGATTTTGGAACGCTTGATGCAGCAGTTGGGCTTGCATCCAGAAGATCGTCCCGTGGTGCATCCTGCACGCGAGGCAGCGCATGAAGCTTCTCAACGTCAGACTTTGGAAGGCGTGGCATGTGGCGCAGCAATGCAGTTGGTTGATGGCACGATTGTGCAGGGTAAGAACTCTGCTTCGTTGCATGCAGCTGCAGCAGTGGTGTTGAATGCGGTGAAGCGTTTAGCTGGGATCCCTGAACATTTGCACCTTTTGGCACCTGAAACGGTGGAAAGTGTACGTGGCATGAAGCAGGGCATTTTGAAGGGGCGTTATGGTTCGTTGAACCTTGATGAGACGCTCGTTGCGCTTGCAATTTGTGCGGCATCGGACTCAAACGCAGCAGCTGCGCTCGTAAAGTTGGCAGATTTGCGCGATTGTGAAATGCATTTGTCGCACATGCTCACGCCGGGTGATGAAGCAGGTTTGCGCCGTTTAGGTATTCGTGCAACGAATGACCCGTTGTTCGCAACGGCAGAACTTTTTGTAGACTCGTAAAAGGCCGAATACTGAAGAAGGTGATGATCTTAGGAAGAAGATTTGTCCTTAAATCATAACTTTTTTAGAGTTAATGAGTTCTGCCTGAGCGGAATATGGTAAAGTATTAGGGAATTCTTACGTAAGGCTTTTGGGATTATGAATCGTATTCAATACTTAATTCGACGTTTAATGCTGTTGGTGCCGACCTTTTTCGGTATTACGGTGGCGTGTTTCTTGTTGACGCGTCTCTTGCCGGGTGGCCCTGTGGAAATGGCAATGGCTAAGATGCGTGGCGGTGGCGGCGGCGGTGAAGCTGGCGGCGGTGCAAATGCAGCTTTGGTTAGCGAAGACATGAAGAAGGAACTTGAACGTCAGTTCGGGTTTGACCAGCCGATTTACAAGCAGTATTTCAACTGGGCGGTGCGCGATCGTCTTGGTATGAAGATGAAGAGCTATGAATATCCCAATCGTACTGCGTGGGAATTGATTCGTAGCCGTTTGCCGGTGTCGGTTTGGTTTGGTGTGATTTCGTTTTTGATGAGCTATATGGTGTGTATCCCATTGGGCATTGCGAAGGCTTTGCGACATGGTTCGCCATTTGACTTTGGCTCAAGTATTGTGGTGTTCTCTGCTTACGCAGTACCTGCATTTGCTGTGGGTATGATTTTGAAGATGTGCTTGGCAGGTACGGTTGATGGCCTTTGGGACATTTTCCCTATCGGTGGCTTTGAAAGTGATGCGGCCGCAGCTGCTGGCGGTTGGACGCTTTTCTTGGATCGTGCTTACCACATGGTGCTTCCTGTGACGGCTTATGTGATGACTTCGTTTGCGTTGTTGACCATCATGATGAAGAACTCTTTGATGGAACAAATGAGCGCAGACTATGTGCGTACCGTGCTTGCGAAGGGTGCTACGCGTCGTCGCGCTATTTGGGGTCATGCATTGCGTAATGCTTTGATTCCGATTGCAACTGGCTTCGGTGGTGTTTTGGGCGTGCTTTTCGCAGGTTCAATGATTATTGAAACGCTCTTTGAAATCCCTGGTATGGGTCAGCTTTCGTTGACGGCATTGATGAGTCACGACTACGCAGTCTTCATGGCAATGTTGGTAATGACGGCTTCGATTCAGCTTTTCGGTAACTTGATTTCCGACTTCTGCTACATGTTAATCGACCCGCGTATTCACTTCGATTAATAGAAACGCGCCTATCGCGTGGCAAAGAAAAGGGCAGGGCGCGTGTCGTACGCATCCTGCCTTTTTGTACGGATGAAGACTTCTTAAAGACGTTCACGTATTCTATGAATGACGTTTTGCGAGAAAAACTGAAACATTTACCTGAGAAGCCTGGGTGCTATCTCTACCGAGATCGTGCTGGGAAGATTATTTATGTGGGTAAGGCGGTGAATCTGCGCCGTCGTGTGCAAAGTTATTTTCGTGCGTCAACCTTAAGAACTGCGCCGCCAAAGTTGCGAAGTTTGGTTCATCACGTAGAAGATTTGGAGATTCGTGTGGTGCGAAGTGAGGCAGAGGCACTTCTTACCGAAAGTCATTTGATTAAGACATATCGCCCACGATTCAATATTTTGTTGCGTGATGACAAACGCTATTTGGCTCTCAAAGCGGATCCATTGCAACGTTTTCCGCGGCTTGTAACTTGTCGCATTATGCGTGATGATGGTGCGCTGTATTTCGGGCCTTTCCCTTCTTCAACAGAAGTACGTACGGCTCTGGACTTTACTGAAAAACGCTTTGGGTTGCGCAAGTGCGCGGCTTTTTCGCCATGTGAAGATGATCATAAGCACTGTATGGCAGATGTGATTCGCTTTTGTACGGCGCCGTGTTTGGGCCGTATTAGTGAAGAAGCGTATCGTGAACGTTTTAATGAAGCGTGTGCATTCTTGCGTGGAGAGCGCCCCGCAATCCTTGAAGAGGTGCGTGTCGCGATGGCTGAGGCGGCTGAAAAGCAGGAGTTTGAAAAGGCTGCGCGTCTTCGCGATACATGGTTAGCGCTTAAAGCTTTTACGAAAGAACAGGCAAAGGTGCGCAATCTGCCCTCGTTGCAGAAAGAAACAGCAGAGGAGGGGCTTGCAGATCTCGCAACGCTTTTAGGTCTTGCAAAACCTCCGCGCTGCATAGAGTGTTTTGATATTTCGCATTTGATGGGTACACATACGGTGGCATCCATGGTAACTGCGATTGATGGCATTCCTGATAAGCGGCGGTATCGGCGCTTTAGAATCCGTTCTGTCGCAAATGATGACCCGCATGCAATGGCAGAGGTTATTCGACGTCGTTACACGCGTTTAAAAGATGAATGCGAAGCTGGAACGGCGACTTATCCTGATTTAATTCTTTGTGATGGTGCAAATTTACAGGTGCGTGCGACACGTGAGGTCTTGAAAGAATTAGGGCTTTACGAACGTATCCCTGTGGCAGGTTTGAATGAACACTTTGAAGAGATTGTACTTGATGAAGGGCGTCCTAATCTAATTTTGCCGCGCGATAGTAAGGCATTGCACATCTTAATGCGTTTACGCGATGAAGCGCATCGCTTTGCAATTACGTTTAATCGTTCACTTCGCCTAAGAGCTATTAAAACCTCTATTTTGGATGAAATTCCTGGAATTGGTGCAAAGCGTAAACAGCAATTGCTTTCAACTTTTGGTTCAGTGCGTCGTTTGGCTGCGGCATCTGATGAGGAAATCGCGTCAATTTCTGGTATTACGCTTGAAATGGCGCAAACAATTAAGTCTGCCCTAAAGGCTCGTGTTGTAAACCCTGAATAAGGCAAAATGAGGCCTCATTTTCGCCAAAAAGTAAAAAGGCTTGTTTTGAACTTGAAAAAGGGTTGTTTTCATTTTCAAAAAGGGTTGTTTTGAAAGTCAAAAAGGCTTGTTTTGAAAATGAGGGTAAAAAGCCCCCTTTTTGAGTTATTCTCGCGTGTTAAATGGGTTCAGCGAAATAACGATTTAGCTGAAAATAAAACACGAGAGGGTGGGTGTTTTATTATAATGGGTTGAGCGTGGGGTTACATTGTAAGATGACGCTAATTGAGAGTCGTGCGATTTTTAAAGAAGCGAGAAAAGAGATAGGGGAGGCATAGCTCCCCGTTAAAGCGTGCGAAAAAGAAGAGACGATTTGCTTAATTAAGACAGGAAAATGCAGATTTTGGTATGTTTTCGTGTGTTTTTCGAGCTAAAAGTCATTATTTTTGTCACTTTTTGTCTTTTTTTGAAAATAGCTTGAAACGTTGTGTGATTTCTTAAAAACTAACCAAATTCTTACAATTAAAGTGGCCTTTTTTGAAAGTTTTATGCTATAATAGGCTTGATTATTCTGAAGTCGTCAAATGACATTTTTAGTAAAGAGGTAAATCATGCTTCAACAAGGATTAGTGCTTCTCACTGCAGGGATGGGGATTGCCGTTGGCTTCCTTACGCTTCTCGCTATTGTTACGAGTCTTATGGGCAAGGTGGCTCCCCGCTGGAAACTCTTCCCTGAGTCTACACCAAAGACGCCTGCTGCAAAGCCTGCCTCTGACGATACGGCAATCGCAATTGCTATCGCTGTGGCGAATAGCCGCCGCTAATGGTCCTTTTAAATCTTAAATCGCTAAAATTCAGAAAGTTGGTCAACGAATGAGCAAGAAAATTAAGTTCATGTGCACTGCGTTCCGCGACGGTTTCCAGTCCGTCTATGGCGCTCGCGTTCTCTCCAAGGATTTTATGCCCGCAGTGAAGGTGGCTTATGATGCAGGTATTCGCTGGTTTGAAGCAGGTGGTGGTGCACGCTTCCAGAGCTGCTATTTCTACTGCCGTGAAGACGCTTTTGATGTGATGGATGAATTCCGCAAGACCTGCCCTGACGCAGACTTGCAGACCCTTTCCCGTGGCGTGAATGTGGTGGGCTTGGATAGCCAGCCCTCCGACATCATTAAGTTGCACGCGGACATGTTCAAGAAGCATGGCATGACCTCGATTCGTAACTTTGACGCACTCAACGATGTGAACAACCTCAAGTGGTCGGGTCAGTGCATCCACGACGCGGGGCTCAAGCACGAAGTCACCGTCACGATGATGGGCCTTCCCCCCGGCATCGACAACCAGGGCACCCATACGCCCGAGTTCTACCGCGATCGCCTGAAACTCATCATGGACGCCGGCATTCCCTTCGACCGCGTTTGCTTCAAGGACGCTTCCGGCACTTCCACGCCTGCGACCGTCTACAACACGATGAAGCTCGCCCGCCAGCCCCTCGGCAAGGACGTGCACATCCAGTTTCACTCGCACGAGACGGCCGGCAACGGCGTTGCGTGCT
>JAZRAG010000018.1:0-30651 GCA_045634445.1 Candidatus Spyradenecus sp. | reverse complement strand
GGTAGCTCAATTGGTTAGAGCTCCGGACTGTCGATCCGGAGGTCGCGGGTTCGAGCCCCGTCCCTCCCGCCATTTTTTCAGTGTGAATACACTCCTTTCGTGTTGTTGTGACCGCGCGGTTTGATTTGAGCCGCGCGGTTTCTTTTTATATCTGTCTATTTTCGCAGGCTAATTTCGGTGTGAAAGAGGGGGCTTTGTGTGAAGATTGTGGAGGCTTTGATGGAGAGAGAGGGTGAAAAAGGGGAGAAAAAGTGAAAAAACAACTCAAAATGGCATTTTTTCGTGATTTCGTGCTTGACCAATAGGGCATTTCGGCTTTATACTATTCGTTGATTTTCATCCTAATCGGGATGTTCATTGTTTAAGGAAGTATTACAACTATGGCTAAGATCAAATTCGCTGATGTCACTGAGAACATCACTACCCGTAAAGAATTCCCCCTTGAAAAGGCGCAGAAGATTTTGAAGGACGAAGTAGTCGCCGTTCTCGGTTATGGCGTTCAGGGTCCTGCTCAGGCACTCAATATGCGTGACAACGGCGTGAATGTTATCATCGGTCAGCGCAAGAGCACGAAGAAGAACAGCTCTTGGAAGCGCGCAATCGCAGATGGTTGGGTCCCTGGCGAAACCTTGTTTGAAATCGAAGAAGCTGCAGAACGCGGCACCATCGTGATGATGCTCACCTCTGACGCATCCATCAAGCCCGTTTGGAAGCAGATCAAGAAGTACATGACCCCTGGTAAGGCTCTCTACTTCTCCCACGGTTTCGGTTATCACTACCGTGACCTCACTGGCGTGGAAGCTCCTGAAGGCGTTGACGTTATCATGGTCGCTCCTAAGGGCTCGGGTACCTCTGTGCGTCGTAACTTCCTCAATGGCGTGGGCATCAACAGCTCCTACGCTGTTGAAATCGATGCTACCAAGAAGGCTCTCGATCGTACCCTCGCACTCGGTATCACCGTGGGTTCTGGTTACCTCTTCCCCACCACTTTCGAACGCGAAGTGACCTCCGACCTCGTCGGCGAACGCGGCACGCTCATGGGCTGCCTCCAGGGCATCCTCGCTGCTCAGTTCGCAGTGCTTCGTAAGCACGGCCACAGCCCCTCTGAAGCTTTCAACGAAACCGTGGAAGAACTCACTCAGTCCCTCATCCGCCTCGTGGACGAAAAGGGTATGGACTGGATGTATGCAAACTGCTCTGCTACCGCTCAGCACGGCGCTCTCAAGTGGGCTCCTGAATTCGAAAAGGCTACCAAGCCCGTGTTCGAAAAGCTCTACAAGTCTGTCGCTGACTTAACCGAAGCTAAGGCTGTGATCCGTGACTGCGGTCGTAAGGATTACAAGGAACGCCTCGAAGCTAAGTTGGACAAGATCCGCAATAGCGAATTGTGGCGCGCTGGCGCTGCAGTGCGTTCTCTCCGCCCCAATGAAGCTGCTAAGGCTAATGCCGCTACCGCAGCTGGCGTGGGTGGTCGCGCTTCTAACTAATCGCAGGTTTGCGAATAGCATCAAAAGCACGTGGCATTGGCTGCGTGCTTTTGGTTTTCTAATTTGGGGTAGGGTGTGGGATTCGGCTGTGTTTGATTGTGTTTAAGAAAGGTTTTTCGCAACTTCTTTTCGCCGAATGAAAGGAGGTTTGTTAGAATAGTAAGTATGAATATTGCGCAAATAGAAAAGAACTTTAATGCTTACGTCCAGGGGTTCCCGCTGGAGGAGATGATTCAACTAAAGATTCACCACACGAAGCGCGTGGTAGCGGATGCTCGTGAGGTGATGCATCGGGAAGGCTTTTCGGAGTCGTTGTTCGCGATGGGCGAAGCGGCTGCGTGGTTACATGATGTGGGGCGTTTTCCGCAGTTAACGAAGTATCACACATTTAGTGATAGCAAGAGCGTGAATCACGCGTTGTTGAGCTGCGCGGAAATCTTGCGGATGGGATGGTTAGATGATGAAACGCCAGAGGTGCGCTCAGTAGTTTTGAAGGCGATAGAGTACCATAACTTCCGCGATTTACCGCCCAATTTGCCCGAAGAAGAGGCCGCAATCGTGCATATTGTTCGTGATGCCGATAAATTGGATATCTTTACGGTCTTAGAACAAGCGATTGCAACCGATTATTTGCCATCGCATCCTGAGGTCTATTTCGGATTGCCCTTTACAGGTCCATTGTCTCGCGCTGTGACGACTGCTATTGAACGTGGCGAATCGATTGATTATCGCGAAATTCGCAGTTTTGCAGACTTTGTCTTAATTCAAGTGTCGTGGTGTAATGGGGGGCTCTATTTCCCCGCGAGCTGCGCATTAACATTAGAGCGGAATTGCCTTCAGATTCGTCAGGATTATCTCTGTTCTATTCTGCCAGAAAGCGAACAGGATAAGGTGCGTCAGTGTTGCGCAATCGCAGAAGATGCGTTGAAGCGAAAGGCGGGTTATGGCAACTAAGTCTCAGCGATCTAAACGAAAGAAGACTAAATCCGCGTGGGATTTCCATCTTACCCGTCGGATGAAGGGGCTTATTGGGGGCGTGGCGCTTTTGATTGCGCTCATATTTGGGAATTGGTTCTCACATTTGCCTGCTGCTAAACGCGCGGAATTTGGCGTGTTAGAGTCGTCTTTGGAAAAGTTGGGAAGTGTAACGGCTGACTTTACCGATGCGATTGGCCTTACAGGGCGTGATGCTTCGGTGCCGTTCTCAGCTAAATTGCCCACGCAGGATAAGTTCTATTTTGGCAAGATTGAAGTGGCGAATCCCAAGAAGGCTGTTGCGGATATTCAGGTATTGAAGCGTCAAGGCTATTGGGTAGGGTGGTCACCAACGTGCGGGCATCCAGCCTATGTGCTTTATACGGTGCCAAAGTCGAAGGTGTTGGAAGCGCCACCAGAGCGTCCAGCCTTTATGGTGGATGCTGACGCGCCGCGCTGTCCTTCGCCAGAGGATTACACGCGTTCGGGTTATGACCGTGGACACATGGCGCCAAACTACTTGATTGCGACGCGTTATGGGCGTGCTGCGCAGTATGAAACCTTCTTGATGAGCAATATCGTGCCGCAGAAGCCAGACCTCAATCGTGGGCCTTGGCAGGTGCTTGAACGAATTGTCGCAGATGATTTGACGCAACAAGATACAGAGCTGTGGGTGATTACAGGACCAGTGCCCGCGCAGAAACGTTCGACGCTCAAGGGTAAGGTGCGCATTCCAAAGGGCTTTTTCAAGATTGTCGCGATGGTGAAAGAGGGGAATTTACGCGTGGTAGGGATGTATATGCCGCAAGAGATTCGTAGCGATAAACATCCGCGTTATACCTTAACCTCAATTGATGCGATTGAAGAAATGACGGGCCTCAATTTCTTCAGCGCACTTTCAGAAGTGGATCAGCATTGCTTAGAAAGTGTGGAACCTACGCGTTTTTGGCCGACGATGGAGCTTTTCTAATGGCACAACTTGAACGTGTCGTAATCGGTTTTGACACCTCCCTGCGCTCAACGGGTATTGGTGTGGTGCAAGTATTAGGCTCTGTGCGGAGAGCGTTGCATTACGCCCCGATTCGTGTGCCCGCGCGGCTTCCAATGTCGCAGGCCTTAAAGATGATTGATGAGGAAGTTGCGCGCGTGTTAGACGAATGGAAACCCTCTGAAGCTGCGTTGGAAACCGTCTTCTACGCGAAGAATGCGCGCACTGCGATGATTTTGTGTCATGCACGTGGGGTAGTGGTAATGAATTGCGCAAAGCGGGGTATTCCTGTGTTTGAGTATTCGCCAGCCGAGATTAAGCGTGCAGTAACTGGCACTGGAGCCGCTGAAAAGACGCAGGTGCAGGCAATGGTGAGTCGACTCCTTTCCTTGCCACCGCCGATTCAGAATGACGCTGCAGATGCTTTGGCGATGGCATTGACGCACATTCATCGCACGACGGGCGTCTTGGCATTGCAACCCGAATCCATTTAATCTTCGTTTTGCCTCTTAACGCTTTTGTTTTTTTGGACTCTAGTTATGCGTTTAACTCCTTATTTGCTTGTATTGGTGCTCGTGTTTTTTGTGGTGGGTTGTAATCCTACATATCGTACAACAACGCGCGAACTTGGCATTCCTAAAGCCGAACGTATTGTTGAACAAGGTAAGGTTACGCTCATTGCGCCTGGCAAGTCAAAGCCTCATGAGTTTAACTTTACGATTGGCCAACGCGCTGCGATGATTGATGGCGTGAGTTACTTTTTGAATAAACCCGCAGGTACACAAGACCTGCATCGTGTGGATATTGATTTGCTGCGTACGGCCTTGGTGAAGCCTCCGGCACCGCGAAAAGTGCTCAATATCCTTTTAGACCCTGGTCATGGTGGCACGGATAGCGGTTGTCGAAAAGATGATGTACACGAACAGAAGATTACGCTCGCGATTGCTCGCGAAGTACAGGCGATTTTGAAAGCGCGTGGCCATACGGTAAGCATGACGCGTACAGATGAAAAGACAACGCGTTCCTTAGCTGAACGCGCACAACAGGGCGCTACATTGAAGGTGGATGCATTTGTGAGTATTCATGTAAATGCCTCTGGAAATGTCGCTGCTAAAGGGGTTGAAACATACACCTTACCCGCTGTCGGTTGTGAAGGTTCGCATTCAAATTCGCCAGCACGCGGACCTTTAGCAGGTCACGCGCATTTAGCGTCGTCTACACGTCTGGCCTATTATGTGCAACGTGCTTTATTGACCGCAGACGGGGTCACCTCAAAGACTCCGCCTACAGATCGCGGGGTGCGTCACGCGCATTTCAAGGTGTTGCGCGATACCCCCGCGCCTTCAATTCTGATTGAAACCGGTTTTATCACGAATGCTGAAGACTATGCGCGCATTACGAATCCGCAAGCGCAAAAGGTGATTGCGCGTCAAATCGCCGATGGCATTACGAAGGCCTTCTGCACCACGAAGTAATTGTAGTTCACTTGAAAACGCAGGATGGAAGCCCGACGTCTAAAAATAGACGAAGGGCTTAATTTTTGCTATGATAATGAAACGATGTGAGTTCGGTAAACTCACGAGTCCGTAGTTGCGACACATTTGATGGAGGCCACAACAATGAACATGTTTAAGATGCTCTCAACTGTACTCGGCGTTTCAATGGCGACGAGTCTCTTTGCGACGTTGCGCATTACAGAGATTTGCCCGCGTCCGGATGCCTTGGATCCGAATGGTAAGGAGGCGGGTTGGATTGAATTGACGAATACGGGTGACCAACCTGTCAATTTGAAGGACTTCGCCTTGATTCGTTGGAATCGTGGTAAGGAAGACAAGAAAAAGAATCGCCGTGTTTTGTGTGACCGCGAATTAGGTCCCGGAGAACGCACACTAGTGTACACGAGTGAAGCCTATCCGAATTATTGGGATGGCGAAAAGGTCGCGGTTTACGATAATGATGTGATGGTGTTTCCTTCAAAGGTGAATCCGAAGAAGTTCCCCAATGTGGCGCTTTATCGTGCTGACCAAAATACGCTCTTGCAGACCTTAATCGTGCCTGTGGATTTGCCCGATGACCAAAGCTTTGGCCCTGGGGATGCGTTTAATCGCATTCCTGTGGTGAATGAGGCTTCTGAATACACCTATCAATTGAATGGTGGCGAAGCGAAGACAGGCGCAGGGCGTTTGACCGTGAGCACGACGCAGTTGCCAAGTAATGTCGCAGGTCAGGTGACGTTTGAGCCTGTGATTGACGAAACGGTTGCGGTGTTGGAAGATTACGCGGGCTCAAAGGATGCCGATGGCATTATCCAAGCGAATGCGTATGACTTCTCTGCAATGACGTCTGGCAATAAGGGTGTGCGTGTTACACCTCCGTCTTACCCAGAGGGTATGTACGCCATTTCGCTCTGGTTTCGTTCTGAACCTACGACTGAAGATATTACCGATAACACCACAGGACGTGGGATGCCCCTCTTCGAATGCCGTCCGTCGAAGACGGATAGTAAGATGGGCATTAACATGTTCTTGAATGATGAGAACCAAATCACCATTCAACCGCGTAATGCTGCTGGCACGTCTTCTGCGCAATTTCTCTCCAATACGGATGCCAATTACGCCGATAACAAGTGGCACCATCTTGTGTTGGTGGCAGGGCAGAAGGCTGGCGACGCCTTAACGCTTTACATCGATGGCAAGGCTGAACTCACAACGGAAATGCCGTTTGATTGTGCGTTGCAGAACGCCTTCCCTTACTGCTTTGGCCATGCCTATGACTCCACCTCTTGGCACACGTTTAAGGGGCAAATTGCCGATATCAAACTCTTTAATCGCGAATTGACGGCAACCGATGTCGCGCAATTGCGCGAAGAAAATGTCGCCTCGCGCAATGTGACGGGGACTTTTATTGAAACAAAAGTCTCTGTGCTTGATGGGACTGTTGCTGGATATGCCTTTGAGAATGACATCAAGGCTAATGAGATGTATGTGGCGACGCGTGAAGGATGTCGTTCGCTTTGTGAAAATGGAGAAACGCTTGCCTTTTGGATAAAGCCTTCTGCCTTTACCACATCTTTTGGTCAAGAAGCGATTACATTAATGGATTCGCGGAATGGTTCTCAAGATGAAAATGGATATTTGCTTTTGATTGGCACGAATGCTGATACAAAGCAACGGAAGATCTACATTCAGCGTGGCGGTAAAACAAAGGTTAATTACGAATTTGCGAATCAGGAACAGTTGATAGTAAATAAATGGACACATGTCACCTTCTCAATTGACGCAACAACGAAGACTGCCACACTTTACATCAATGGTGTGAAGGTTGATGCGCAAATGATGAACGATTATACACCTGCGACGGTAACGCACCGTTTGGGTGGCTCGTATGATTCCTATTGGTGTGGTTTCCGTGGTGAGATGGCAGAAATCAACATCTTCTCTGGCACGCTTCCCGCACGCGAAGTGGCGAAGTTGCATAATGCTTCAACCCTTGCAACGACGCAGGTCACAGAAGCTGGTACGGATGATTCTGCGGATGTCTATGAATCCGTAGACACATTGCCCACCGCTGTGACGGGTGAGATGAAGGTAACCTTGCCTGAATATGCAGAGGGGGCAACCTTGACCTTCGCTACGCCTGAGACCGCAGGTCAGTTGGCTTTGGTTTGGAATGGCAAAGAGGTTGAATTGGACGCGCCGATTGCTTTGGATGGCGCCACTGAAGGTACTTTGGCTTGGATCTTGACGGCGGATGAAGACGCAAGCCGCATGTCGGTCTTGATTGCGGCAGAACTCGCTGGCGAAATTGAGGGCGAAACGCGTGCGATTATGCCGACGATGACCCCTGGCGAAGCCAATGCGTATGATGATGCGATTCCATATGGTCCGAATATTGGCCCATCGAACAAGGAAGTCTTTGAAGATTTTGGCTACTATTTGCCTGAGGCGATGGCAACGCCGGGCGAAGATTACACCATTGTTTTGGACGTACACCCCATCGCAGCAGACAATCAGAATGCGATTGCCAAGGTGGAATTGATGTATCGTGCGAATTTCGGTGAAACGAAGTACGTGCCGATGACTTACACCGAAGAGGTCTTCCAGCGTACGGTGGAAGAAGAGGATGATGCAGGCGAAACGATTGAAGTCGATAAGATGTTCCCGGGTTATGTCGGTGTGATTCCGGCAGCGGATATCCCTGCAAATGGCTTATTGATTCAGTTTGGTGCGCGTATTACCGATGGTGCAGGTCGCGAGTGGATTTCGCCGTCGCGCAATAATCCCGATGATTGCCCATTGTGGTATGGCACGATTGTGAAGCCCACCGCAAATCAGACAGCGCTCCATGAGAAGTTGCAGACGTTCCACCTCTTTGTGGAAGGAAATGAAAATTTGACATTGATGGATAAGGACTACGATGCGATTTCAAAGGCTCATCCTTTGGGCGCGCGTTGCGGTATCTACGATGCTCAGACTGACACCTATTACGATAACGTGCGTATTGACCTGCGCGGTAACACATCGGCACACTTCCCCAAGAAGTCGCATGGTTTGCGTTTTAGCAAGTGCCAACCCCTCACCTGCAAGAACATGCTTGAAGGGAAGAAGGGGACGAAGCTCAAAGAAATCCGCAAGACCTCCTTCACGGCAGAATTTGCAGACCCGACCTTTATTCGTCAGAGCCTCTCCTTCCACATGTGGCGTAATGCTGGCAATAAGGTGCCCTTCCACTATCCGGTGCGTTTGCAGTTGAATGGTGAATTCTATCAGCTCGCCTTCCATTCGAACCGCTTCACGGATGAACTCATTGAAGATTACTATGGCCTTGATCCGATGGGTTATGGTTATAAGAATGTGGGCACGATTTCGACTAGCGTGGGCACCTCCGCAGGTTCTGTGGAAAAGAAGACCCCAGATGATGGTGATGAAACCAGCGCAGCGGCTTACGCACCGATGGTGGCATGGGCGCGAACCTTCTCTACCTCTCAGGCCGTGGCAGAAGCTGAACTCGCTGCTGAAGCGAATGGTACGGAAGTTTCTGAGGAAATCGCTGCTCAGCGCGAAGCGTTGAAGAATGCTGTCTATGATTCCTTTGATATTCCCGCGTGGATTAACTATCTCGCAATGGCACGTATTACGCAGGAAGCGGACGATATCTGGGCGAATATCAGCCTCTATTGGGATAAGAATGGTAATGACGTTTGGATGCCGCTCGCCTATGACCACAACCTCTCCTTTGGTGCATGGTACTATGGCGATGATAGTGCACAGGGCCGCATTGGCCTTCGCCCGACTGCGGATAACTTTAAGTCGCATCCCTTCTACAGTGGTTGGAAGGTGCGTGCGCACAAGGCAAATGGTAGCCTTGTGGGTAACGGTAACTACGCGGTGGAAGCGCTTTGGCAAAATCCTGAGATTCGCGAGATGTACTTGCGTCGTTTGCGCACGTTGATGGACGAACACCTCAAGGCGCCTGGCACCGCTCAGGAGGATACGCCTTTCTGGGATTACGTTAAACTCTTCAAGGAAGTGGTCGCAGCAGACGCTGTCCTTGACCGCGCCAAGTGGGGCGATTCTTACACAACAACCGTGATTTACGTTTGGGACCACAAGCTTGAATGGGATGAAGCCTTCACCGACTTGTGGGAGAAGTACGTTGTGCCGCGTCGTACACACCTTTATGAAACTCACTCCATCAATAATACCGAGTGGGAAACGGGTTATGCTTCTGATAAGAATGCGGGCATTCCTGAAGAGCATCCTGAAACCTTCGCGCCCATCTTGATGGAAAAGGTTGAGGGCGGTGTGAAGTTGACCAACCCCAATACGGACTCGATTGATCTCAGCAACTGGACCGTGGAGGGCTTGATGGATGTCTCTACGCTTCCGGAAGATTCGGAAGATGTCTTCACCCTGCCGCCTGGCACGGTGCTCTTGGGTGGTAAGTCGCTCGTCTTGGCTTACGATCGTAAGGCCTATTTGGAAAACAATGATCCGTGCTTTGTGATTGGTTTGGCAGTCTATGGTGATGACAAGACCTGGATTCCTGAGCCGAATGCAGAAGCTACTTCCATCGTCCTCAAGAAGGCAAATGGCGATGTGGCAGTGGACAACGTCTTGCCGGCGGAAATCTCCACGTGGTTGAATGAAGTCATTGCAGCAGGTAAGGTGACTGCAGAAACCTTGGCCTCTGTGACTGCAGCCGCGGACTATGAACTTGCTTATCTCTTGGACGAAGCTCCTATGGTCAATATGGAAGCTGCTACGGAACTCGACATCTCCAACATCATGATTGATGAAAATGGCAATATCTCGTTGACCGCTGAGCTTTCCGTGAATGGCGCTGCCAAGGATGGCGCCATTAAGGGCCAGATTAAGCTTTATTCGAAGGCAACCCTTGCGGACGAATGGACCGAAGAAGTGGGTGGAGACACCTTTGTTGAGGGCGAAATGGAAGTGGCTCCTGCGACTCAAACGCGTTCGGGTGTAAAACCCTGCTTCTTCCAGATTAAACTTACCAAGCAAACGCTTCATTGAGTACACATCAAAAAGCCACGCTAACCGCGTGGCTTTTTGATTCAAAAGAGGCCCAATTTGAGCCCTTTTTCAAAACAACCTGTTTTGAGATTCAATTCAACCTCTTTTGATGATCAAAACAAGTGCTTTTGATCATCAAAACAACCTGTTTTCAAGTTTAGCCTAATTTGGTGTAAAAAGGCGGCCCATATTCATTCAAAACATGGGTAGTCTTTTAAGTGGACATAGGGCGTCTTGCCTCTTAATTCTATCAGTGTCAAATTGAGACAAAAGAGACCTCAAAATGAGGGGGGTAATAATGCTGAACCCCAAGAGCACCACATGCCATAAGGGGAACATACTCGTAAACGAGTGCTATTGGGGTATATTCACTTTTATTGGATTTTCTTTTTGCTCAGATACGTTAAGTCGCAGAGAGGATAATGCCGTAGGGGAAAAGAGCGCACTTATGTAAATATCGGTCAAGTGGAGAGGTAGGGGATTTTATCTACGGACGTCTTGATTGGTGACAAGGTAAAAAAGAAGGCCGCCTGTTGGGGCGGCCTTGTTCGTGTAATCTGTAAAAGAGAGATTACATGAGGGTCGTGCGGACGGTGCCGTCAGGGAGCGTCATGGAGAGGAGGGAACCCTGCACTTCAGCGGTGACGGTGTTGCCGTGCATATCGGTCATGGCGAAGGTTCCATCAGCGGTGCGGGTGAGGGTGTAGGTTTCGCCAGTGGCGTTGCTCTGAACGATGGCGGTGTTAGCATTCACGCGGGTGATGGATGCTTCAGCGCCAGCGACGCGGATTGCATTTTCGCCATCCCAGAATTCCACAGAATTGAGGAAGATGGTGTCCATGATGTAAGCGGCAGAGTAGATCTGGAACACGACGGAGCAGACGTAGCAGATTTCGTCAGTCCAGCGGTTTTCGTAGTTGCGGTGCCAGTTATTGACAGCCTGCATCAACTGGAAGGAACCAGTGCAACCAGTGGTAGCCATGATGAGCGCAGCAACGGCGCCGTAAATCATTTTCTTCATTGTAATATCCTTACCTTAAGGGTGTGTAACGTCATATGACGCCATAAAGTATCGCATATTTAGGGTTTTATCGCCACAAAAAAGTTTAAATTTCTCAAAAAAGCGTATTTTGTACTCGGTTTTTGCGCTCTTTTGAGGGATTGTTATTGTTTTTGGGGTGTGGTTGACGCGCTTTTTTTAGATTTGCGCTTGGTGGCTGAAGCTTTTTTCGGTGCGGTGCGTCGTTTTTTCGCTGGTGTTTCTGTAGCGGTTTGTTCTTTTACGGGAAACTTGAGTTCGGTACCTTTGACAGAGGAGTCTTGGTAGAGACGCACATAGTCAACATAGAAGGTGCGGGGGTAGTCGGTTTCTACAGGCGCTTCTGCCCATCCGTCAAGTGCGAGATTGAGGATGAGGTAGTAGAGGCCATCGCGGAAGGGATTTTTGCCATCGCTTTGGGTGGTTTCATCCAATGCTTTGGTGAAGATGACTTGCTTATCAAAAGTGAGCTCAATCTTTTCGGGTGTCCAATTCATCCCATAGAGATGCCAAGCGTTATCAATGGGTTTGCCTGTATTGTGCGGACTTGTGGGATGCTCGTAGATGCCGTCTTTAGTGTAATGCAGGGTGGCATGGACGGTGTTGGGTTCTTGAGAGACGAATTCTAAGATGTCAATTTCGCCGCATGAAGGCCAACCACCAGGGTTGTTGCCAATCATCCAAAGCGCAGGCCAAACGCCACGCCCGTGTTCAATTTTTGCGCGGATTTCAACGCGTCCGTAGCGAAATTCTACTTTCCCGCGGCTATTGATGGAGCCAGAGGTGTAGTTGGCGGACTTACGACTTTCCCACCAATGGGGGCTTTCAGGTTTGCAATTGGTGCTTTCAAAGTATTCGTGGTGAGCGGTTAGGACAAGAGCGCCCTTTTGAATAGAGAGATTTTTGGGGCGATCTGTGTAGATTTGAACCGCTTCAATATTGCGTACGAAGTTGATTTCAGGCGTCCAATAGTCGGTATTGAGGCGCGTTTGATTGAATTCTTCGCGCCAAACGAGGCGCTCGATAGAAAAACCTGTAGAGGCGAGAAGAAGGAGGCTGACTGTAAGTAGGAACTTTTGCATCATATTAGTCTCAAAGATTGAGGGGTACGAGAACGTTACGGAGAAAGCATCACCTCAAGGGGCATTTCATTCGTAAAGTACGAGTTTGTTTCAAGAATAATGGATTTTTAACGGTAGGTCAATCAATTTTAGCGAAATATCATTTTTTGTATTTCATACAAGGGGGGTGGCGAACGCGCGTTTTTTTCGCTATACTATAGTGTAAGAATGAAAGATACGTTAATGCCATTTGTTTGTCAACGATGCGGCGCATGTTGTCGTGTGCCAGGCTATGTGCGTTTAACAGACGCAGATATAGATGCATTGTCGGCAGCACTTGGTTTGACGGTGGCGGATTTCATTGAGCAGTATACGGATTTATCGCCAACGCGAAGTGGTCTCGTATTGAAGGGCGAAACGGATGCACCGTGTCAGTTTCTGACAGCAGAGAATCTCTGCCGTGTGCATATGGCGCGCCCACAGCAGTGTAGAGATTATCCAGAACGGTGGCGAAGCGCGGATATTGAAGCAGTTTGTTTGGCAGAACAAGGTCGTCAAACGGCAGATGATTTGACAAGGAGTGAGTGATGAGTCTTTTTTGGGAAGGCGGATTGCTGTTTTGGGTAATTACAACGATGACCCTTGTGGCAGTGGTGGTGTTTTTTGAACGCTTGCTTTATCTTCGTCGTGTAGCAATTGATCCGCGCGACTTTTTGCCGGGCGTCTTCAATGTGTTGGATAAAGGCAACGTAAAGGAAGCCTTGGAAAACTGCGACGAAGCAGCAGGGCCTTTGCCGACGTTGGTAGCAGAAGCGATTATTTATCGTTCGAGTACGCCTGAAAGCTTGCGTGAAATTCTTGCAGTACGCGCACATACGGAACTCTCTCGTTTGGAACGTCGTGCGATGTTGCTCTCACTTTTTGCGCAATTGTTGCCGCTTTTGGGCTTGATTGGCACCTTTGTGGGCGGTTATGCCGTGCTGACAGAGATGGATGTGCAGGCGCCTTTGGTGCAGACGGGTGCGATTGCGGGTGCAGTGGCAGGTGCATTGGTGAATACGATTGCAGGCTTGGTAGGCGCAGCATTCTGTTATGCAGCACATCATCTCTTGGTCTTGAAGGCAGACTCCTTGAGCCTAGACATGGATAGCTGCATGGCTTTGATGTTGGAATATTTGGCGACGGCGAATAAGGAGTAATCCGTGAAAGCACAACCCTCGAATCCAAAGCCTTACGTTTGGCAACGGCATTCGTTTACTGGTGTGAACTTTCCACGCAGTAAGACGGTGCGCTCCTTCCTTTTGATGGTGCCGTGGATTAACTTGATTGTCCTCGGTGGCATGATGTGGATTCTTTCGCAACAAACGATTGTACAGCCTGGACGCGTGGCAGTTTTGCCAGAAGGCGCAGTAGAAGAAGGCCTTTCGGCACAATCTCCTGCTGCGGTGATTCGTAAATTAGAGGCGCCAGGCCGTGAAGGTGTGACCGTGTTATTGTTGGATGACGGCCGTTACTGCTCAGACCGTCCATCGGAATTAGAAGCTTTGCAACAAGCACATCCTGGTCATGAGATCAATCTGATTGTAGACGTTTCGATTCCGTATGGCATCGCAATGGAGTGGATTGAACGCTTAAAAGCGTGTGGCGTGGCAAAGGTAAACTTAGTGACAGTTTCCGCCGCAGAAGCAACGAATGATGGAGATGGGGCGCGCTAATGGTCGCAACAGACGGGAATCCTATCGGAGAGCGTAATCGGCAATATGTGCCGAATAAGCGCGTTTCGACGTTGCGCTTGATGCGTTGGCGTAAGATGCGCCGGAGCAAGCGTCGCCGAAAGAGCGTGATTGCCTATTGGTGGGGCCCGATTCTTTTAGCCATTTTGGTAAGTGCGGGATTACTTTCGGTAGCATTTAAGTTACCACGTAGAGTAGAAAAGCCGGCACAAAGCCTTCCGCAACCTTCTCTGCAAGTGGTGTATGTGACAGAAGCGATGGTGAATCGTTTGCAACGTAACGAAAACATGCGTCGTCAAGCGATGGCTTTAAGTGATGAAGAAGTGGGAATTTCGCTGACTCCGCTTTTGCCAGAGCCCGCCAAGCGTACGCGTAAAGAGGTTGTCTCCGCAGTGGTGTCAATCTCGGATTCAAGCGAGAAGGGCGTCTCGCCCGATACATTGTTGCCACCGATGCGCGATACAGAACAAGTGCATACATTTGAAACGGGTGTAAAATGGGTGGCAGATGACGCACTCACGCAGAGTCAATTTAAGGTAACATTTTCTCCGTTATCAACAGAAGATTCCACAGATTACGCTTGTTTTCAAGTGCAGTTGAATGATGCGGGACATGTGGTTGAGGTTTTACGCTTTGAACCAACGGGTTCGGAAACTGCATGGGTGAAGCACGTGCGAGAGTCATTATTGATGGGCCTTGGTAAATCTGCGGCGACGGGCGTTATTCGAATTTACCGCAAGTAGAGGATTTGAATGATGAAGGGTTATTGTTTTGTATGCTTGGTATTCGCGATGAGTCTAACGGCTTCCGCGCAGATCTCGTTTCGAGGCGCAGGACCTGTTGAAACCGATTCGCAGGGCCATGTGATTGAAAAGCTTGACTACGATCGCAAGATTGTAGCAACAAATGGTTTGCCCTCTGCTGCAGAATATCGTGCAGAACTTGCCGAACGTGAACGTATGAAGAAGGTCGCGCGTGAAGTGGGGCCTTGGTTTGAAGCGATTCAGCACTTGGAAGTCACGCAAGGCGAGAGCGAAAAGAAGTACGCAGAAGATGGCGGCGGTATGGCCGGAGATGGCGTTGGCGGCGCAGTAACTGGTCAGTCTGGTCAGGGTATGGCTGCGTATTTGGAAGCGATGCGCGTCTTTAATAGTGATACTTCGGAGGGCGGTTCGGTCTCAAAGGATGCGCGTCAATTGAAGGCTGCGTTGGAAGAATTGCTTTATCGTCGTGGAGGTGAAGTCGTTTGCGGGCCAGGGCGCGGCGTGAGCATTAAGTATCCACTTGAATTATTGCTTGTGCGTTATCAGAGCTGGAAAGCTCAGTCTTTGCCGCTTGACCAACTTTATGCCGCAAAGTCCGCAGATTTATGGCCTGGTAAAGTGCCTAATGATGCAGAACGCGTAACGAAAAAAGTGACGTTGTACCCTGGCGAAGGTGGGTACATTAGCACGGGTCTTTATGTGCCACCAGGTGAAATTGTTACGATTAAGTGCGGTAGCTTAACGGGTAACTTAGTCGCTCAGATTGGGTGTCATACGGATAAGCTCGATCCGAAGATTGTGCCGTTGGATGAAGATGGCAATCCGATGGATGATCCGTATAACCCTGTTGCGCCGAATCTCGCGAAGGTGCGCATGGGGTGGCAGCAGATTACGGACAATCGTCCGTTGTGGCGTTGGCCAGATATGGTGCGTCGTTTTACCATTAAGAAGAAGCGCGAAGAAATTGGCCATGTGCTTGGCGGGGTGTTGTGGTTTACATGGAGCGGTGGCTCGCGTCCGATGACGATTGAAGTGTCGGGCTGTGTGCAGATGCCGTGGTTCCGCTTGGGTATTGATACGAATGAAGATTGGAATGAACGCATTTCAAAGTATCCTGCGCCTTGGGCAGAAATTCAAGCGAAGACCGTGATTTTGACGGTGGAATCAAAGTATGTGCGCAATGTAAAGAATATGGTAGCACTCGCACAATGGTGGGGTAAGGCTGCATGTATTATGTTGCGCGTGAGTGGACGTGGCTTGCCTACAGACTCCGAAGCAGCTAATTTCCGTGCTGCGAAGCGTGAATGGGGTATCTTGGACAAGAAATTGGTGCAGATGAATCCTGACGCTCCGCCAGATACAGAGGAGTTGGTTCGTGAATCAATAAAGGCGCCGGCAGAGGGACAAAACGTTGCAGATCGTTACGGTATTCCTCAGACGGAAGAGCCAGTTCCAGTGGATCCAAAGAAGCCTAAGGCACTAAAGATTCCTTCGCGTGAGAACGAACCAAAGTTCACACCGATGCGTCTAGTGGACGACACACAGATCTCTGTGGGTGCAGGTCACTCGGGTTATCCCATTATGTGCATGGAATGGGGTGGCGGTATGACGAACTTGAAGGGTTTGCAGATTGCTGGTTCATGGGGTGCATTGCACGAAATTGGCCACAACATGGGGCAGGGCGCAAACGGCATTTTTGCATTGCCAGGGAATGGTGAAGTGGTGAACAACTTCTATAGCACCTGTACAATGAATTTGTTAAATGGTACAAGCTTTAAGCGTATTCACAAAGATGCGTGGAATGGCATTGCGCAGAAGGTTGCGGCTAATACGCCTGACTTGTGGATGAAGGCTCAGGTCTTTGAGCGTTTGGTCTTCTATATGACCTTGGCACACTATTTTGGCGTAGAAAGCGTAATCACGGTGGTGAATGATACGAACGATAAGTATCCTACAAATGCCACGGGTGATCGTTTGTGCTGCGCATGGTCAAAGGCTGTCGGTCGCGATCTCACGCCTTACTTTGATATTTGGGGTATCCCGCTTTCAAAGGCAGCGTATACTTACACGCAGGATTGGATCCCGTGGCCTTCCGCAGATGACCGCAACAATCTCTTCGCACAACCCACTGACGACCGTTACTACGGAAGTAATGAAGTAGAAATTGACACGACGTGTCCAAGCGAAATGAAGACGCGTCGTCAATTACGTGCTCGCGAACACTTCAAGAAAACCGTGGAAGAATAAGCGCGCTTAGAAGAGGAATATCACCGATGAGCTGCTTATTTGGGCCAGTTCCTTCACGTCGTTATGGCAGAAGTCTAGGCATAGACTTGGTGCCAATGAAGACGTGTTGCTACGACTGTGTCTTTTGCCAACTTGGATTAACGCCGCAAACAACGTGTGAACGGCATGATTACATTCCTGTAAAAGAGGTGTTGTGCGAATTAGAACAGTGGCTTTCTGAACACACTGAAGTGGATATGCTAACGCTATGTGGTTCAGGGGAGCCTACGCTTCATGCGCATTTTGGCGATGTGTTACGTTGGATTCGTGCCAATACGAAGTTGCCTTCTCTTTTAATGAGTAATGGTGCGCTTTTTGCAGATCCTGAAGTGCGGAAAGATGCTGCGTGTGCGAGTCGCGTGAAGATTTCTGTCCACTTTTGGGATGAGGAGAGCTTTCAAGCAACTGTTCGTCCGCATGTGGGGCTTCATTTTGCAGATTTGTACGAAGGGTGGAAGGCTTTTCGTGCAGAATACGATGGCGCATTGGATGTGGAATTCTTCGCCTTGCCGGGAATGAATGACGCTCCAGAACAGTTGGCACGCGTCTACAAACTGCTTGAAACGCTTAATCCTGATACGGTAACGGTGAATAGTGCAGCGCGTCCGCCAGCGGATTCGTGTGTTCGCGTTGTGCCAGAAGCGGAGCTCGCGCACTTGAAGGCTTACTTTGGCTCGTTAGCAAATGATCGTCAGAGCGAAACGACTGGAGTAGGAATGCCGTATTCGGAAGCTGCGTTACAAGCGCTTGCGCGTCGTCATCCTTTAACGCCAGCACAATTCGCGCGCTACTTCAATGTTTCAGAAGCACAAATTCGTGAAACGTTAGAACGCCTTGCGCCGAACGATCCTTACGCTGCTCGCGCGTTATTGCCATTAGATTTAAAGTAATACAAATTGTGCGCAGAAGTGATTTTGGAATGTCATGAGTGTAATCGGTTAGCATGAGCGCTTTTTCTGCACAACTTTTTGATGATACGATTGGCTTTTGTCGCCATCGCCCGCTATTTGGATGGACGATGGCGATTGTTTTTGGTACGGGTTTTGGTTTTTTCTTTGGTGGTGCGTGGCTTTGGCTCTTTTTTGCAACGGCGGCGCTTATCGCGTCTTGGCGTGTAAAAACATGTTCAATGTCGCAAATCCTTTGGATAGTATGTTTCGCGTTAGCGGGTTGGCGAGCGGCGGTTTTGCATGACCGAAATGCTGTAGTTTTGGAACGTTTACGTGAATATCAAGCGTCAGGCGAACTGTTAGACTTAAAGGTGACTGTTTCGAATGATCGCCACATTATCCAACGTAAACGTGGTGGCCCATATTGTCGTTTCTCTGTAGACGATGCTTGGCTCGCGGATGGTACGGAAATCCACGGCACAAGTTTATCGGTTTACTTTTACGATCGATCAGGAAATTTCCCGAAAACAGGTGAAACGTGGCTTCTAAGTGCAAAGTTACGCGCAAATTCAAACGCGTATCGGATGTCCCTTACTGCGCGAGGTGAATCGGCGCAACATCTTCCTACGGAGGATCGTCACGCGAATGTGCAGTATTTACTTGCTCATTTTCGTGATGTTTTAGCACAACATTTAGCTTTAGGGGTGAGTGAAGCCGAGGCGCTTCTTACGCAAACAATGGTCTTGGGCATGCGCGCCCGTTTGCCATATGAGGCTCGTCAACGTTATGCTGATGCAGGGATTATCCACATTTTCGCAATTAGTGGCCTTCATGTGGGGATTATTGCAGGATTGCTAATTTGGCTTTTTTCGTGGTGGGGAATTCGTTTGCGAACGCAAATCTTCTTTCTTTTGCCCGCGCTTGGTGGGTATTTATTGCTTACAGGTGTGCCACCTTCTGCCACGCGAGCCTGTCTGATGGCCTGTATTTTCTGTTTTGCGCCCTTCTTTATGCGGCGGCCAAATGGTGCAAGTGCACTTTTTGTAACTGCGATTCTCGTCTTGCTTTTTGAACCAGGTTGGATTGCTAATGCAGGGGCATTGCTTTCATTTTGCGTGATGGGTGGCATTTTCCTTTACACAAAACCATTGGCCTATTTTATTAACCGACTCTTTTATTCACCCATGTGTCGTACTATTGGGGGCGCTATTCAAGAAAAACGCCCGTGGCATGTGGCTTTGCGCCAACGTTTCGCTGCGTTAATCGCGCTTTCGCTTGCGGCATGGATCGCAGTGTTGCCGCTATGTCTCTTTTTCTTTGGGCGCTTTTCATTAGTGGGCGTGGCGTTGAACCTCCTTGTGCCAACGATGACAATTGTCGTTGTATGGTGTGCATGCATTAGTGCATTTGCAGGTTTTTTATTACCATCTGTCTCCATTCTTTTAAATCGGCTTAATGCGGCAATCCTTTCGTGGATAGATGCCTTAGCGCGCACAGCACTTCAAATGCCCGGCGCAGTTTGTGAATTAGATTATCCACCAGGCGTCACCCTCTCACTTGCAATGGGCGCAGGCATTCTTCTTTTGGGCTGGAAACTTGGCATAGAAGAGCGTCGCTGTCGTCTCAAAGACCCATTTGACCCAGAAGTTTTCCAATTTCTTCCAAACGACGTACGTTAAAAAACGCGTTTAGATATCCATTTTTTCACAAAATACAACAAGCTTGTGTAAAATAAACTTCAGTTTAACGTTCGATTGTGATATACTAATTCAGTTTTTTCAATCATAAAGAAGGATAAATCATGGACAAGATGACATTGCGTGACGTGGATCTCAAGGGCAAGCGCGTTGTGATGCGCGTGGACTTCAATGTGCCGATGAAGGAAGGCGTCATTAAAGATGATACGCGTATTCAGGGTGCTTTGGGTTCGATCCGTTACGTGCTCGACAATGGCGGCTCCCTCGTGTTGATGAGCCACCTCGGCCGTCCGAAGGGCAAGGGCTATGAACCTGAATTCTCTTTGAAGCCCGTGGCTGAATATCTTGCTAAGTGCCTCGAAAAGCCCGTTAAGTTCGTCGAAGACTGCATGAACGCAGATGCAGAAGCAGCTGCTCTCCAGCCCGGCGAAGTGATCATGCTCGAAAATACCCGTTTCTACAAGGAAGAAACCGCTAAGGTCAAGAAGACCGACGACATGACCGACGAAGACCTCAAGGCTGCTAAGGCTGAACTTAAGGCAAAGTGCGAAGAAATGGGTAAGAAGCTCGCTTCCTACGGCGATATCTACTGCAATGACGCATTCGGCGCAGCACACCGCTCCCACGCTTCCACCGCTGTGATCGCTAAGTACGCCCCCGTGGCAGTTTCCGGCTTCCTCTTGGAAAAGGAAATCCAGTACCTCGGTAACGCAGTTGAAAAGCCCGTTCGCCCCTTCGTGGCAATCCTCGGCGGCGCTAAGGTTTCTGATAAGCTCGCAGTGGTGAAGAACCTCCTCTCCAAGGTGGACACCCTCATCATCGGCGGCGGTATGGCTTACACCTTCAAGAAGTCTCAGGGCGTCAAGATCGGTAACTCCCTCTGCGAAGACGACCAGCTCGGTTATGCAGCAGAAATGCTCAAGCTCGCAGAAGAAAAGGGCGTGAAGTTCCTCCTCCCTGTGGACAACGTCGCAGCTGACAAGTTTGATCCCGATGCAAACACCCAGGTTCTCCATGGCGACATTCCTGACGGCTGGATGGGCCTCGACATCGGTCCTGACTCTGTGGCCCTCTTCTCTGAAGCACTCAAGGATGCTAAGACCGTCGTGTGGAACGGCCCCATGGGTTGTTTTGAAATGCCCGCATTCTCCAAGGGCACCTTCGGCGTATGCGAAGCAGTCTCTGGCGTGAAGGCTAATGGCGGCATCTCCATCATCGGTGGCGGTGACTCCGTTTCTGCAGTCAAGAAGTCTGGTCTCGCAGACAAGATGAGCCACATCTCCACCGGCGGCGGCGCCTCCCTCGAATACCTCGAAGGCAAGGTCCTCCCTGGCGTGGCAGCACTCACCGACCGCAAGTAAGATTTAAACGCTTACTACATAAAAGCGGCTTCCATTACGGAAGCCGCTTTTTATTTTATTGCGCTGCTGAATTAAATATTAAATATGTTCAGAAAAATAACATTCCCATTCAAAAATAAGCATTTTCCAATAAGGGTTGTTTTGACTTTGAAAACAACCCTTATTGACTTTGAAAACAACCCTTTTTAAAGTTCAAAACACCCCTTTTTGTTTTTAAGGGTAAAAAATGCATAAAATCATCCTAAAATGCACGAGAATGTTTTTGAGAACGCAATATAGTAATTCGAATATGTTATACTTAAAGAAGACTTGGGCGGGAATGAAATAACTTTCGCTTCAAGTTTAAGGAAAAGGATGGAAAGATGCAGGTAAAAGACCCAATTCATGTAGCATTTTGTATTTCAAATTCCTTCGCGCGCCATACTGCGGTGGTGATTGCCTCTGCATTGGCAAGTGCGCCAGGTGAAATGCTTGTGTTTCACATTTTAAGCGGTGACTTGCAAGAGCAGAATAAAGCTCTACTATCTGCAATGGAATCAGATTCCTGTAAAGTAATATTCCATCAAGTGGACCGTTCACGTTTTGATAGCTATCCTACCGCTTTGGAATACTTCTCTCAAGAAATCTACTATCGCTTTTTAATCCCAGAATTGATTCAAGAAAAGCGCGTGATTTATTCCGATGTAGACGTCTTGATTTATCAGACATTGCGTAGCTTATGGGAAATGGATCTGAAGGGTGGCTCCCTTGCTGCTGTGCGCGAATTTAATGAATCCCACGAACCTGGCTCAAAGAGAGAACAAGGCTGGTCATCCTATAAGCGTTCCATCGGCATGCAAGAAAAGAGCGTCTACTTCTATTCTGGCCTCCTTGTGATGGACTGCAATGCGCTTCGCCGCGAAAACTTTACGGCACGCTGTTTTGAAGATACAGAAGAATGCATTCGGACCTTAGACGAAGAAGAATTCGGCGCGCCAGATCAAGTCGTGCTCAATCGTTTATACGAAGGACGGATTGTAGAAATCTCTCCTGCATGGTGCGTTACGGATGCGATGAAAACTATTTGGAAGGGAGAAGTTGCGATTCGGCACTTCGCAGGTCAATACGAAAAACCCTGGTGTAATATTATTTGGAATACCTCATGGCCAGCCTACTTAAAATACCTTTTGAAGACACCCTATAAACGAGAAGCCCTTGCATTCGTTTGGGATCACTTAAAAGGGATAGTCTACTCATCTCACGTGAAAAAAGGCTATCGCCGCGGCTTCCTTTTCGGCCTTCGCGTTTGGAAAAAGAAGGTTTTAAAGTAAAAGTTTGATTCATATGAACTCTCAACAACGTATTTATGACGGAGTGATTTCGTTGGGCATAAATTGTGCCTCAACGATGCAAGTAGATGTGCGCGGCTTGCGTTCGTTTAGTGGTCCGTTGGATTGGTTGACAATTGACGCTTCGCGAGCAAATTTAGGGTGGCAAACATGGACAGAAATAATCACAAACCAATTTCAAGTAACGATTAATTCAAAAGAGCTTTCCCCGCAAAATTTAACAGCAACATCTTCACTCGATTACTTAGGTGATATACTTTTACAAGATGAACGTCAAGGATTACTTTTTCCCCATGATTTTTCAACTTGGCCTACCTCGTATAAGACAATCCAAAAAGTACAAGAACAATATCATCGACGAGGAAAACGTGTTGCTGAACAATTAACTAAGGGTGGCCATTGGCTTTTAGTTTTTAATAATGGCACATTCTCATATTCAACTTCAAACCTGCTTCAACTACTGACTACTCTTCGACAGAACTTCCCAAAATCTCAAATAGATCTTTTTGCAGTTTTATTTGAACAAGTGGAAGAAATTAGGGATCAAGAAATTTTACCAGGAGCATTTATCACGAAAACGCGTCGTAAATTTCGTGACAGTTATGATTTCGGTGGTCGAAACAGTACATGGAGCTGGCTTGATAAGGTCATGTTACGAGAACAAGTTAATTTACAAGTTGATTTGGCTCGAAGAGAATCTTTTGACTGTCGAATTCTAGGTCAATTGTCTCGATGGCTTTGCGTAGATAAAAAGACTTTAAAACTCTACCATAAAACTTACAAACAAGCCTATGCACGTGGATATTGCAGGTTTAGAGAGGAATCGTGGTGGAGATGTCGCTTGCCGATGTGGCTTTGGCTGAAAACACGAAAACGGTGTTTTTTGAAATTGGTCATTGCATTGAAGAAGGCTTAGTTAGAAGGTGTTGTATGTGTGGAATAATTGGATCCTAGCGCTTTACTTTTGATTGAATTGAATCGTAAGGGAAATAGATCTTTCCTCAAGGGGTGTGTTTAATGGAATAAGACTAAATCTCACGCGTTTGATTCTTTTTGCGGTGGGGGGAATCGAAACGAGAAGTTTTTCAAAAAAGTGCTTGAATTTAGGGTGGTGGTTTTGATATCATATTGCACGTTGCTAAGCCAACTTAGCTCAGCTAGGTAGAGCAGCGCATTCGTAATGCGCAGGTCGTCGGTTCGATTCCGTCAGTTGGCTCCAGTTTTAAGCCTGTAAACGTTTGTTTGCAGGCTTTTTATTTTTATGTGACTGGTGTGTGGGTTACGTTTTTATTATGAGGTTAGGGTGTTTGCGAGTGGGTGATGTGAGGAGGGTTTAGAAGGCAGTGGGGTGGGTAAAACAAGGTGTTTAGAAAAAAGTTTAAAAATTTTGAAAAAAAGTGCTTGCGTTAAAAAAATGGAAGTGCTATAATATGCCCCGTTTTTGAGCGTGCGAACTTAGCTCAATTGGTAGAGCACCACCTTGCCAAGGTGGATGTTGAGGGTTCGAGTCCCTTAGTTCGCTCCATCTCTTATGGGGGTGTAGCTCAGTTGGTAGAGCAAGTGACTCTTAATCACTGGGTCCACGGTTCGAGCCCGTGCACCCCTACCATTTCCGAAGATGGAACGCTGTCAAAAACAACCTACCAACGCGAACTTAGCTCAATTGGTAGAGCACCACCTTGCCAAGGTGGATGTTGAGGGTTCGAGTCCCTTAGTTCGCTCCAATTATGGGGGTGTAGCTCAGTTGGTAGAGCAAGTGACTCTTAATCACTGGGTCCACGGTTCGAGCCCGTGCACCCCTACCATCCAGAAAAGTAAGATCGGCCGCAAGGTCGATTTTTTTGCTTTTGGCGGGAATTTCACTTCTCTTTTCTATCCACATTACATAACAGAAGTCGTTTTGAGCGCTCTTTGGGTGCGTCTTGGGGCGTTTGGTGTGTAGGCTTGATGTTTTTATCTAAAATAAAGTTTATACGCTTGCTTTAATCGGTTGCGAATGCTACAATGTTTACATAAGTTTGAGAAAGGTTTGATGTTCACTATGGAAAACTTAGACGCTTTATTGAACAAAATTCGCAGTGAAGGCGTTGATGCCGCTAAGACTGAGGCAGACGCAATTCTCGCTAAGGCTAAAGCAGAAGCTGAAGCTATTCTTTCCGCTGCTAAAAAAGAAGCTGATGCTACGCTTGCTACGGCCAAGGCTGAGGCTGAGCGAGCTGCTCAGGGTGCTGAAGCTACGATTCGCCAGGCTGCTCGCGATGTGTTGCTGAAGTTGGGGCAGGATATTACGGCATTGTTGGAGCGTACGCTCGGTGGTGCTGTGGATGAATCTTTGAAGGCTGGTCCTTTGGTAGAGAAGTTGGTTGCAGATGCTGTGACGGCTTATATTAAGGATGGCGCTGTCGAGGTGGCAACTGCTCCTGATGTGGTGAAGGCGCTTAAGGCAAAGCTCGCTGCTCAGCAGGATGTGACCGTAGTGACGGATGCTCAGATGGGCACAGGTTTCCGCGTGAAACTTGCTGGTGGTCGTGTGGAACACGATTTTACAGGTGCTTCTGTTACGGAAGCTTTGGCAGCATTGTTGCGTCCGCAGTTGGCGGAATTGCTGAAGGACTAACTCATGAGTCTCGGCTACTTATTAGCCTCGCTCCCAATGCTCGCGCCTGAACGCGCCCCGCAAATCACGCGGGATGCGTTCGTTTCGTCTTGTGAAAGCATGCTTTCTGCGAAGGATGCAGCTGCGGTGACATTGCTTGTGATGGGCGATGATGCGGCGTCTGATCATCCTTACGTGCAGCAGTGGCGTGCGCTTGAGGCGGCAATTGCAGGTGCGGTGGGCCAACGTCGTTTGGCGAAGCGTGGTGGCAATGTCGGCAATTATACTGCGCCTGAGACTTCGGCATGTCCGGTGTGGCTCTTGCGTGCGGTGGCTTCGGCTTTTGAATCTTCGGCAGATCCGTTGGCTCGTGAAGAGGCGTTGATGCGCATTTATTGGAGCGCTGCGGATGAACTCGCGGGGTTTGACCCAATGAGTAAAGGCCAGATTTTTGCATATGCGGTGCGTTTACGTTTGGCATTGCATAAGGCTGCGCGTGATGCAGCGGTGGGTGCAGAACGTCTTGAGGCGGCGCTTCCCACACAGACGCTCTAAACACGCGAAATCGGAAACAATTTCAATAGTTAAGGGTTCTCATGGAAAAAACAACAGGCAAAGTGACAGGCGTCAACGGCAATATGATTACGGTGGCTTTCACCGGTGCCGTGGCGCAGAATGAGGTCGGATACGCATGTATTCCTGATGGTGATCGCACCTTGCGACTGATGAGTGAAATCGTCCGTATCCGTGATGGTGTGGCAGACCTTCAGGTGTTTGAAGATACGCGTGACTTGAAGGTGGGCGACGTGCTTGATTTCTCGGGCGACATGCTTGCTGCAGAGTTGGGCCCGGGTTTGCTCGGTCGCGTGTACGATGGTTTGTTGAATCCGCTTCCAGAATTGGCTGAACAGTGCGGCTTCTTCTTGCAGCGCGGCACTTACTTGCCTTCTCTTGATCGTGAGGCAAAGTGGGAATTTACGCCGAAGGCTGCAGTGGGTGATCGTCTTACTGCTGGCGAAACTGTCGGTACGGTTCCAGAAGGTGTTTATACGCACCGCATTATGATTCCTTTTGCATGGCGTGGCGTGTATACTATTAAGAAGGTAATGCCTGCAGGCTCTTACACGGTAGAAGACACCATCGCGATTGTTGCAGATGCTCAAGGCAATGAACGTGAAGTGAAGTTGATGCAGAAGTGGCCAGTGAAGTTGCCCATCAACTGCTATGCTGAACGTCTTCGCCCGACTGAAACGCTTTCTACGGGTATCCGTTCTGTGGACACCTTCTTCCCTGTGGCAGTGGGTGGTACGTACTGCGTGCCAGGTCCCTTCGGTGCAGGCAAAACGGTGATTCAGCACCAGACCTCTCAGTATGCCGATGTGGACATTGTGATTGTGGCTGCTTGCGGTGAACGTGCAGGTGAAGTGGTGGAAACACTGCGCGAATTCCCTGAGTTGACCGACCCCAAGACGGGCCGCACGCTCATGGACCGTACGGTGATTATTTGTAACACATCTTCGATGCCTGTGGCTGCTCGTGAAGCTTCGGTGTACACGGCAGTGACGCTCGCAGGTTACTATCGTCAGATGGGCTTGAATGTGCTCTTGCTCGCAGACTCCACATCGCGTTGGGCTCAGGCTCTCCGTGAAATGTCGGGTCGCTTGGAAGAAATCCCTGGTGACGAAGCCTTCCCCGCGTACTTGGAATCTGTGATTGCAGGCTTCTATGAACGCGCAGGTCGCGTACGTTTGAAAGATGGTTCGATTGGTTCTGTGACTATCGGTGGTACGGTTTCGCCCGCAGGTGGTAACTTCGACGAACCCGTGACGCAGGCTACTTTGAAGGTGGTGGGCGCATTCCACGGTCTTTCTCGTGCTCGCTCGGACGCACGTCGCTTCCCTGCTATTGACCCCTTGGATTCTTGGAGTAAGTATCGCTCGGTGATTGAACAGGATCGCGTTGAAAAATTGCGCACGATTCTGCGTAAGGGTGCCGATGTGGAACAGATGATGAAGGTGGTCGGTGAAGAAGGCACCGCAATGGAAGACTTCGTGATGTTCCTTAAGAAGGAATTGATTGACGCTGTGTACTTGCAGCAGAACGCCTTTAATGACGTGGATGCAAGTAGCTCGGTGGATCGTCAGAAGGCTTCCTTCGCAGTCTTGGAAACGGTTGTGACCGAAACTTACGCTTACACTGATAAGGGTGAAGCTCGTCACGCTTTCTTGAAGTTGCAACAGGCCTTCATTGACTGGAACAACACCCCCATGGGCGGTGCAGACTACGATACGCGTCACGACGCAGTGCTCAAGCTTGTAACGGAGGCTCCTCATGCATAAGCTCTACCATCAGATTGATAACATTTCCGGCTCCGTTGTGACCTTGCGCGCAGAAGGTGTGCGTAATAAGGAGCTTGCTGAGATTGACTCTCGTACTGGCACTTCGCTTGCACAGGTGATTAAGCTCGCTGGTGAAGAAGTGACGCTTCAGGTTTTCGCTGGTGCACGTGGTATTGCTACCGACGCTCAGGTGCGCTTCTTGGGTCACCCGATGCAGGTGCCTTTCGGTGATGAATTGTTGGGTCGCGTCTTCACGGGTTCTGCAAAGCCTCGTGACAATGGGCCAGAGTTGACCATGAATCCGACCGACATTGGTACGCCTTCTGTGAATCCTGCAAAGCGTATCATCCCGCGTAACATGGTGCGTACGGGTATTCCGATGATTGACGTGTTTAACACGCTCGTTGAAAGTCAGAAGCTCCCGATTTTCGCTCGTGCTGGTGAACCTTATAATGACTTGCTCGCACGTATCGCACTTCAGGCAGAAGTGGATATCATTATTCTCGGCGGCATGGGTTTGAAGCACGACGACTATCTCGCTTTCCGCGATACGTTGGATGCTTCGGGTGCACTTTCTCGCACGGTGATGTTTGTGCATACGGCTGCAGACCCCGTGGTGGAATGTATGCTCGTGCCGGACGTTTCGCTCGCCGTGGCAGAACAGTTCGCCTTGAAGGGTAAGCGCGTCCTTGTGCTTTTGACGGATATGACCTCCTTCGCTGACGCGATGAAGGAAATCGCTATTACGATGGAACAGATCCCTTCGAACCGCGGTTATCCTGGCGACCTCTATTCGCAGTTGGCCGCACGTTACGAAAAGGCCGTCGACTTCGAAGGCGCTGGCTCTATTACGATTCTTGCTGTGACGACGATGCCGGGTGATGACGTGACGCACCCTGTGCCTGACAATACCGGTTACATTACCGAAGGTCAGTTCTACCTCCGCAATGGTCGTATCGAACCCTTCGGTTCGCTCTCGCGTTTGAAGCAGCAGGTGAACAAGGATACCCGTGAAGATCATCGCACCATCATGGATGCTATGATTAAGCTCTACGCTCAGTATAAGGACGCAGCAGAAAAGCAGTCCATGGGCTTCCGTATGAGTGATTGGGACCGCAAGCTTTTGCGTTATGGTGCACTCTTCGAAGAGAAGATGATGGACCTCTCTGTGAATATTCCGTTGGAACAGGCCTTGGACTTGGGCTGGCAGATTCTTGCAACCTGCTTTGAGCCTATGGAAACAGGTATTCCATCGAAGATGGCAGATCGTTTCTGGCCGAAATCCTGAGTGAAGCCGCACATGTTGATGTGAGGTCATAATGGCTAAAATCAAGCATACAAAGACAGAACTCAAGGCGCAGACCGATGCGTTAAAGCGCTTCCAACGCTTTCTGCCGATGCTTCAGCTTAAAAAGCAGCAGTTGCAAGCGGAAATCGCTGGCATTTCTGCGAAGCTTGCAGAGGTCGAAAAGCGTGAAGCTGCTGCCCGTAAACGCCTTGAAGCGTGGGTAGCGCTTTACTCAGACGTCGCCGTTAAGCCCGATCGCTTGGTCACCTTTAAGGGTGTTCGCACGGCACAGGGCAATATCGCAGGTGTGGCGATTCCCGTTTACGAAGGTATTGATGCAGAACCAGTTTCGCTCGATCCTTATCGTACGCCTGCATGGACGGATGATGCTCAAGAGATGCTCGCAGAATTGATGGCGCTTCGTGCTGAAGGTGATGTCCTTTCGCGTCAGCGTGAATTGATTCGCGAAGAACTCCACACGACGGGTCAGCGCGTCAACCTCTTCGAAAAGGTGAAGATTCCTGAATGTAAGGAAAATATCCGCGTCATTCGTATCTTCATTGGCGATGAGCAGACTGCTGCGGTGGTGCGGGGTAAGATTGCGAAGGGTCGTACGCCCGTCAAGAAAGAGGAGGCGGACGCATGATTGTTCCAATGAAGCAAGTTACGCTCCTGTGCACGACTTCTGCCCGTGAAAAGGCGCTGAAGGTGTTGCGCGATTTGGGGTGCGTTCATGTTAATCTTGAAGTGCGTGATGGCGATGCGATTCGTCAGTCTGCAGCCGCAGTGACTGCTGCAGAGCAGGCGCTTCGTGTATTAGATGTGGCAGAGAAGAATGGCACATTCGCCTTCCGTCCTGATGCGAATTCAAAGGTTTCGACTTACACATTCGCAGAGTTACTCTCCGCTGCAGAGCAGATGACTGCGCCCAAGAACACCGCAGAGGTGAATACTGCAGCAGAAGTTATTACGCGTTTGCGTGATGAAGTCTTGGCCAATGGATTGCTGCTGCGTCGTTATGAAGCTTTTGGTGAAGTGGATCCTGCCACGATAACTGCGCTTGCCGCAGCCGGCATTGAAACCACGCTCTTTAAAGCGCCCGTAACGGCCGAATTGCCTACGGATGGCGTCTTTACCTTCGCAGAGGAAACAGGCTTTGTTTATGGCGCTTGGATGCGTACAGAAGCCTTGCCTGAAGGTTTTGAAGTGGTGCCAACGCCTGAGATTTCCACTAAGGAAATGCGTACGCGCGTCACCGCGGCAGAGGCTTTGGCGGCTGGGCTAGTTGTCAAGCTCGCCGATGCTGCACCTCAATTGCGTAAGCCTTTGCAAGCAGCTTTGCAGGATCGCCAAGAGGAAAAGACTGTCGCAGAAGTCGCGACTAACTTGCGTGATGCAGGTGAAATCGCATGGATGAAGGGTTATCTCCCAGACCGAAATGTCTTGGAGGTCCTCGCAACGGCTGACCAAGAAGGGTGGGGTGTTGTCTTCAATGACGTTGATCCCAATGACCCCAATGTGCCCGTCTTGCTGGAGCCTCCACGCGGATTCCGTTCGATTGGCACGCTCTTCAAAGGGCTCGGCATTCTGCCAGGATACGCAGAAGGCGACTGCTCGGTGCCGTTCTATATCTTCTTCTCCCTCTTCTTCGCCATGCTCGTGGGCGACGCTGGTTACGGCGCAATTATGTTGACGGGCGTATTGGCGACGTGGTGGAAGTTGAAAAAGAACGAGGCCGTTCGTCCGCTTCTACTCATTCTCACCGTTTTCTGCCTCTCCACTATTGTATGGGGTGTCCTCTCTGGGACGTATTTCGGCATTGCTAAAGAAGCATTGCCCACGGTCCTCAGTGCGATTCCTACCGTTTCGTGGTTGGGCGAAAATGACAACATCATGTTCTTGTGCTTCCTTATCGGTGTTTGCCACATCTCGTTGGCACGCATTTGGAATGCCGTCCTCCTTGCCCCTAGCATTAAAATGTTAGGTGAAATTGGCTGGCTTGGCGTGACCTGGAGCATGTTCATGATTGTTTGCGGCATTGTCGTAGGCTGGTTTACCCAACCCGATTGGGCGTGGTGGCTGCTCGGCGGTAGCGCAGGCGTTATCTTGATTCCCCTCTTTGCAGATATTAAGAACGAAGGTATCAATATTGGTATGCTTCCGCTCAATATTATCAGCGCAATGGGTGATATCATCAGTTACGTCCGCTTGTTTGCCGTGGGTCTTGCCTCTGTAAAGGTGGCCGAAAACTTCAATGCGATGGCACTTGGCTTAGATTTGCCA